>NZ_JBEXME010000017.1:0-155172 GCF_040610355.1 Nocardia sp. NPDC004168 | reverse complement strand
CGGCGGTGGTGACGGTGTCGTGCCACCACAGGTCGCGGCCTTCGGTCCAGGGGACTTCGATGCCGGTGCGGCGCACCACCAGCACATGCTCGACGGTCGATGGCCCGTCACCCAATGCCTCGTCCACCCCGGCCTTGAGCGGCGCTGCCGTGCCGCGCCGCCACTGCCCGTCGGTGGTGATCACCAGGCGGGCTCGGGCGTCGTCGACGCGCTGGCGCAACGCGGTGGGGGAGAATCCGGCGAAGACGACGGAGTGGGTCAGCCCGAGGCGAGCGCAGGCGAGCATGGCGACGATGGCTTCCGGCACCATCGGCATGTAGATCGCCACCCGGTCGCCCGCGACCAGGCCCAGTTCGGTGAACGCGTTGGCGGCCCGGCAGACCTCGTCCCGCAGTTGTTCGTAGGTGATGGCGCGTGAGTCGCCGGGTTCGCCTTCCCAGTGGATGGCGACCTGGTCGCCGTGTCCGTCCAGGACGTGGCGGTCCACGCAGTTGTAGGCGACGTTGAGCTTTCCGCCGACGAACCATTTCGCCACCGGAGCCCCGCTCCAGTCCAGCACCTGGGTCCACGGCTGCTCCCAGTGCAGCCTGCGAGTCTGTTCGGCCCAGAACTCCAGCCGATCGGACCGCGCCCGGTCGTACAGCGCCTCGCTCGCGTTCGCCTGGGCGGCGAACTCCGCGGCGGGCGGGTAGGCGGTGGTGTCGCGGTCATCGGTGGTTGCGCTGGTCACGCGAGATCTCCTAACGAAAGAACAGAGGGGACGAGGAATGCCGGGCAGTGCTCAGTGCACCACCGCCTTCTCGGCGCCGACGCCGGTGAGCGAGCGGACTTCCATCTCCGCGGCCTTGGCCGGGTCCTCGGTCTTGCCTCCCACGAAGGTGCCGATGATGCCGAGCAGGAACGCCAACGGGATGGAAACGATGCCCGGGTTGGACAGCGGGAACCAGTCGAAGTCCGAACCGGGCAGCATGGCGGTCTTGCTGCCGGATACCGCGGGGGAGAACACGATCAGCACGATCGTCGAGATCAGGCCGCCGTACATGCTCCACAGCGCGCCGGTGGTGTTGAACCGCCGCCAGAACAGCGAGTACAGGATGGTCGGCAGGTTCGCCGACGCCGCGACCGCGAACGCCAGCGCCACCAGGAAGGCGACGTTCTGGCCGTTGGCCAGGATGCCCAGCGCGATGGCCAGTATGCCGATCACCACGGCGGTGATCCGGGAGACCCGGACCTGTTCGCGCTCACCGGCTTTCCCGCGCTTGATGACATTCGCGTAGATGTCGTGGGCGAACGACGCCGACGCCGTGATGGTCAGGCCCGCGACCACCGCGAGGATGGTGGCGAAGGCGACCGCGGAGATCACCCCGAGCAGCACCACGCCGCCGAGTTCGAAGGCCAGCAGCGGCGCGGCCGAGTTCTGCCCGCCCGCGGCCGCGAGGATGCGATCGGGCCCGACGATCGCCGCCGCGCCGTAGCCCAGGACCAGGGTGAACAGGTAGAACGCGCCGATCAGGCCGATGGCCCAGACCACCGAGCGTCGCGCCTCTTTGGCGGTGGGCACGGTGTAGAAGCGCATCAGCACGTGCGGCAGGCCCGCGGTGCCGAGCACCAACGCCAGGCCCAGCGAGAGGAAGTTGAGCTTCGAGGTCTCGCTGCCGCCGTACTGCGCGCCGGGTGCGAGCACGTCGCGTGCGGCGACGGCCTTGTTCGCCGAACCGGAGACCGCTTTCTGCGCGGAGCCGAGGATCTCGGAGAAGTCGAAACCGAACTTGGCGAAGACCATGACGGTCATCAGCGCCGCGCCCACGATCAGCAGCACGGCCTTGATGATCTGCACCCATGTGGTGCCCTTCATGCCGCCGACCAGGACGTACACGATCATCAGCACGCCGACGACGGCGATCACGATGGACTGCCCGGTCTTGTCGGTGACATCCAGCAGCAGCGCGACCAGCCCGCCCGCGCCCGCCATCTGCGCGAGCAGGTAGAACAGCGACACCGTCAGCGTGGACAATGCCGCGGCGGTGCGCACCGGGCCTTCCTTCAGCCGGAAGCTCAGCACATCGGCCATGGTGAATTTGCCGGTGTTGCGGAGCATCTCGGCGACCAGCAGCAGCGCGACCAGCCAGGCGACCAGGAATCCGATCGAGTAGAGGAATCCGTCGTAGCCGTAGACCGCGATGGCGCCCGCGATGCCGAGGAAGCTGGCGGCCGAGAGGTAGTCGCCCGCGATGGCGACGCCGTTCTGCGGACCGGAGAAGCCGCGCCCGCCGGTGAAGTAGTCGGCGGCGGTGGCGTTGTTCCGGCTGGCGCGGATCACCACGATCATCGTGATCGCGACGAAGACGCCGAAGATGGCGATATTGGCGACCGGGTTGCCGACGGTCGCCGCCGCGGCGTAGGTGTGCACGGTGTTCATGCCCGGTCTCCCTCGAGGTAGCCGCGGATTTTCGCTGCGCGCGGATCGAGTTCCCGGTTGGCGAACCGGACGTACAGCGCGGTGATGGCGAAGGTGGAGACGAATTGGCCGAGGCCGAGCAGCAATCCGGCGTTGATCTCGCCGAAGACGGGGCGGCTCATGAAGTCGTGCGCGTAGGCGCCGAGCAGGACATAACCGAGGTACCAGAGCAGGAACAGCGCGGTCATCGGAAATACGAAGCGGCGCAATCGCGTTCGCAGTTCCTGGAATTGGGGGCTCGCCTGGACTTCGGCGAATTCTGCTGCGCTCGGCGCTCGCCGCCCTGCGGTGTCGTCGAGTTCGGTACTGGTCATGATGGTCCTACCAAGTGACGTGGCTTACTTCTCGAGGACGGTAAGCCAGGGATAGGGGCCACCAGTAGGCTGTGGTGTGGGTCACTCCGTGAAGGTGTCCGAATCTGCGGTGAGCGGTCGGTACGGCGCGACGAACGGTCGGCGCGGGCCCGCTCAGTCCGAACGCAGGCTGCGCTCGCGGTCAGCGCCCATGCCCAAGCGCTCCGGCGCGTGCATCCGGACGAAGATCCGGCTCACCGTCCTCGCGCCGAGCCCACGGGTGAACGAACTCACCAGCACCATGGTGGCGAACGCCAGCGGCACGCTGATCGCCGCGGGATAGCTCAGCAACGCGGCGGGCCAGCCGCCCGCCACGTCGTCGGAGAAGCCGCCGGTGACCGAGACGGCGGTCGCGGCGCCCGCCGCGAGCCCGCCCGCGACCAGACCGGCCGCCGCGCCCGTCGCGGTCAGCCCGCGCCACCAGATGCCAAGGACCAGCAGCGGGCACAGCGTGGAGGCGGCCACGGCGAAGGCCAGGCCGACGGTGCGGGACAGATCCAGCGACACCACCGTCAGCGACAACGCCAGCGGTACCGAGCCCGCGACCAGTGCGGCCGTGCGGAAGTCCCGGATGCGCCCGCGCAGCATGTCGGTGCTGAGCACGCCCGCGATGCTCACCAGCAGTCCCGACGAGGTGGACAGGAACGCGGCGATCGCGCCCGCCGCGGCCAGCGCCGCGAGCAGCTGACCAGGCAGCCCCGCGACCACCGACCCGGGCAGCAGCACCACCGCGGCGTCGGAGGTTCCGGTGATCAGCAGTTGCGGCACGTACAGCCGGGCGAAAACGCCCAGTAGGACGGGGAACAGATAGAAGAGGCCGACCAGGCCGATCACCGCGAGCGCGGTCGTGCGCGCGGCCCGCCCGTCGGGGTTGGTGTAGAAGCGCACCAGCACGTGCGGAAGGCCCATGGTGCCGAGGAAGGTCGCCAGGATCAGCGAATAGACCTGGTAGCTGGGATGCGGACCGCCGAGTCCGCCGCCCGGCGTCAGCCAGCCCGCGCCGTCGGCGGGGGCGCCGGCCACCACCGGCACCGCCGCTCCGGCCTCGAGCACCAATCGCGTCCCCGCCGCCAGTTCGTGCGTGCCGGGCGTCAGCGGCACCGTGCCGTCGACGGCGTGCTCGTCGATGGTTCCCGTGATCGAAACCTGTTGCGGTGCACCGACCCGCACCACCACGTCGGTGGTCACGTCGACGGTCGTACGTTCGGACACCACCGGCGGTGCGGGCGCGCCGAGCTCCCGTTGGTCGGCGAGGAAGTGCCCGAGCAGCACCAGCGCGGGCAGTGCCACCGCGGTCAGCTTCAACCAGTACTGGAACGCCTGGACCAAGGTGATCGAGCGCATCCCGCCACCCACCACATTGGCGATCACGATCGCGCCCACCGCCACCGCGCCCACCCAGTCCGGCACCCCGAGCAGGATGTGCAGCGTGAGTCCCGCTCCCTGGAATTGCGGGATCAGGTACACCGCGCAGATGAGCACCACGACGGTGGCCGCGAGCCTGCGCAAACGCACCGAGCCCAAACGGAATTCGGCGAAGTCGGGCACCGTGTACGCGCCGGAGCGGCGCAGCGGCGCGGCGACGAACAGCAGCAGCGCCAGGTATCCGGCGGTGAAGCCGACCGGGTACCACAGCGCGTCCGCGCCGTATTTCGCGATCAACCCGGCGACCCCGAGAAACGAGGCGGCCGAAAGGTATTCGCCGGAGATCGCGGCCGCGTTCCAGCGCGGCCCCACGCTGCGGGAGGCGACGAGGAAGTCCGAGGTGGTGCGCGCGAGCCGCACGCCGTACGCGCCGATCGCGACGGTCGCCAGGGCCGCGAGGATCAGCGCCGCGACCGTCAGCGCGGGGGCCGTGCCGGAGGTCATGACATACCGATCTCGAACGCGGCGCGCGTGTTCTCGGACCAGGTGCACCGATACGCCGAGCGACGAACGAAGCCCGTCGGACCGGAGCGCATCGATACCGTGGTCCGCGCCGCGGCAGGCATTCGGGCCGGTCGCACCGTCAGTCCTCGGCCAGTTCGAGGAAGTCCTGTTCGTTGCGTTCGGCCAGGCGCACGTACGTCCGGCCGATCAGGAACAGCAGCGGGTACACCGCGCCGCCGAGCAGCAGCCAGGGCAGCCGGATGCCAAGCACTGTGAACGAGCCGATCGAACCGATGCCGAACAGTATGGGCAGCGCGCACAGCAGCGCGATCGTCACCAGGCCCACGCGCAGCGCGAGCCCGAGTTGCGCGCGGATGAGGCCGCCGATGAGCGCCTCGCCGAACTCCGTCTGCTCGGCGACCTCGACTCTCGTGCGCACTCGCCGCGCGCCGCGTCGTTCGGAGAGCACCACGCGCTCGCGCGCCGGACGCTGCGGCGCGGTCACTGATTGCCCCAGTGTTGCCGGGGCCTGTGCACCAGCCGCTGTTTCAGTTCACGCACCTGCCTTCGGCTCACCGGCAGTTCGACCGCTTGCGCGTCGCCCTCGGCCCGCAGGCACACCACCGTGCCGGAACCTATCGTGCGCAGCCCGGTGACCAGCCGCAACGCCACCAGATACGAGCGGTGCACCCGCAGGAATCCCGCGTCGTGCCAGCGTGCTTCCAACGCCGACAACGGGATCCGCACCAGATGCGATCCGGCGCTCGTGTGCAGCCGCGCGTAATCCCCGTCGGCTTCCACCCAACTCACGCTCGACCTCGGTACCAGCGTGGTCACTCCGCCCAGTTCCACCGGGATGACCTCGCTCGGATCGGCGCGCTCGTCGGCGGCAGGCCGGTGCGGCGCGCTGCGGGACGCCGCGATCCGCCGCACCGCCTCGGCGAGCCGCGCTTCGCGCAGCGGCTTGAGCAGGTAGTCCACCGCGCCCAGATCGAATGCGGCGATCGCCCGGTCGTCGTGGGCGGTCACGAACACCACGGCGGGCGGATTGGCGAACTCCGACAGGATGCCCGCCAGCTCCATACCGTCCAGGCCGGGCATGTTGATGTCCAAAAACACCGCGTCCACGGGATGAGCGCGCAGCACCCGCAACGCGCTGGTGGCATCGCCCGCCGCGTGGATCTCCCCGATCTCGGCCCGTGCGCGCAGCAGATACACCAGCTCGTCCAGAGCGGGCTTCTCGTCGTCCACGGCGAGCACGCGCAGCGCGCCCGCCGGCTTGCCGGTAACGCGGGTCACAATCGCTCCATCGTAAGGGGCTCGCGCTGGGCAGCCGAGCCGGTGCTGTCGGCGTGATGCTGCCTACTCGTGTGCGTCCGCGTTCGAGCCGGGATGCCTGGTGGGCACGGGCCCGTACTTCTGGGCGTTGCATGGGTGGTCTCGTGCCTGAGTCCGGGCATTGCGTGCGCCGGTTTCGTGGCCCGATGTGCGTTGTGGGCGCGAGCTGTCCTGCTTAGGGCGCGTCGCGCGCCGGTTTCACGGCCGGATGCCCGCGCGGAATTTGGGAACCCGCAGGCTGACCTTCGTGCCCGCGCCCGGCGCGGTCTCCACGACCAAGCCGTAGTCGTCGCCGAAGGCCGCGCGCAATCGGTCGTCGACGTTGGCCAGGCCGACGTGCGCGGCCTCTCCGGAGCCCGCGGGGCCGGTCCCGGTGTCGACGGCGTCCAGCGCGCCGGAGCGTAAGAGGTCCGGGTCCATGCCGACGCCGTCGTCCTCGACGCTGATCACACAGTCGGTGCCCGCGTCGGTGGCGACGATGCTGACGGTGCCGCCGTGGGCGGCGCCCGCCAGTCCGTGCCGCACCGCGTTCTCCACCAGCGGCTGGAGCGCGAGGAAGGGGAGGACCACGCCGAGCACCTCGGGCGCGATCCGCAGCCGGACCTGGAGGGCGTCGCCGAAGCGGGCGCGTTCCAACGCGAGGTAGCGCTCGATGTTGCGCAGCTCGTCCGACAGCACCGTGAACTCGCCCGCGGCGCGGAAGGAGTAGCGGGTGAAGTCGGCGAACTCGAGGATCAGCTCGCGGGCCCGCGCGGGATCGGTGCGGACGAACGAGGCGATGGTGTTCAGCGCGTTGTAGATGAAGTGCGGGCTGATCTGCGCCCGCAGCGCGCGCACCTCGGCCCGGTCCAGCCGGGCCCGCGACGCGTCCAGTTCGGCCAATTCGAGCTGCCCGCAGGCGTACCGCGCCACTTCGGCGACCGCACCCAGCCGCCCCGGCCCCGGCTGCCCGGTGTTCACGACGCCGAGCACACCGGCCACGCCGTTGGATTCGATCAGCAACGGTTGCGCGATCAGCGTGCGCCCGGCGTGTTCGCCGCGGCCGGGTCCGGCGACGAGTACCGGACGCTGGCCCGCGACGGCGCGTTCGGCGGCTTCGCCGAAGTACTCGGCCAGTTCGGCGTGCGGCCCGTCCCAGGCGAGCACCGTGCCGTCGGCGTCGGCCAGCGCGAGCGCCTCGGCGCCGGTGAGCGCGCGCAGATGGGGCGCGGCTTCCCGCGCGGACTCCTCGGTCAGCCCGCGCCGCAGCGGAACCGCCGCCAGCGACGCGGTGTGCAGCGCCGAATGCACCGCCCGCTCGGCGGGGGTGGTCACCACTCTGCGGGTGCGCGACCAGATCAGCAACGCACCGGCGATCAACGCGGCCGCGGCCACGACGGCCAGCGCGGTGGTCATGGCGGGCAGCGGCGCGGGGACTTCATGGGCCGATTATCGCGGTGCTCCGATCGCGCGCGGCAGGTGGCGGCCATGTGGTGCGGACGCGGTGCGCATCCGATCCAGACAGCGCTTGCGCGAACGGGCCGAATCCGGCAACGGGGGCGCGCCGAGGGCGCTGTGCGGCTTGCCGGGAGATCGTGTGCGGCATGGTGGCGGCCGTGGGCGTGAATACGGGCGGGCCACCGAGCGCGGGCGCTCGCGCCAGCCGATCGACACGGCGGTCGCCCGAACGGGCCGAGTCATCGGGGTGTTCCGGCATTCGGCACGATCGCGACACTCGCGGAAATCGGCCGCTCAGACGGCGAGTCGCCAGGACGCGCCGGTGATCTTCCCCACCGACACGCCGGGTGCCCGAGGAGCGCCCGCGAGCCGTTCCGAACCAGTCGGTGCGCCCGCCTAGAATCGGTCCAGCCAACCCCCGTCGAGACCTTGGGAGGAAGGACCGTCTTGGCCGCCTCGTCCGGATCGTTCGTCCATCTGCACAACCACACCGAGTACTCCATGCTCGATGGGGCGGCGAAGATCTCGCCACTGTTCACGGAGGCGAAACGGCTGGGGATGAACGCGGTCGGGATGACCGACCACGGCAACATGTACGGCGCCTCGGAGTTCTACAACTCGGCCAAGAAGCACGACATCAAGCCGATCATCGGCATCGAGGCCTACATCGCGCCCGCCTCGCGGTTCGACACCAAGCGCGTGCAGTGGGGCGATCCGAGCCAGAAGGGCGACGACGTCTCCGGCTCCGGCGCCTACACGCACATGACCATGGTCGCCGAGAACGCGACCGGCCTGCGCAACCTGTTCAAGCTCTCCTCGCTGGCCTCCATCGAGGGTCAGCTCGGCAAGTGGGCGCGCATGGACGCGGAGATCATCGCCCAGTACGCCGAGGGCATCATCGCCACGACCGGCTGCCCCTCCGGCGAGGTGCAGACCCGTCTGCGTCTCGGCCACGACCGTGAGGCGCTGGAGGCCGCCGCGAAGTGGCAGGAGATCTTCGGCAAGGACAATTTCTTCCTCGAGGTCATGGACCACGGCCTGTCCATCGAGCGCCGGGTGCGTGAGGGGTTGCTGAACGTCGGCAAGCAGCTGGGCATTCCGCCGCTGGCCACGAACGACTGCCACTACGTCACCAAGGACCAGTCGAGCAACCACGAGGCGTTGCTGTGTGTGCAGACCGGCAAGACGCTGTCGGACCCCACCCGGTTCAAATTCGACGGTGACGGCTACTACCTGAAGTCCGCCGAGGAGATGCGCGCGCTCTGGGAAGCCGAGGTGCCCGGCGCGTGCGACAACACGGTGCTGATCGGCGAGCGGGTCCAGTCCTACGACGACGTGTGGGCCTTCAAGGACCGCATGCCGGTCTTCCCGGTGCCCGAGGGCGAAGACCAGGATTCCTGGTTGCGCAAAGAGGTCGACCGTGGCCTGGCGCGCCGGTTCCCCGGCGGCGTGCCCGAGGAGTACTACACCCGCGCCTACTTCGAACTCGACGTCATCAAGCAGAAGGGCTTCCCCGCCTACTTCCTCGTCGTCGGCGACCTCGTCAAGCACGCGCGGGAGGTCGGCATCCGGGTCGGTCCCGGCCGTGGTTCGGCGGCCGGTTCGCTGGTGGCCTACGCGCTCGGCATCACCAATATCGACCCGCTGCCGCACGGCCTGCTGTTCGAGCGGTTCCTCAACCCGGAGCGCCCGTCCGCGCCCGATATCGATATCGACTTCGACGATCGCCGCCGCGGTGAGATGGTCCGCTACGCCACCGAGAAGTGGGGCACCGACCGCGTCGCCCAGGTGATCACCTTCGGCACGATTAAAACCAAGGCCGCGATCAAGGACTCGGCGCGCGTCCAGTTCGGCCAGCCCGGTTTCGCCATCGCCGACCAGATCTCCAAGGCGCTGCCGCCGCCGATCATGGCAAAGGACATCCCGCTGTCGGGCATCATGGACCCCGATCACGAGCGGTACAAGGAGGCAGCCGAGGTCCGCGAGCTCATCGGCAGCAACCCGGATGTGGCCAAGATCTACGAGACCGCGCGCGGTCTGGAGGGCCTGATCCGCAACGCCGGTGTGCACGCCTGCGCGGTGATCATGTCCTCCGAGCCGTTGATGGACGCGATCCCGGTGTGGAAGCGGCCCCAGGACGGGGCGATCATCACCGGTTGGGACTACCCGTCCTGCGAGGCCATCGGCCTGCTGAAGATGGACTTCCTCGGCCTGCGCAACCTCACCGTCATCGGTGACGCGCTGGACAACATCAAGGCCAACCGCGGCATCGACCTGGACATGGACAACCTGCCGCTGGACGATCCCGCGACCTACGAATTGCTCTCGCGCGGTGACACGCTCGGCGTCTTCCAGCTCGACGGCGGCCCCATGCGCGACCTGCTGCGCCGCATGCAGCCGACCGGCTTCAACGACATCGTCGCCGTGCTCGCGCTGTACCGGCCCGGCCCGATGGGCATGAACGCGCACAACGACTACGCCGACCGCAAGAACGGGCGGCAGCCGATCAAGCCGATCCATCCCGAGCTGGAGGAGCCGCTCAAGGACATCCTCGCCGAGACCTACGGCCTGATCGTCTACCAAGAGCAGATCATGTTCATCGCGCAGAAGGTCGCCTCCTACTCGATGGGCAAGGCCGACGCGCTGCGCAAGGCCATGGGTAAGAAGAAGCTCGAGGTGCTCGAGGCCGAATACAAGGGCTTCCACGAGGGCATGACCGCCAACGGCTTCTCCGAGGCCGCGGTGAAGGCGCTGTGGGACACCATCCTTCCGTTCGCCGGCTACGCGTTCAACAAGTCGCACGCCGCGGGCTACGGCCTCGTCTCGTTCTGGACCGCCTACCTCAAGGCCAACTATCCGGCCGAGTACATGGCGGGCCTGCTCACCTCCGTCGGTGACGACAAGGACAAGGCCGCGGTCTACCTGTCCGACTGCCGCCGTCTCGGCATCACCGTGCTGCCGCCGGACGTCAACGAGTCCGAGCAGAACTTCGCCTCGGTCGGCAAGGACATCCGCTTCGGTCTCGGCGCGGTGCGCAACGTCGGCGCGAACGTCGTCGCCTCGATCATCCAGGCACGCAAGGAGAAGTCGAAGTTCACCGACTTCTCCGACTACCTGAACAAGATCGACGCGATCGCCGCGAGCAAGAAGGTCACCGAATCGCTCATCAAGGCGGGCGGTTTCGACTCCCTCGGGCATCCGCGCAAGGGTCTGATGCTGATCCACTCGGATGCCATCGATGCCGTGATGGCCACCAAGAAGGCCGAGGCGATGGGTCAATTCGACCTGTTCGGCGGCTTGGACGCGGACGAGTCGGTGACCTCGGTGTTCAACGTGAAGGTGCCCGAGGACGAGTGGGAGTCCAAGCACCGGCTCGCGCTGGAGCGGGAGATGCTCGGGCTGTACGTATCCGGGCATCCGCTCAACGGCGTCGAGCACGTGCTCGCCGCGCAGGCCGACACGCAGATTCCCGCCATCCTGGAAGGCGACATCAAGGACGGCACTCAGGTGACCGTCGGCGGCATCCTGGCCTCGGTGAACCGGCGCATCAACAAGAACGGTCTGGCCTGGGCCTCGGCGCAGCTGGAAGACCTCACCGGTGGCATCGAGGTGTTGTTCTTCCCGCAGTCGTACTCGGTGTACGGCATGGACGTCGTCGAGGACGCCGTGGTGCTGGTCAAGGCGCGCGTCTCGGTCCGCGACGACCGAATCTCGTTGATCGCCAACGATCTCGCCGTGCCCGACCTCTCCGCCGTCGGCGTGGCCAAGCCGCTCGCGGTCACCGTCACCACCCGCATGTGCACACCGGACAAGATCGGCGAACTCAAGCGCGTCTTGTCCAGGCACCCCGGCACGTCGGATGTCCATATCCGGCACGTCGGCGCCCGAGACAAGACCACACTGCTGAAACTCGATGAGCGCCTGCGCGTCTCACCGTCGTCGGCACTGATGGGTGACCTGAAGGCGCTGCTCGGCCCGGGCTGCCTGGCCAGCTGATCGGCGGGTCCGTGAAGCGGGCCTGACCGAATTCAACCTGTTCTTGACCGGTCTCGACCAAGACCACGATGCTGTCGTCGCCGGTTCGCCCCTGCGTTACAGCAACGGACCCGGCGAAGGCGTCAATACGAAACGAAGCTGATCAAAACGGCAGATATACGGCTGCGCGGAATCTGCCTACTCCGGCACCGAATCCGTGGTGGCTAGTCCAGGATCCGCTACCACCGAAAATGGGACAGCGTCGAAAATGCGGCAGGGCAGTGAAACTCCCCTAGGTGAGCAGATGGTTATCCCGAGATGACGAGTCTCGCTTGGCATTTCGCCACCGCATCGACCGTGGAATGCCCGTTTGACAAGACGGTTGGGTTCCGACAGGGTAGGGAACCGGCAGGGAGATGCGAGTGGGGCGGCAAGTGGATCTTCATCCAAGGGGCGACGCCTTACTCCAGCACGAATCAGGTGAGGTTCCACTATGACTGTTGGTGGGTTCTACAACCACTACGACGATCCCAACGAATTCTGGGACGAGGAGCCCCTTGTGCCGAAGAGGTCCAACGTCGCTCAGCCGGTTTCGGAGCCGTCTCCTCCCATGCCGGAACCTCTCCTACGCCAGCGGCAGCCACCATCGCAGGTTGGGGCAAGCCTCCAGCTATCCGAGTTGTCCTCGAGTCAACCCCCTGTCGGATCATCGTTCGTCTCAATGGAACTCGGCGGCGGAAGTCTTCCAGTCCGTATCTCGATGAGCCCGCGGTGGAGTCGCTATGTTGAGCCCCATGAGGTTGGCGATGAACTCATGGCGGCATATAGAGCTGCCGTGGCGAAGCGCACGGAGCAGCTGTGCGCCGGTGGTCATTGGCCGAGTCCGCAGGAAATCTCAGATGCGGCGACTCCGGATCACCGGACGATCCTGATGGTGTTGCTCGAGACGCAGACCTGGGAACAATACAGCAGTGTGTCCAGCAGCATGATCGACAGCGGCGAGTACCAAGCATCGGGCCGAGTTTCGATTCACGGACGCCATCCTGTCACCATGACCGCCGACCGCACACATTTGCGGTCGATCGCTGTCTGGAGTGACTGGGCGGCGACCGCGCATCCCGATCAGATCGGCGACGAAATTTTGTGGTGCGCAGAAGGGATACGTGCCATGCGCCCGAAGTTCACCGCACGGGGCGACTACTCACGCTATTCAGATGCTGACCTGGAAAACGAGCTGGACCGCCACCGCCTGCGACTCCTGAATGAAAGGATGGCATGATGGCCGACAAGCTGACACTTAGTTTGGGCGCCATGAAATTGGCCGTTACCAATTGGAATGAAGCTGCCGACGACCTCGAGGCGGGGATTCGAACGACCCAAAAGCTCGAAATAACTGCTACGGAAGCGGGCACGTTCGCGGAAGCTCTGGCGAAGTATCAGCCCGCCCCTGGTTACTTCCGCGATAGACTGGCCGAAGGTGTCACCGTTTTCCGGGATATCGCCAGCGTACTCAAGTATGTGCACGACACGTACGAAGCCGAAGACCTTGCTAATAAAGGAAGGCTGGTCAAGCTCGAGGGGGATATATGACAAGCCCCGTGGACAACCGTCAAAGTCTGCTCGAGAAGGTTGAGTTTCTCAGGAAGAAGAAGGACGAAATCGGTGATCTTCCGGAAAAGGTGAACACATACGCTGGCCATCTCGTTGAGATTGTCCGCTCGCAGGCCTATGGCGGCGCTTTAACCGGAAATTTAGGTCCGGCGCTTACAGTGGAAGATACGGTCGATCAGATCTGGAGTGAGCGGGATAAAGCGAACAAGGCTATTGGCGAAACCTGGGATAAGCTTGATGTGCTCGATCCGGACCTCGAGGTTCCAATCAAGTTCATCGATATCGCAAACGAGTGGCGCACGCTGAGGGGGAACTTGCTTGCGGCAGGGAACGACTTCGGCGACACTGTCCTCAGTACCGCCGAATGGCAAGGTGACGCAGCTGTCAGGTACGGCGAAATGCGCACCAGGCAACAAGTTCCGTTGGACAGCTTGCCGCTAGAATTCGATAAAATTGCAGGAAGCCTGGAGAGAATCGCCTCGTCTGAATTGGCTCTCTACGGCGAGCTCGCCACAAAGACGCAGGACCTGATCGCGAAGGTTGAAGATGCCGCGTTGAGCAGCGTCAAGGACTTGCTTGATGTTGTCAAGATATCGGTCGGGGGTGCCGTCTCGCTCATAAAGAATCTTGTGGCAGTGGTGGAGGCTGCAAATACATTCATTATCGGCGTTGTGAAGAGTATGGCCGATGCAGCCAAGACCAATATGATCGAGGGGAACAATATCATGCAGATTGTAGCGAATCAAAAAGGTTTGCCCGACGGCAAGTGGCCGAGTGGCGTCAAGGCATCCTATGGTGCGGGAATCGGCGGAATTCGGGAAGCGATAGGCGATGCGTCGGCCAAGGACGGCGACAAATCCGACTGGACGGTGGGCCAATGAGGGTTGCCTTGGCAACCGTGGTCGCCGCTGTCGCGGTGAATGTAGTGACCGGATGTTCGTCGTCGCCTCCGGCCTCACCTTCATCGTCGTCTACTTCGACTCAGGCTCGACCGGCCATGACGCAGGGAGAGCTGTGCGATGCACTGATCAACTTCTTCACAACACAGCTGCACGCCGTTGAAATACAGCCCGACCCGCCCTTCTCCCCAGATAGCAACCTACCCGATCTGGGCGGTGGGAGGTGCGAACTCTTTCAGGGACAAGACCAGGTTGGTTACTACACCGTGCTGCAGGCACCGAACGAGCCGGACCCAACAGAGGGCATGCGCGGGTATGAGAAGAAGCCTGATCTGGGTGATGCAGTGTGGGTGTATGACATGCGAGCAGACGAAAGGAATCCCTCGAACAGGGTGCGGTTTGCCACTCGCGTTAATAGTTGGAACGCTGTTCTGGTAATCCGGGACACCGAGATCCGAACGGCTAACGGGCCCCTGCACCTGACTGACGCCGACAAGGTCGAATCCGTCCGTTTCCTTACCGAGCTGACCACGAAATTCGCCCTCCATCGATAGACGATCTTCCAAACCCACCGCCCGGATCGTGCTGTCGCTCGACGCGACGATGGGCTGCGGGGTTGCGGTCGACTACGAGCTGACGCCGGACACGGGGGTCTGCTCGATGTCGCCGGTGCTGTCGACCACGCGCGGTTCACCGTCACGCCCCAGGTCACACACCTGCTGGCAGCCCACCGGGACGACCGCGCGGACTCGGCGTTAACGGCGGCTTCAAGGTGCTGCTGAACCTGAGTGGACCGGCGGGGTGCGCGGTCGCGAATTGTCCAGGCACCCCGGCACAAGACCACACTGCTGAAACTCGATGAGCGCCTGCGCGTCTCACCGTCGTCGGCACTGATGGGTGACCTGAAGGCGCTGCTCGGCCCTGGTTGCCTGGCGAGCTGATCGGCGGATTCCGCACCGTCGGGTTCGGGTCGGCGGTCGGGCTGTCCGGCGGTTGTGTGACCCCGCAGCGATGCCGGCCCGGTCGCCGGCCGCTCGCGCCGTCGTCGGGCGGCGTGGGCCGGTGCGATCGACCCGACAGCCGCGATGTCGCCGCAATCCGAAAGCAACAGTGTCGGCGCATCCGCCGATGCGCCGACACCACGGACCCGCCGGATCCAGCCCGGCCGCGATCAGCCGCCTGTATCGCCGATCGGCCGCGTGCCAGCCTCACGTGCGCTTCGCCGCGGCGCGGAGACGGAACGGCACCCGTCAGGGCGAATGGTCACCGCTCCCGCTGTGAGCGATCACCGTTGAGCGGCAAGGCAAGCTCGTCGAGCGGCGCGGGCCTCGGCGACGAATAGTTCTGGTTGTTCCCACGCGGCGAAATGACCACCGCGCGCGGGCTGTCCCCAGTGCACGATGTTGGTGAAGCGCTTGGCTGCCCAGCGCTGTGACGGGCGGGGCACCTCGGCGGGGAACACGCTGCCGGCGGTCGGCACTCTGATCTGGTCGCCGACCGCGGTGGTGAACCACTCGGTGACTTCGGTGATGCTCTCCCAGTAGAGGCGAGTGGAGGAAGCGCCGGTCGCGGTCACCCAGTAGAGCATCACGTTGTCCAATACCCGGTCGCGGTCCAAGACGGTGTCGAGGTCATCTTCGTGGTCGCTCCAGGTCCAGACCTTCTCCATGATCCACGCGCACAGCGCGGCCGGTGAGTCCAGTAACCCATAACCCAGAGTTTGCGGGCGCGTGGCGTGGACCGCCGAGTAGGCGGATCCGGTGCGGGTGCGTTCCTCGAGATCGCTGAGCGCACGCCGTTCGGCCTCGGTGAGGTGCGCTTCGTTGTGCTCCGGTGCGGCCAGCGGTGGGATGAGGTGCAGGCCGAGCAGTCTGTGCGGTTGCTGCAACGCGATGCTGGTGGAGATGCTGCTGCCCCAGTCGCTGCCTGCGGCTATGAACTTCTCGTAGCCGAGCCGGGTCGTCAACTCGGCCCAGGCATGTGCGATGCGATGGATGCCCCAGCCCGGCTCGGTGGGACGACCGCTGAAACCGTAGCCCGGCAGGGACGGCGCGACGACGTGGAACGCGTCGGCGGGATCGCCGCCGTGCGCTGCCGGATCGGTGAGCGGGCCGAGGACTTGCTCGAACTCCAGGAACGAGCCGGGCCAGCCGTGAGTGAGGACGAGCGGGACGGCTTCCGGATACGGAGAACGAACGTGGAGCGCGTGTATCGGCACGCTGTCGATCTCGGTGACGATCTGCGGAATTCGGTTCAGCCGCGCTTCGGTGGCCGACCAGTCGTATTCGTCGGCCCAGTACCGGCACAACTCTCGCAGATACGACAGCGGTACACCTTGGGACCAGTCGGTGACCGGCTCACGCTCCGGCCACCGGGTGCGACGGAGCCGTTCGCGCAGGTCACGCAGATCAGCCTCGGCAATATCGATCCGGTAGGGACGAACGCGGTCGGTCATGGTTGTTCTCTCTGCTCTGCCGGTTGAACGGTTTTCACCAGTTGGCGCGCCAGGCCCAGGTAACGGAGTTCGATCCCGACGCCTCCGGTGCGGGGAATCCGCATCCGAGCGGATCACCACATGAACTCGGCGGCAATGGAACCGACCCCCGTCCATTGTCCAGCCACCCCTCGGCAGCGCGGTCCGGCTCTACGCTCGGTCAGGCCCGCGTTCCATCCGTGCGGTCCGACTACCGGATGCCCGGCGGCCCGAAAGGATCCGTCCGCCGGACACCCTCGGATGCGTTCAGCTCTCGACCGGAAGTCCGGCATCGGTCCAATCCTGGATGCCTTCACGGTACTTCCGGACGTTGGTGTAGCCGAGTGCCTCCAGCTTGGTGGCCACGTGCTGGCTGTTGGCGCAGGCGGTATTCGAGCAGTAGGTGACGATCGCGGCGTCCTTTGCCGGAAGCAGTTGCGGGGCTTTGGTTTCCACGTCGGCTTCGACCAGGTTGAGCGCGCCGGGAAGAGGCGCTTTGGCGTAGTACTCGGCGCCGAGCGCGTCGATGACGGTCACCGAACCCGCCTCGATCTGCTCGGCGAGTTCCTGGCGCGTGATCAGTTCGGTCATGGCAGTGCCTCCTTCAGGGGAAATTTATGTGCGTGCGCACGCTATTATATGTGTGCGTGTGCACGCAACTGGTATGCTTCGATTCGTGCCGAACTCCGTGAGCCGTTCCCACCCGGCCGTCCGCGCGTGGTCCGCGCTGCTTCAGGTACACGCCAAGCTGGTGCCGGAGCTGGACGCGGAACTACGTCGCGCCACCGCGCTGCCACTGACCTGGTACGACGTCCTTCTGGAACTCGACGGACCGCAGGGGCTGCGGGTGAGCGATCTCGGCGAACGGGTCGTGCTGAGCCGGACGCGGGTGAGTCGCCTGGTCGGCGAGCTGGAGTCGCACGGCTTGGTGCGCCGTGAGCCCAATCCGGACGACGGGCGTTCAGCGTTCGTGAGCATCACCGAGGCTGGTCGGCAGCGGCTGCGGGAGGCGGCTCCGCACTATCTGGCCGGGATCGAACGCCGGTTCAGCGGCCTCAGCCCGGACGAACTCCGAGCTCTGGCCGGGGCGCTACGCAAGGCGCTGGGCCCGGCCGACCTGTCCGATCCGAAGCGCTAGCGAGCCGGTCGCCGTCATCGCGCTGGCACCGCGCGCGGTCCTGTTCCTGTGCTGCTGCCGCCCGGCGCTGACGCCCGATCGGCTGACCGGCGCTCGAAGCCCCTCGATCAATCCCTGGCCGACGCCATCGGGCCTCGTGCAGTGGCCGCCCAGGGCCTCGCCGAGGCAGAACGGCTCGAATGCCACAGGCCGCGGCGCGGCTGGGCGCGCACACCGGTGGCATCGAGGTGCTGTGCGCACCGGCCGCTGCGTTGGCGGCGACTTCAAGGCGCTAGCCAGCCCGGGTCGACGCGGCGGGTCGTGCGCGGTCAGGAATGGAGCCACTGCTCGATCTGCTCCAGATTCGCGGCGGAGATGACGACGTCACCGTTTTCGGCGTCCAGCAGCTTCCAGTCGTGCGGTGACACCGGATCGCGCACCAGAAAGTAGCCCGCTCGCGTGGCGCGGTCGGTGAGGTCGCGGAATCGCTCGGAGTTCGGATCCGGTGCGGCCGCTGCGGTTCGATTCATGAGGGACTGCTCCATGGGCGGTGTTGTCGTGCGGAATCCGGCGTGATGCGCCCGGCGGCGACCAACGCGGCGAATGCGGCGCGCTTTCTGGCGCAGTCGTGATCGCGGTGTAACTGCATGGCGTGGTGTGCTGCGGCGACGGTCAGCGGCTGGGCGGGTGCGGCGCATGTCCACGCTTCCGGCCACCGGACCGGGCGCGAATGACTCTGCAAGCGAGTCGGTTTGCGCCGAGGAGCGAATCGGCGCGGCTGATCGGTCGGCCACACGCACCCGACGCCGAGCAGCACCGCGCCACATCCCGCGAATACCGTCACGATGCTCGACAGCAGGGCCCATATCCCCACGCGGCTCACCGCTGGCAGCCGTCGCCGGAACCGGTGCGCAGGTCCTCGGCGAGCTCGTGCAATCCGTCCAGAACCTGCTGGAACGTCCAGAGTTCCGGTGCGGTGTCGGCGTGCGGCAGGTGGTCGGTGTGGTCGGTAGGGAAGGCGATACCGCGCCGGTGAGCGCGTTCGCGCGGGCTCGACTCCTGTGGCACGATCCGGCCACGCCGTACCAAGGTGTAGAAGGCGACCCACTTCCACGCGCACCGATCGACCCGGCATCCCCGGTGCCGCCGCATAAGCCGGTGCGCCAACTCGACGTCGGCCGAGCCGCAGATTCTCGGCGGCGCGACCACCACGCCGCCTTCCTTCTGATTACGCACGATCTTTCCTATCCCTTCCTGCCCACCCGGGCTGGTGATGTCATGAGTGGCACATGGCTGCGGCATTTCGCGAGTGGGCTCTCCATCATGTGCCGCTGATCTTGAATCTCGGGGGCCTTCACGCTTCGGGTGGGTAAGTAGCCAGCGTGTTTCGGCCGCGGTGGGTGATTTCGTAGCGGTTTCTTCGGGCTCCGGTCACGATGAGGTCGTGGTTGATGAGGTTCGCCAGGGCTTGGCGGGTCTTCCATTCGGTGAGGCTGGCCGACACCTTGATCTGATGTTCGGTGAGCATCCCGCCGCAGTTCAGCGCGCGCAGGATTCGGACTTCGGCGGCGGAGAGGCTTTCATGTCGCGTGGCCATGCGGCTATGTTGCTGCAGGCCAACAGCATCCGGGCTGGGAAAACGGGCGGTCCGATGAAGTCGGCCATCCGCCCAGAGCCCGGACCGGTCCACACGTAGTTCGAAGTCCGAACCGGACCGGCATCTGGGCCGTTTCGGACCGAGCAGGGGAAAGGGGAGCGATGGGGAAGGACGATCAGCCTGGTTCGACATTGCCGCGTCGGCAACTCGGGCGGGCATTACGGGAGGCTCGGGAAGGTGCCGGGTTCACGCTCGAGCGCGCCGCGCAGCTCATGGAAATGGGCAAGACCTCGGTCGGCAGGATCGAGAAGGGGCAGAACGACAAAATAAGGCTGCGCGACGTAGATGCGTTCGGCGAGTTGTACGGGCTCGACGCGGCGCAGATCGAGGAGCTGAAAGCTCTTGCTCAGCAATCAGCGACGAAATCGTGGTGGCAGTCATCGCGGCATCTGCTTCTGCCTGGATACAACACGTATCTAGGGCTCGAAGCCGGTGCATCGAATTTGCATTTCTACCAACCTTTGGTCATGCCAGGCCTATTGCAGGTAAAGGACTATGCGACAGCTATCGAGGGACCGATTTTCCCGGCGGAGACGGCTGCGGACATCGAAAGGCGCGTGATTCTGCGGCTACAGCGGTCGTCCATCCTCACTCGCCATTACAGCCCTGTGCGGTCCGAGTTCATACTGCACCAAAGCGTGCTACACACAATCGTTGGATCGCCGCGCACAATGGGCATACAGCTACGGCACGCAGCTGACATGGGTACACGTGAGAACGTGACTGTTCGTATCCTGCCGTATTCGGCAGGCCATCCGGGGCACCACGTAGCAACTCCGTACATAGTTCTGGACTTCCCGCGAGACGCTCGCGGCTACGTGGAGCCATCCGTCGTCTACACCGAAAGCATCATCGGGCGTATGTTTTTCGAGGATGACGCCGATGTGAACCAGTTCCGTGCAGTACACGAGTCCCTCCGGGCTGCCGCCCTGGAGGAACAAGCGTCGAGGGACCTTCTCAGGAAGACAGCAAGGAGTTACGAACAGTGAACATCGACCTATCCGGCGCGCAGTGGTTCAAATCGAGCCGCAGCACCGGCCAAGAAGCATGTGTCGAAGTTGCGTGGCTCGAGGCAGGGTACGTCGGTGTTCGCGATTCGAAGAACCCAACCGGCCCGGCGCTGATCTTCGCGCCGGGCCAGTGGGATGTCTTTGCCTCCGGCATCCGTGACGGGAAGTTCGACCGATCGGCTTGAACTGGATTCCCGCCGCGAACAACAGCGGCCCCGCACCCGAGCAACGCATGGTCGGGCCAGGGCCGCTGACGGAGCTATCAGTTCACCTCCGCCAGGGTCGGGGCAGGTGTGTCGACCGACGCGCGTGAAACCTCCTTGCGGTGCAGCGCGTGGCTGCAAGCGACGACGGCGAGGGCGGCGAGGCCGAGAATCACGCCGATCCAGGCGACCGCCGGGTAGCCGAGGCCCGCGCTGATGGCCAGGCCGCCGAGCCAGGGGCCTGCGGTGATGCCCACGTTGAACGAGGAGATGTTGGTGGCTCCCGCCAGGGTGGGCGCGTTGCCCGCGAGGGTGAAGACGCGGCTGTTCAGGGTCGGGTTGATGCCGAAACCGAAGGCGCCCAACACGAACGACAGCAGTACGACGGGGACGGTGTGCTCCATCGTGAGGGCGAGTAGCGCCGAGGTGAGCACGCCGCCGGTAATGCCGACGTACAGGCTGGTCAGCGGGTGATTGTCGGCGGTGCGCCCACCGATGACGATGCCGAGGAACGCGCCGAGTCCATAGATGCCGAGTACCGCCGGAATCCAGCCGTCCGCCATGCCGGTCGTGCGGGACAGCAGAGCGCCGAGGTAGGCGAAGGTAACCATCAGGGCGGCGATCGCGAGCGCGGTGGTGGCATAGGAAAGCCAGAGCGCGGGGCGCATCATCGTGCGCAGTTCGGTGCTCAGGCGTAGCGGCGCGTCGGTCCGTCCGCCGGGGATCTTCGCCAGCACGCCGATCCCGGCCGCCGCCGACAGCAGCGCGACCGCCCAGAACGCCGCGCGCCAGCCGAGTTGTTGTCCGATCACGGTGCCCGCCGGAAGCCCGATGATGATGGCCAAAGTGAGCCCGCCCGCGACGATGCTCATCGCCTTGCCGCGCGCCGTGGGCGGCACGAGACCGATCGCCGTTGTCGCGGCAACCGCCCAGAACCCGGCGTAGACGAACGCGCCGACGACCCGCGTGGCGAACAGCACCCAGTACTCCGAGGTGAGCGCTCCGACGACATGAGTGCCGACGAACACCGCGAGGAAGGTGAGCAGTGCGGTGCGCCGCGACCAGCGCAGTGTCGCCACCGCCAGCACCGGCGCGCCCACCAGCATGCCCAGTGCGAAGCCCGAGATGAGCAGGCCCGCGCGCGGCACGGAGACGCCCAGGTCTGCGGCCATCTCGGTGAGCAGGCCCGCGAGCATCAGCTCCGAGGTGCCCTGGGCGAAGATCGACAGACCCAGGACGTAGATCGCCACGGGCATCGGTACCTCCTTATTTTGTACTGATCTATCCAAAATTAGGGCGCGGCAAGGGCGTCGCCGAAGCCGACAAGTCTCAGAGGGCGTCGAGGGCGGTGGTCGCGATGGCGGCGAGCGTCTCGCGGTCCGCGCCGCCGCGTGCGGCCACCCGCATCCCTCCGATCGTGGCGATCACGAAGTGCGCCAAGGCGGTCGGTTGTTTGTCCGGCGCGATCTCACCGGCGCGCCTGGCCGTCTCGAACACGTCCGTCAGCACGGCGAGTCGTCGCTGGTAATCGGTGGCGAGAACGGCGGCCAGTTCGGGGTCGCGCGGGGCCAGTTCGATCGTCGAGTTGACCACGAGGCAGCCGAGTGGGTCCTCCTCCGGGGCATCGACGATCTGCCACAGCAGGGTGCGGATCTTGGCACGCACCTCCGTCTCGCTGTCGAGCAGGTCGAACGTCGCGGCGTTCTTGGTCGCCATGTAGCGGCGCAGGGCGCGGCCGAACAGATCCCGCTTGCTGGTGAAGGTGTTGTAGATGCTGCTGCGGCCAAGGCCGGTCGCTGCGCAGAGGTCTTCGGTGGAGGTCGCCTCGTATCCCGCGCGCCAGAACGCGTGCATCGCCGCGTCCACCGCGCGGTCCTCGTCGAAGGTTCTGGGTCGTGGCATGGGTTTACGCTAGCACAGTTTTGAACAGCTCGTTCCAATATACTTCGAAGGGCCTTCTGGCCAGCGTTGTTCCGGAGTCCAAGCGGCTGTTAAGCGTCCGATAGGCGGGCTCGCGGATAGTTCTGAGCGAGTCCACTCCAGGAAACGAGGATCATCATGCAAGCCATCCTGCGCACCCTGCGCCTGCTCGTTCTCGGCGTCACGCTGTTCGTGCCCGCGTTCGCCGTCGCGACGGTCGGCGCGGGCGCCGCGAACGCGGGCGCGGTCGAGCTGATCGAGTTCGCGCCGGGAAGCGATCACGCGTCGGTCGGCGGAGCGGTCGTGCGCGGCGACGCCGACACCTACGTGCTCGAGGCGCGGGCGGGGCAGACCCTGACCACCGAACTCACCTCGGTCGAGGGCAACGCGCGGTTCAGCGCCACCGCCCCGGACGGACGCGTGCTGTGCGCCGAGGAGACCGGGAGCCGGATCACCTTGCCGCAGAACGGTTACTACACGATCTCGGTAGCGCCGAGCCGGGGCAACGCGACCTACACCTTGTCGGTGCGCATCGTCTGAGTCCTCAGGGCGACACCGCGACACCGAGCGTCTGGGCGACCAGGAAGCGGGGAGCGTGCTCCCCGTAGAACGACTCGGCGTCGCGGATCTCGAAACCGGCGTCTGTCACCAGGCCGCGAATGTCGCGGTTGAGGTGGCAGCCGCCGAACAGTCGTTTCTGGACCAGGTTCAGCCGGTTCTGCCACGCCCGCACCTTCTCGTCGGGCGCAAGCCCATGCTCGACGAAATGCAAGGTCCCGCCGGGGACGAGCACCCGGCGCACCTCGGTGAGCGCGGCGGCGATGTCGGGGATGGTGCACATCGTCCAGGTCGACAGCGCGCAGTCGAAGGCGTCGTCCGGGAAGGGCAGCGCCTGCCCGTCCAGCCCGGCCCGCTCGACCGGCACGGTGGCGGCGGCGACGCGTTCGCTCGCCAGCCGCCAGCCGAGATCGGCGGGCTCGACCGCGCGCACCGACGCGACCCCCGCCGGGTAGAACGGGACGTTCAGTCCCGAACCGAAACCGAGTTCCACGACCTGTCCGTGCAGTCCGGCACACACCCGCTCGCGCAGCGGAGCCAACTCCCGCAACCCGCAGGACCGGTTGACGATCCGCGGCAGCACATACTCGGCATAGGCACCCACGTCTTCACTCTGACAGGCATCGCCCATTGCGGACAGGGCTACACGGCCCCAGCCCGACAGATTTCCGCGCCTTTGCGGTCCTCTGCTCGACCCGGCCCCAGTGGCTGCACGGGACCGAGGGAAGCGGCTCCGGCCAGCCGGTCAGGAAGCCGGGACCGTACGCGCCGCTGCGCCTGAGACTGGTGTCCGTATCGGGCGGACCGGGCGTGCCCGTGGGATGCTGGCGCGGTGACTGTGTTCGAAGTCTGGGCACCGCGGCCGGAGTCGGTGCGACTGGATCTGGAGGGTGTCGTCCATTCGATGACGCGGTCGCCGGATGGGTGGTGGTGCGCCGACGTGCCCGCCGCGAACGGCGCCAGGTACGGCTTCCTGCTCGACGACGATCCGACCGTGCTGCCCGATCCCCGCTCGCCGCGCCAGCCCGACGGCGTGCACGCCCGCTCGGCGCTGCACACCCTCGATCCGGCGGGGTGGACCGATGCGGCGTGGACCGGTCGGCCGCAGGCCGGGGCGGTCTACTACGAACTGCACATCGGGACCTTCACCCCGGAAGGCACCTTCGACGCCGCGATCGAACGGCTCGACCACCTGGTCGGGCTGGGCGTCACCGTGGTCGAAGTGATGCCGGTGAACGCCTTCGATGGCCCGCACAACTGGGGCTACGACGGCGTGCTCTGGTACGCGGTGCAGGAGAGCTACGGCGGGCCCGACGGCCTGCAACGATTCGTGAACGCCTGTCATGCCCGCGGGCTCGCGGTCTGCCTCGACGTCGTCTACAACCACCTCGGCCCGTCCGGGAACTACCTGCCGCGCTTCGCGCCCTACCTGACCGAGGGCCGCAACACCTGGGGGCAGAGCCTCAATCTCGACGGCCCGCAGTCCGATCACGTGCGCGGGTACGTCATCGACAACGCGGTGCGCTGGCTGCGCGATTTCCACATCGACGCGCTGCGCTTGGACGCGGTGCACGCCCTGGTCGACCGCACCGCCACCCACCTGCTGGCCGAACTCGCCGTCGCGACCGAGCGCCTGGCCACCCACGTCCGCAGGCCGCTGACGCTCATCGCGGAGAGCGATCTCAACGATCCGAAGCTGATCACCCCGCGCGCGGCGGGCGGCTACGGCCTGACCGCGCAGTGGAACGACGACCTGCACCACGCCGTGCACACCGCGGTCTCCGGTGAGCGGCAGGGCTATTACGCGGACTTCGGTTCCCTGCGCTGCCTGGCCCACACGTTGAAGCACGGGTTCTTCCACGCCGCAACGTATTCCAGTTTCCGTGGCCGCACGCACGGCCGCCCGATCGATCGCAGCCTGATCCCGGGCAGCGCGCTGCTGGCCTACACCTGCGATCACGACCAGATCGGCAACCGGGCGCTGGGCGAGCGCCCGAGCGCCTATCTCACCGACGGCCAGCTCGCGATCAAGGCCGCCCTGGTGCTGTGCGGACCGTTCACGCCGATGCTGTTCATGGGGGAGGAGTGGGGCGCCCGCACACCGTTCCAGTTCTTCACCTCGCACACCGACCCGGATGTCGCCGCCGCCACCGCATCCGGGCGCAAGAAGGAGTTCGCCCAGCACGGCTGGCCCGAGGGCGAGGTGCCCGACCCGCAGGATGTGAAAACGTTCCTGCGCTCCAAACTCGATTGGACGGAAGCCGACGAGCCGGGCCACGCCCGGCTGCTGTCGTGCTATCGCGCCCTGCTCGCCCTGCGCCGCGATCGTGCGGAGCTCAGCGATCCCTGGTTGACCCACGTTTCGGTGGACTACGACGAGTCCGCGCGGTGGATCGTCGTGCGCCGGGGCACACTGGCCCTGGTGTGCAACCTCGGCGAGGACCAGGTCGCGGTGCCGATCGCGGGGCTTCCGCTGCTGTCCTGGGAATCCCCGACGATCGGCCGTTCCGCCACAACCGTTCCCGGCCACTCGTTCACCCTGCTGGAGACGGCGCCGCCCGGCCCGCGCTGAGCGCGTGGAACCCCAGCTCGCGGCGGCCTTTCGGGCACTCGCCCGGTAACGGGCGTACAACTGTCCGAGACAGGTACTTTGCCGGAATCGTCCCATGCCATTACCGTGGAGAGATGAGCAACGTCGCTTCCGGGGACTTTGCGGTTCTTCCCCCGGGGATGGGTGGCAGCGCTGCCGCCGAATTCGCACCGTTCGTGCGCGCTTTCGCACGGGCGTTCGGCAATCGCCGGGGCGCGGGGGCGGCGTTCACGCTGCACCGGCACGGAGAGCCGCTGGTGGACATCTGGGTCGGCTCCGGCGGTGACGTTCCGTGGACCAGGGACACCGGCACGATCATCTTCTCGGCCACCAAGGGGATCGCGGCCACCGTCGTGCACCGTCTCGCCGACCGCGGGTTGCTCGACTATTCCGCTCCGGTCGCGGAGTACTGGCCGGAGTTCGGCGCCAACGGCAAGCACAAGATCACCATTCGTCATCTGCTCACCCACCGGGCGGGACTGTCCGCGCTGGCCCCGATCGCCACCGGCGGCCTGGCCGACGTGCTGGACCACGAACTCATGGAACAGCGCCTGGCCGCGGCCAAGCCCGACCGCCTGCTCGGCGTTCCCACCTACCACGCGCTCACCTTCGGCTGGCTGGTCGGAGGCTTGACGCGCGCGATCACCGGCACCGGCCTGGCCGAGCTGATCCGCACCGAGGTCGCCGAGCCGCTCGGCATCGAGGGGCTGCACCTGGGCAGGCCGCCCGCCGGTGCGCCGATCACCTACGCCCCGCTGGCGGGCACCCAGCTGAGTGCGCTCGGAAAGCCGCTCGGCGCCGCGGTTCTCGGCCGTAGCCACCGGATTCCCGGCGCGCTGGGTGCCGCCACCCGCTGCCTGTTCCTGCCCGGTCTGGAAGGCATCCTCGAGGGCGTCAGCCCGCCGATCCTGGACACCGAACTCGGTGCGGGCAACGGTGTGGCCACCGCGCCGGCACTGGCCACCATGTACGGCGCGCTCGCGGGCGACGGCACCGTGGCCGACCACAGGTACCTCGGCCGCCGCACCATGAAGGCGCTGCGTCGCGTCGAGACCTACCAGCCCGATCGCGCGCTGTTCTACCTGCCGATGATGTGGCGTCTGGGCTACCACTCGCTGCCGATGCCGGGCGCCCACGCCGGGTTCGGGCACATCGGCCTCGGCGGCTCCTTCGGCTGGGCCGAACCCCGGCTGGGCCTGTCGGTCGGCTTCGTGCACAACCGGCTCTCCGTCGCGCAGCTCAGCTACGACCAGTCGGCAGCGTTCTGGTTGCTGCCGCTCATGCTGAACTGCCTGCGTTCGTCCCGCCGCCGGATCCCGGCCGCGCAGACGCCCAAGGCCGCGTGACGCGTCGAGTTTCGGCTGCGCAGACGCGTAAGGCCACGTGGCACGTCGGATCCCGGCTGCGCGGAGGCTCGAGGCTGCGTGGCATGTCGGATTGCGGTCGCGCGGAGGCCCGAGGCTGCGTAGCACCTCGGATCCCGGCTGCGCAGACGCCCGAGACTGCGTGACGCGTCGGATTTCGGCTGCGCAGACGCGTAAGGCCACGTGGCACGTCGGATCCCGGCTGCGCGGAGGCTCGAGGCTGCGTGGCATGTCGGATTGCGGTCGCGCGGAGGCCCCAGGCTGCGTGGCAGTCGGATACCGGTCGGTCAGACGCCCGAGGCCGCCTGACCGCCGGAGTCGGGCTCAGGTCAGGTAGCGGTAGGCCGGTGAATCGGGCTCGAGGCGCTCGCACTGGATCGGGGAGTGGTGCATCCGTTCCAGCAGCGGCGCCAGCCCGTCGGGGGCGCCCAGTTCGATGCCGACCAGCGCCGCGCCCGTCTCCCGGTTGTTGCGCTTGACGTACTCGAACAGCGTGATGTCGTCTTCCGGGCCGAGCACCTCGTTGAGGAAGCGGCGCAGCGCGCCGGGTTCCTGCGGGAAGTCCACCAGGAAGTAGTGCTTGAGCCCGCTGTGCACGAGCGAGCGCTCGATGATCTCGCCGTAGCGGGAGACGTCGTTGTTGCCGCCGGACACCAGGCACACCACCGTGGAGCCCGGCTCCACGGTGATCTCCGCCAGCGCCGTCGTGGTGAGCGCGCCCGCGGGCTCGGCGATGATGCCCTCGCTCTGGTACAGGTCGAGCATGGTCGTGCAGATCGCGCCTTCGTCGACCTGCATCATCTGGAAAGTGCCCGCGCCCCTGGGGGATTCGGTGGTGGTCAGCAACGGCAGCGAGGCGTGCGAAACCACGCGCCCGCCGAATCCGGACACCGCCGCGTACGGCACGGCGCCTACCCGGCGGACCGCGGCGCCGTCGACGAACGGATCGATCTCCGGCAGCGTGACCGGGCCGCCCGCCACCAGAGCCGCGGTCATCGAGGCCGCGCCCGCGGGCTCCACGCCCAGGATGGCGGTGCGCGGGGATCGGGCGCGCAGGTAGGTGCCGATGCCCGCCAGGCAGCCGCCGCCGCCCACGGGCACGATCACCAGGTCAGGGGTGGTGGGGAGCTGTTCCAGGATCTCCGCGGCGATGGTGCCCTGACCGGCCGCGGTGCGGGTGTCGTCGAACGGCGGCACCATGGTCGCGCCGGTGCGCTCCACGTCGGCGGCGGCGGCCGCCGCGGCGGCGTCGTAGGTCTCGCCGACCGCGATGAGCTCGACGAACTCCCCGCCGTGCACCCGGATGCGGTCACGCTTCTGCTTCGGCGTCGTGGTCGGCACGTAGATACGGCCCTTGATCCCCATCGCCTGGCAGGCGAACGCGACGCCCTGCGCGTGGTTGCCCGCGCTGGCCGCGACCACGCCGGCGGCGCGTTCCCGCTCGGTCAGCTGGACCACGAGGTTGTAGGCGCCGCGCAGCTTGTAGGAGCGGACCGCGCTGAGATCTTCGCGCTTCAGATAGACGTTCGCCCCGGTCAGCTTGGACAGCCGCTCGCTGCGCTGTAGCGGGGTCGGATCAATGACGTCGGCAATTCGCTTGGCGGCAGCGTCGATCTCGTCCGCGGTGAGGGCGGGACGAGAAGCGGTCAGTGCGTCGAGGACATCAAGCGGATCGGACACCCCGAATATGCTGCCACCCGCCGCGGCGGCGAGCTGCGGCGGGTGGCGGTGACACGCGGGCTACCTGCGCAGAAGCTACTGCGGGGTGAGAACGAAGACGGGGATCTGACGATCAGTCTTGGTCTGGTAGTTCGCGTAATCCGGCCACACCTCGACCGCGCGCTCCCACCACTGCGCCTTCTCGTCGCCGAACACCTCGCGGGCGGTGTAGTCCTTGTTGACCGTGCCGTCGCGCAGTTCGACGTGCGGTTCGGCCTTGATGTTGTGGTACCAGACGGGATGCTTCGGCGCGCCGCCCAGCGAGGCCACCACGGCGTACTCGCCGTCGTGCTCCACCCGCATCAGCGGCGTCTTGCGCAGCTTGCCGCTCTTCGCGCCCTTGGTGGTGAGCAGGATGATCGGCACACCTTGCAAGGTCGCGCCCTCGGTGCCGCCGGAGTTCTCGTACTTCTCGGCCTGTTCGCGGGCCCAGTCGGATGTACTCGGTTCGTATTCACCTGTCAGTGGCATATCTGCGGCAACGCCGCGGCGATTACTTGTGTTCCCGGCGACAAAAAGTTCGCTGGCCCGAACTTCCAATTCCGACTACCCTGAGGAGATGGCGGTCGTTCACTCTTCGGCGCGCGGCACCACGATCGACATCGCGGGTAGCGCGTGGCCGGTATACAAGCTCGACGCACTGGTCGTCGGCTTGGTGACCTGCCTCGTCCTGGCCCTGATCACCGGATCGCTGCAACTCGCGGTACTCGTCGCGGCAGCGCTCGGCGCGGCGCGGTGGCTGATCGGCATGGCGGTCGCGGGTCTCGGCGAGGGGCCCGGCGGCACGCCGTAGCGCGCCCCGCATTAACGCTTCCCCGCCGCAGGCGATGAATTCGAGTAGTCGAATACGCGGGTTTCGGTGGGATGCCGGCGGGAGGATCAGCGCATGAAACGTCTGGTTGTGTGTTGCGACGGCACCTGGAAGGCCGAATCGAGCAGCACGGTTTCGAACATAGTCAAGATCGCGCAGACGATCCGGTTCGATGCGCCCGGACCGGCGGGGGAGACGATCCAGCAGTGGGTCACCTACGTCTCCGGCCCAGGTGCCCGCGGATTCCTCAGCGATCGCCTGATGGGCGGCGCCTTCGGACTCGGACTCGAGGCGAACCTGTCGTCCGCCTACTGGCATCTGGCCTTGAACTGGGAGAAGGGCGACGAAATCTACATCTTCGGCTTCAGCCGCGGCGCCTTCACCGCCCGCAGCCTGGCCGGCCTGATCAACCGTGTCGGGATCATGACCCCCGAAGCGATGATCGAAGGCAAGTACCCCGACGCCCTGAACATCTATCGGCAGCGACCGCCCGCGCCGACGCGGGAGAACCCCGATCCGGCCGAGCCCGAGCAGTGGCAGGAATTCCGCCGGAAGCATTGTCACCGAGCGAAGATCGATTTCCTCGGCGTGTTCGACACTGTCGGCGCGCTCGGCGTCCCTGGCATCACCTCCCTGCGGCACCGCTTCCACGACGTCAAACTCTCCCGGCACGTGCACTGCGCCCGCCAGGCGCTGGCCATCGACGAGCGGCGGCGCAACTTCGAACCGGCCGTGTGGGAGGTGCCGGTCGAACCGACGGTGAAGTACCGGCGCGGCTTCGAGCGAGTCAAGCAGGTGTGGTTCCCCGGCGTGCACAGCGACATCGGTGGCGGCTACACCGAATGCGGCCTGTCCGACATCACGCTGCAGTGGATGGTCCGGGAGGCGGAGTCGGTCGGGCTGGCCTTCGACCGGGACCGGCTGGCGGCGCTGTCGAAGCGCTGCGACCACACCGACGGCGACCACATGCGGCTGCACGATTCCCTGAGCATCGGCTACCGCGTCCTGAACGTGGTTCGGACGCTGCGTAATCCGCGCAGTCGCCGGTTCCACTGGGATTCCTGGCGCCGGATGTCCATGCCCACCGATCAGGGCGTGCGGTTGTCCGCGAGCGCGCAGGACGCGCTGGACTACCATCCCGCGAATCTGCGACGCTGGCGCGAAGAACTGGGCGGTGTGATCCCGGAAGCGGCTTTCGAGCAGATCCGCGGGGTGTTCTCCAAGAAACTCGAGCAGGCGGGTGCGCCCGTGCCCGAGCCGTCAGCGCACCAGCAGCGCGACCGGCAGCCTGGCGAACATCTTCTCGAGCCTGGCCCGGCCCTGGAAGGTGTGGCCGGTCAGCCGGTCTGTCCAGCTGCCCGCGGGTAGGTCGATGAACGTGTCGCTCCAGCCGGTCTCGGCCAGGCTCACGCTGTGGCGGGTGGCGGCGACGATGACCTCGGGGGCCTCGCCCGCGCGGCCGCGGGCGTAGGACACCACCTTGGACGCGTGGTCGCCGGTGGCGAACAGCGGCCGGTACGTGCCGCCGACGAAGCATTCGGGACGTTCGCGGCGCAACCACAGCGCGTAGGCGACGATCCACATCTTCGCCGCGCCGGTGGTGTCCAGCGCGGGCGTGCCGGTGAGCGATTGCAGCATGCCCGCACGGGCGGCGAAGTCCACCGGCCTGCGGTTGTCCGGGTCGACGAGGGAGTCCTCCCACAGCTCGCAGCCCTGGTAGACGTCCGGGATGCCCGGCCCGCACAGCTGTAAGAGCTTCTGCGACAAGGCGTCCGACCAGGCGTGCGGGGCCAGTTCGTGCACCAGGTCGCCGAGTTCGGAGCCCACCGGGCCATCGATCACCGCGTCCAGCCACGCGTGCACCGCGGCCTCGAACTCGGCGTCCGGCTCCTCCCAGGAGGTCTTGCTGTTGGCCTCCCGCATCGCCTTCTCGGCGAACGCGTGCACACGCTCACGCAGGCCGGGCACCGATGCGGCCGGTCGCCCGTCCGCGGGCCATACCCCGAACATGTTCTGCAGCAGGAACAACGCCGTCGCACCGTCCGGCGCGGGGGCGGTCTCCAACCAGGAGTCGACGTTGCGCGCCCAGGTCTCCGCGGCCTGGGACAGCACGCCGATGCGGGCGCGCACGTCCTCCCCGCGCTTGGTGTCGTGCGTGGACAGCGTCGTCAGAGTGGCGGGCCAGCGTTGCGCGCGCTGGCTGTTGGACAGGTGGAACTCGTTGAGCGAGTGGCCGAAGCGCGCCGGGTTGCCGCCGACCTCCTGCAACGAGACCAGCCGCGCGGCCTGATAGAACATGGTGTCCTCGACCGCCTTCGCGGTCACCGCGCCGCAGACCTGGCTGAAGCGCATCGCCGCGGCCCCGTCGGCGGCCAGCGCCGCGACCAGGACCGCCAGCGGCGCGGTGAGTTCGCTGTTGCGCTTCTCCACCTCGGCGATCACCGCGCCCGTCATCCCGGACAGCGGCGCGTAGTCGGCCCGGTAGACCGGCATGAACGCCAGCACCTCGATGGTGGCGTTGGTCAGCGCCATGGTGTCGAAACTCTCGGCGTTCGCGTCCTGTTTGATCGCGGCCACCAGCCGCCGGACCTCCGGCGTCAGAATGGTTTCCGCGACCGCGCGCTTGATCCGGTGTTCGGTCTCGCCGATCCAAGCCCGGTCGCTGCCGTGCCCGGCCACCCGGCGCGAGAGTTCGGTGAGCGCGTGCTCCCCGCGCGGATCGATCAGCACGCCGCCGAAGTCGGCCAGCGCCTCGTAGCCGGTGGTGCCGTCGATGGGCAGCGTCGCGTCCAGCGGCTCGCGGTTGGCCAGGATCTTCTCCACCAGCAACAGCCGGTGCGGGCCGATCAGTCTGCGCAGCCGGGTGAGGTAACCGGCGGGATCGGCCAGACCGTCCGGATGGTCGACCCGCACGCCGTCGATCAAGTCGTGCTCGCACCACGCGGCGAGCTCGCGGTGGGTGAGCTCGAAGACCTCCGGGTTCTCCTGACGGATCGCGGCCAGGCTGCTCACCGCGAAGAAACGCCGATAGGTGCACAGCCCGGCCTTCCAGCTCACCAACCGGTAGTGCTGTTTGTCGTGGATGCGCAGGGCGTTGTCGCCGTCGGTGCCGGGCGCGATCGGGAAACGCAGATCGTGCAGCGCGAGCATCGGCTCGGCGCCGGTGCGGTCCACGGTCAGGGCGGCCGGGTCGTTCTCGCTCTGCAACACCGGCAGCGCCAGCCTGCCGCCCGCGCCGTTGCCGGGGCTCCAGTCGATGTCGAAATACGGCGCGAACCGCGACTCCTGGCCATTCCGCAGCACGTCCCACCACCAGGCGTTCTGTCGCGGATCGGCGACGCCGACGTGATTGGGCACCAGGTCGACGATCAGTCCCATGCCGCGGCTGCGCACCTCGTCGGCGAGTGCCTTGAGCCCCGTCGGCCCGCCGAGGGCGGCGGAGACCGTGGTCGGGTCGGTGACGTCGTAACCGTGCGTCGAACCGTGCGCCGCGGTCAGGATCGGCGACAGGTACAGGTGCGAGATGCCCAGCTGCTGAAGGTATTCCGCGATGGCGCGGGCCTCGGCGAAGGTCAATGCGTCCGGTCGCAGCTGTAGCCGGTAGGCGCTGCGGATCGTCGTCTGGCGGGCGGGCTTGCGTCGGAGGGACACCGGGTCGGTCACGTGCATCTCGGTGGGATCGGGTGCGTTCATCGGCATTCGGGTCAGGCGGCCTGGCGGAGGACGAGGAGACAGCGAGCTTCGACGGTGACGGCCGCGCCGCCGGGATACCTGGCGTCGGTCATGCCGGTCGGGGTCGAGCAATCCAGTGCCACCGACCATTCCGCGCCGTCGCCGGTGCTCGGTAGCACGAAGTCGATAGCCGCGTCGTGGGCGTTGAAACACAACAGGAACGAGTCGTCGGTGATCCGCTCGCCTCGCGGGCCCGGCTCGGGGATCGCCTCGCCGTTGAGGTAGACCGCCAGCGACTTGCCGAATCCGCTGTCCCAGTCCGCCCCGGTCATCTCCTCGCCGGACGGGGTGAGCCAGGCGATGTCGCGGGCGTTGTCCGCCGAACGGACCGGGCCGCCCGCGAAGAAGCGACGGCGCCGGAAGACGGGGTGCCGGGTGCGCAACGCGACCACCGCGCGGGTGAACTCCAGCAGATCGGCGTTCTTCTCCCGCAGCGACCAGTCCATCCAGGCCAGCGGCGAGTCCTGGCAGTAGACGTTGTTGTTGCCGTGCTGGGTGCGGCCCATCTCGTCGCCGTGCGCCAGCATCGGCACACCCTGGCTGAGCATGAGCGTGGCCAGCAGGTTGCGGCTCTGCCGGTCGCGCAGGGCGAGGATGTCCTGGTCGTCGGTCGGGCCTTCGACACCGCAGTTCCAGGAGCGGTTCCAGCTCTCGCCGTCGCGGTTGTCCTCGCCGTTGGCCGCGTTGTGTTTCTCGTTGTAGGACACCAGATCCCGCAGCGTGAACCCGTCGTGCGCGGTGACGAAGTTGATGCTCGCGCTCGGCCTGCGGCCGGTGGCCTCGTACAGGTCCGAGGAACCGGTGAGCCGAGAGGCGAACTCGCCCAGCGTCGCCGGTTCGCCGCGCCAGTAGTCCCGCACGGTGTCGCGGTACTTGCCGTTCCACTCCGTCCACAGGCCGGGGAAATTGCCCACCTGGTAGCCGCCCTCGCCGACGTCCCACGGTTCGGCGATGAGTTTGACCTGGCTCACCACCGGATCCTGCTGCACCAGGTCGAAGAACGTCGACAGCCGGTCCACGTCGTGCAGTTCCCGCGCCAGCGTCGCGGCCAGATCGAAGCGGAAGCCGTCGACGTGCATCTCCAGGATCCAGTAGCGCAGGGAGTCCATGATCAGCTGCAAGGTGTGCGGGTGGCGCACGTTGAGACTGTTTCCGGTGCCCGTGTAATCCATGTAGTGCGACGGATCGTCGTCGACCAAGCGGTAGTAGGCGGCATTGTCGATGCCGCGGAAGCAGATCGTGGGGCCGTTGTGGTTGCCCTCGGCGGTGTGGTTGTAGACGACGTCGAGGATCACCTCGATGCCCTCCGCGTGCAGCGCGCGCACCATCGCCTTGAACTCGGTGACCGCCGACCCGGCGCGATCCATCGTCGCGTACTCGCTGTGCGGCGCGAGGTAGCCGAAGCTGTTGTAGCCCCAATAGTTCCGCAGTCCCTGGTCCAGCAGCACGCGGTCCTGCAGGAACTGGTGCACCGGCATCAGTTCGATCGCGGTGACCCCCAACCCCTTCAGATGGTCGACGACCGCCGGGTGCGCGATGCCGGAATAGGTGCCGCGCAATTCCTCGGGCACCTCGGGATGCGTCATCGTCATGCCCTTGACGTGCGCCTCGTAGATCACCGTCTCGTGGTACGGCCGGTTGGGCGGCCGGTCGGCGCCCCAGTCGAAGTACGGGTTGATCACCACGCCGGTCATGGTGTGGCCGAGCGAGTCGAGCCCGTGGGTGTAGAGCGAGGGGTGATCGTCGAAGTCGCCGTCGAAAGCCTTGCCGTACGGATCGAGCAGCAACTTGCTCGGGTCGCAGCGCAACCCCCGGTCGGGGTCGTATGGGCCGTGCACGCGGAATCCATAGCGCTGACCAGGGTCGATTCCGGGCAGGTAGGCATGCCAGACGTACCCGTCCACCTCGTCGAGCGCGATCCGGTTCTCGGCTCCGTCGGCGTCGATCAGGCAGAGTTCGACCGCGTCGGCAACCTCGGAGAACACCGAGAAATTGGTGCCTGCGCCGTCGTAGGTGGCCCCGAGGGGATAGGCGGTGCCGGGCCAGACACCCAGAGGTGCCGCGTCACCGGGCGCTGCGTCGGGCTGAGCCATGGCAACGACAGTAGCGTCAGCCGGGCGTCCAGCGGTGCGGGTGGTTGTGGGTGACCGGATCGAACGAGGTCCGAGGCATTTTTCGCGCCATCGGGGAATGGTGCGAGCACCGAGCACGGCCCGCGGTGGCAACGCCGCGCAGTCTCGCGGCACAGCACGGGCGAACGGACCCAACGCCGCGTCGGCCTTGCCCCGAGCGGGGCGCGCGGTGGTCGCGAGCTCATCCGTAGCGGCGGTTGCGGTGACGCGAGCCCTCGCCGGACGCGTCCGAGGTGCCGCGGCACGCGGTGCGTCGATACGGATCACTGACAGCGACGGGCCGTGTGGTGCTCGACATAGCGGAAGCGCATGCGACCCGGCGCATCGTGCAGCGGCTCGTGAGCGGGCGCGCGGCTCACTTCGCGGATGTGAGCGACCGCCGCCAGGTCTGGCCGACCAGGTCGTGCCCCCAGCTGTGATGCGGGCTCTGGTCGACGAGCTCGAATCCCGCGCGCTGGTAGACGCGCCGCGCGGCGGTGAGCACGTCGTTGGTCCACAGCACGATCTCCCGGTAGCCCGCCGCCGTGGCGAAGCGCAGGCATTCGTCCACCAGCGCCGAGCCGACGCCGAGACCGCGGACGGTCGGCTCGACCAGGAGCAACCGCAGGCGCGCGGTGGTGTCGTCCTCGCGAACGCAGAAGACGCTGCCCACCGGGCGGCCGTCGGATTCCGCGATCCAGGCGCGCTCGCGCTGCTCGTCGCGGGAAGTCAGGTAGTCGGCCACGATGCGCACGATCAGTTCCTCGTAGCTCGCGTCCCAGCCGTATTCGTTCGCGTAGAGCTCCGCATGACGCTGGATCACCCAGCCGTAATCGCCGGAGCCCGGGCGTCGCAGCGAGAAAGCAGGTGCGTCTGCGGGCCGGTCCAAAATCTGCTGAATGGTTCGCATCGCCGTGATCAGGCGCGCGCGGGTCGCTTGCGGCTGCGCGTCGAGCAGCGCGCCCACTTCGTCACTGGAGCGCTGATCGAGCGTCGCGAAGATCTCCCTGCCCCGGTCGGTCAGCCGGACCTCCTGGCGGCGGCCGTCGCTGCCGGAGCGGTTGCGCCGCACCAGGCCGGACTGTTCGAACCGGGCCAGAATGCGGCTGAGGTAGCCCGCGTCGAGGTCAAGGGCGTGCCGGAGCGCGACCACTTCGGTGGCGTCGGAGGCGGCCAGCTTGAACAGGATCCGCGCCTCGGTGAGCGAGTAGCGGCTGTCGTGCAGTCCCTCGCGCAGCACGCCGATCACGCGCGTGTAGTGGCGGTTGAACTCGCGGACGGCGGCGATGTCGGCGGGCGCGGCAGCGGTCACGGCGGCTCCAATCTTTGACTTTGTCAAAGAATATTCCGCCGCGTCGCCACCGGGTAGGGAAACGGCCGAACTCGGCCCACCCTTGCGGGCCCCGCCTGCTCGGCTGCTAACTTGAACGGTGTTCAAGCCGCCCAGGGGAGACCCGGGCCGTGACGCGAGGATTCCTGTGGCACTGACCCCCGACCAGATCACCGCCCTCGACGCCGAGCACGTCTGGCATCCGTACGGCGGCTTCCCCGCGACGACCGAACCGCTGGTGGTGGCCGCCGCCGCGGGGACCAGGCTGACCCTGGCCGACGGACGCGAGCTGGTCGACGGCATGAGTTCCTGGTGGGCCGCCATCCACGGTTACCGGCACCCGGTGCTCGACGCCGCGCTGGTCGACCAGTCGCGGCGGATGAGTCATGTGATGTTCGGCGGGCTCACCCACGAGCCGGCGGCCCGGCTGGCCGAGCTGCTGGTCGAATCGACACCGGCCGGGCTGGACAAGGTGTTCCTGTGCGACTCCGGCTCGGTGTCGGTCGAGGTCGCCGTGAAGATGTGCCTGCAGTACTGGCGTTCGCTGGGCAAGCCGGAGAAGCGGCGGCTGCTCACCTGGCGCGGCGGCTACCACGGCGACACCTTCACCCCGATGAGCGTGTGCGACCCCGAGGGCGGCATGCACTCGCTGTGGACCGACATCCTGGCGAATCAGCTGTTCGCGCCGGTGCCGCCGAGCGAGTACCACCCGGAATACACGGCGGAACTGGAGCGCATGATCGCCGCGCACGCGGGCGAACTCGCGGCGGTCATCGTGGAGCCGATCGTCCAAGGGGCGGGCGGGATGCGCTGGCATCATCCCGGCTATCTCGCCGACCTGCGCAGGTTGTGCGACGAGCACGGGGTGCTGCTCGTCTTCGACGAAATCGCGACCGGATTCGGCCGCACCGGAACGCTTTTCGCGGCCGACCTGGCCGGGGTGAGCCCGGATGTGATGTGCGTGGGCAAGGCGCTGACCGGCGGTTACCTCACCCTGGCCGCCGCGCTGTGCACCACGCGGATCGCCGAGACGATCAGCGCGGCGCACGGCGGGCTCATGCACGGCCCCACGTTCATGGGCAACCCGCTGGCCTGCGCGGTCGCCGTCGCGTCGATCGAGTTGCTGCGCTCGCGCGACTGGCGCGGCGAGGTGACCCGGATCGAAGCGGAGCTGGCTGCGGGCCTGGCCCCGGCGCGCGAGCTGCCGGGCGTGATCGAGGCGCGTGTGCTCGGTGCGATCGGTGTGGTCGAGCTGGACCACCCGGTCGACATGCGCGCCGCGACCGACGCCGCGGTGGCGGCCGGGGTGTGGCTGCGTCCGTTCCGCAACCTCGTCTACACCATGCCGCCGTTCATCAGCACGTCCGGCGACATCGCCACGATCACCGCCGGCATGCGCGCCGCGGTCGCCGCGGGGATCGGTCGGTGACCGGTCAGGCGATCCAGGGCGGGACGATGGTGCCGTCGCTGTCCGGTGTGCCTGCCCGCGCCCCCGCGGGCGCGGTGACGATGGCGGTGAAGCCGTCGCCGGTGTGCACCTGTCGCAGCGTGTTCGGCGGGAGGATCACCGTATCCCCTTCGGCCGCGGTGAGTTCCGTGCCGTCGAGCGTGACGTCGAGCCGTCCGGCGAGGACGGTCCAGATCTGCTCGGCGTCGATGAAGTGCAGCGGTCCCGCGGTGTCGGCGGGCACCTCGACCCGCCACACCGCGAGTCCGGAGCCGCCCTGGGTGGGGGAGGCGAGCGTGGTCATGACACCGCCAGGGGTTTCGGTGCGGCGGGTGTCGGAGTGTCGGATGACGGTCATCGGGCTACCACCTCTATAATAGACAACATGGTTGTCTATATAGTCAACGAGGTTGTCCATCATGTCAAGTGACAGGGGTGGCTATGAGCTGCCGCTGCGCATGCTGCTCGGCTTCCGGGCTGTGATCGACGAGGTGCACGCGGATCTGGCCGAGCACGGTCACGCCGAGTTGCGGCCGATGCACGGCTTCGTCTTCCAGGCGATCGGCCGCGCGGGCGGGCCGCACGGTTGCACGGCCGCCGACCTGGGGCGCGCGCTCGGTGTCTCGAAACAGGCCGCGGGCAAGCATATCGAGGCGTTGGAGCGGCTGGGCTACCTTCGCCGCGGGCACGATCCGTCCGACGCGCGGCGCAAGGTCTACACGCTCACCGAACGCGCCGATGACGTGCTGACCCGATCGGCGCGAACGTTCGACCGGATCCACGATCGCTGGTCGGAACTGCTCGGCGCGGATCGGCTGGCCGAACTGGAGCGCGATCTGCGCTCGCTGACGCCCGGCGAGGTGTTCCGGCTGGATACGCCGAACTGGTTCACCGGTCCGTGAGCCGATCGGACGAATTAGGGCGGCCGTCGGCGAGGTCGGGACGATCGCTGTCGGACAGCATCTCCCACACCCGGAAGATGCAGTGGTAGTCGTCCGACCAGCCGCGCACCATCAGTAGATAGGTGTCACCGTCGCGGAGCACGACGCGGCGACCGCGCAGCTTGGGATGCTCCGGGGTGTAGGTGGGCAGCACTCCGGCCAGTTTCGCCAGCGCTTGTGCGCGCGTGCCGACCACTTCCGTCAGGATTCGGGGTGACCAGCGCTTGTGATCGCCCGAGCCCGTTGTTTCCTCGACGACTATCGCCCACCGCGGCATCCGGCCGTGTACCTCCCGGTGCAGCTTGTCACCGCGGGCCGGTGACACCACCAACGATGGGCTCAACGGTACCAGCGGACCTGCGGGAGAGTGCCCTGAACGGTGTTCAAGTATGCTTCGGAGCTGTGACTACCGATCCGTTGAGCTGGTTGGACGAACGCGCTTCCGCGCGCGTGGCCGCGGGACTGCGCCGCGAGCTGCGGCCGCGCGCCCCGCAGGCGCCGTCGATCGATCTCGCCTCCAACGACTATCTCGGCCTGGTGCGCCACCCAGAGGTGATCGAAGGCGCGATCGAGGCGGTGCGCCGCTGGGGTGCGGGGTCGACCGGGTCGCGGCTGGTCACCGGCACCACCACCGAGCACGAACTGCTGGAGACCGAGTTGGCCGAATTCGTCGGCGTCGAAGCGGGACTCGTATTCGCCTCCGGATACGCGGCCAACCTCGGCGCGGTGACCGCGCTGGCCGGGCGCGGCTCGCTGGTGATCTCCGACGCGGGCAGCCACGCCTCGCTGGTGGACGCGTGCAGGCTCTCCCGCGCCAGGGTGGAGATCGCGCCGCATCGCGACGTCGCGGCGGTGGAGCGGCTGCTGTCGGAGCGCGTCGAGGAACGGGCGCTGGTGCTCACGGATTCGGTGTTCAGCGCCGACGGCGATCTCGCGCCGTTGACCGAACTGCACCGGGTGACCAGGGCCAACGGGGCGGTGCTCGTGGTGGACGAGGCACACGGCATCGGTGTGCGCGGGGCGGGCGGACGCGGGTTGGCGCACGAGTCGGGCCTGGCGGGGGCGCCGGATCTGGTGATCACCGCGACGCTGTCGAAATCCCTTGCCGCGCAGGGCGGTGTGGTGCTGAGCAGTGGCCGGGTGCGCGCCCACCTGATCGACGCCGCGCGCACGTTCATCTTCGACACCGGTCTCGCGCCCGCCGCCGTCGGCGCCGCGCGGGCCGCGTTGCGGGTGCTGCGCGCCCAGCCGGAGCTGGCCGAGCGGGTGCTGGCGCGCGCCGCGGACATCGCCGGGATCGCCGGTGTGCCCGCGCCGCCTTCGGCGGTGGTGTCGGTCGTGCTCGGTCCGGCGCAAGTGGCCTTCGACGCCGCGCAGGCGTGCCGAGCGCACGGGCTGGACGTCGGCTGCTTCCGTCCGCCGACGGTTCCGGAAGGCACGTCGCGACTGCGCTTGACCGCGCGGGCGAATCTCACACCGGCCGAACTCGACTCCATCGCGACGGTGCTCGGCGAAGTGCTGGCGCAGGCGCGAGAGGGGGTGCCGGCATGACCGTCCTGCTGATCACCGGAACCTCCACCGATGTCGGCAAGACCGTCGTCACCGCGGCCGTCGCCGCCGCGGCGATGGCGAACGGCCGTTCGGTGGCGGTGTGCAAGCCGGGCCAGACCGGTGTCGCGGTGGGCGAACCCGGAGACCTCGCGGAGATCCAACGGTTGTCCGGCGTCACCCGCACGCTCGAACTCGCCCGCTACCCGGACCCGCTGGCGCCCGACACCGCCGCCCGCCGGGCCGGGCTGCCGGAGCTGACACTCGCCGAGACCGCCGCCGCCGTCGATTCCCTGACCGACGCCGACCTCGTCCTGGTCGAGGGCGCGGGCGGATTGCTGGTGCGCCTAGGCGATTTCACCCTGCTCGACCTCGCCCAGAAACTCGGCGCGCCCGTCCTGCTGGTCACCGCGGCCGGGCTGGGGACGCTCAACCACACCGAACTGACCACCCGCGCACTGCAATCGGCGGGCGTGCGGTGCCAAGGCCTGGTGATCGGCTCTTGGCCCGCCGAACCGGATCTCGCCGCCGAATGCAATCGCATCGACCTGCCGCGCGTCAGCGGCGTCGACCTGGTGGGTTCGGTGCCGCAAGGCGCGGGCGGCTGGGAGCGTGCGCGATTCATCGCCGCCGCCCCGGGTTGGTTCGAGCCCGCCTGGTCGCCTTTCCGCTGATCGATGGCGTTTCCGCGACGCGAGTCTCCCCGAACGTGTCGGTGACCCCGCTGAGTGCGGACGCGCGACCCGTGTTCGGTGGCATCTGCGCGCGGAAGCGGTGCGGCAGTGAATGGTGCCAGACGGCAGGACCGGACACGTGCGCGAATTCGATACCTGGGGAGGTCGGCGTGTTCCGAATCACGCTCGCTTGCGCGACGAGTCCACGGTAGCGGCAAGGCCACCGCGCACAGCATTTCGCGCGGCCCGCACGAGCACGTGGTGCAGATCATCGAATTCACGACCTGCGATCCGTCGGTGGCGACGAGCACACTGTCAGCTACCTTGCACTATGTCGAGGGCGGCACCGACATCCAGGAGGTACCCGACGGTCTGTCGAGCTTAATCGCGCTCGACGACAACAAACTCGGGCGGCGGAACTCGCTGGGCAAACTCGCGGCCAAGGCCGAGGCGGCACGCTGAACGATAGCGGGCTCATGGCGACCGCCCGCACCCGTGCCTACAGTGGGATGGATGTCGCCGATGGACGAGAGGCACCCGTCCACCGTCTCCGACTGGGACGACGCGCGACGCCGATCTCGGCTGCGGGACACGAGCCTGGGGCACGGGTGGAAGACGTTGCGCCGCACCAGGGTGACGCTGCTTCGGGTGGCCGCACTGCTGCTGGCCGGACTCGTGGTGTTCGCGCAGTACTGGAAGTACGACGTCGCGCCGGAACAGGCGCGACTGGCGCGCACCGAGCCCGCCATCCTGCCCGTCGCCCCGCCGGTGGACCCGCAGAACTGGGACACCGTCGTGGTGGATCTGGTCGGGCTCGGCGGGCTCGACGCCAGTGACACCGCCGCCGCGCTGCCCGCTCTGCGCAGGATGGGCATGGTGTGGGCGATCCGCTACGACAATCAAGGTATCGACACCAAGGTGATCGCCGACCTCGTCGTGCGCGCCGCCGAACTGTCGGGCCTGCGCAACATCGTGCTCGTCGGCCACAGCATGGGCGGCGTGATCGCACTGGAGGTCGCCGAGCACATCCACCGGGACAGCGACCGCAGACTGGTCGGGGTGATCCTGGACTGCACGCCGGTCGACCTGAACGCGGTCCGTCCGGAAAGTCGCGGGCGCGGTGAGGACATGCTGCGGTGGATGGGCTGGCTGCCCGGTGCGCGGGAAAGCCGCATGCTCCGGCTGGCCGTGGAGACCTACGCTCGCCGGGACCGTTTCGTCGACCGGGGCGACGGGCTGCCCGGCATCCGGTTCGGCCAACTGGGCCAGGTGCTGGCGGAAGTGATGCGGGAGAAGATCGTCTCGCGCGACGCGGCGAGCAACGGTCTGATCGAATCCCAGTTCACCGCAATCGTGGCCGGTGGCGCGACGGACGACCTGCGCGCCCTCGCCCAGCCCGTGGCCGACAAGCCACGGCCCGCCATCGTCTTCATCCGGCCGCGCGACGCGAGCGCCGACCGCGTGGTCGACGTCGAGTACTCCCATCGGGTGCTGATCGAGCGGTCCGGCGGAGTGGACGGCACGCTGCTGGTGGTGCTGGCGCGAAACACCGGGCACGCGAATCCGATGCAGCGGCCCCGGGAATACAACACGGTGATCGAGCAGCAGATTCTGCCGTTCGTGCAGCGCTACCAGCAGCAGGTCCGGTCGATGACGGTGGCAGCGCCGCCCCGCTGAGGGGTTCGAACCAGGCTGAGACAAACCGTTTTCGCGCCGGTTTCGTCTTGTTCTAATTCGCCTTATGTTCCGACCAAGTACGTTCCGGTCCGGCCTCCGTGGCCGCGCGACCGCCGCATTGCTCGCCGTGGCGACCGTTGCGACCCTCGGACTCACCGGCTGCGCGAAGGACGACAAGCCGGTCGGTCCCACCGCCGAAGGACCACTGCCGACCGAGGTTCCCGCAGGCACCACCCTCGTGGTCGCCGACCAATCCGAGCGCCTGCAATCGGTGCTGCGCATCTCCGGCGAGCTCGACAAGCTTCCGTTCAAGGTGGAGTTCGCCAACTTCGTCGGCGGTCCCGCCATCCTGGAGGCGTTCCGGGCGGGCGCCGCCGACGTCGCCCAGGTCGGCGACGTCCCGCCGATCCACGCCTTGGTGGCCGGGCAGGACGTCCCGATCATCGCGTCCTATCAGACCAGCACCACCGCCCTGAAACTCGCGGTGGCGCCGGGCAAGTCGGTGACGAAGCTCGCGGATCTGAAGGGCAAGAAGATCGCCTACGCGGAGGGCACGGCACAGCAGGCCGCCGTGCTGCGCGCCATCGACAAGGCCGGGCTCACCACCTCCGACGTGCAGCTGGTCCGGCTGCAACTGGCCGAGTTCCTCGATGCCGTGCGCACCGGCCAGGTCGACGTCGCGCCGCTGATCGAGCCGAACGTCACCCGGTTCCTGCGCACGCCGGGCACCTCGCTGGTCCCCGACTCCGAGACCGTAGGTCTCTACGGCGGTCTCGCCTATCTGTACGCCCGCCGCGCGGTCGTGCGGGATCCGGCGAAGGCGGCCGCCACCCGGGCGCTGGTCGGCGCGTTCGTCCGCGCCTACCAGTGGGCCAACACCCACCCGGAGGACTGGGCGCGCCGCTACTACGTGGACAACCAGAAGGTGAGCGCCGACGACGCCAAGCGCATCGTCGACTCGTTGGGCACCTACGTCTTCCCGCATCTGGACCAGCAGTTGGTCGACCGGCAGCAGGCCACCATCGACGCCATCGCCAAGGCGGGCGAACTGCCCAAGAAGGTGCAGGCGTCCAACGGCTTCGACCTGCGCTTCGACGCCGCGATCACGCAAGCGGTCACCGAGAGCGGCGCGTCGTTCGAACCGAAGGCACGCTGATGGCGACCCTCGACGCCGGGGTGCTGCGCCGCTTCGGCCTCGGCCGCTCCACGGCGGAACCGATACTGGCGAAACGCAAACCGACCCGGCCGCGCCTCGGTCCTGGCCGCCCCATCCCGTTCGGCATCGCGGTGGGACCGGCGTTGCTGATCGCCGCCTGGGTGGCCGGTTCGGCCACGGGCGCATTGGATCCGGAGACCCTGCCCGCGCCGTGGACGGTCGCCGAGACCGCCGGTGACCTGCTCGCCGACGGCCGTTTACAGAGCAATCTGCTGACCTCGGTGCAGCGCGCCGTGATCGGGCTCGGGCTCGGTGTCGCGATCGGCCTGGTGCTGGCGCTGCTGGCCGGGCTGAGCCGGGTCGGTGAAGCGTTGGTGGACGGGCCGATCCAGATCAAGCGCGCCATTCCGACGCTCGCGCTGATTCCGCTGTTCATCGTGTGGTTCGGCATCGGCGAGGAAATGAAGCTGGTGGTGATCACCACCAGCGTGGCGATCCCGATCTACCTGAATACGCACGCGCACCTGCGCAGCGTCGACGCCAGGTATGTGGAACTCGCCCAGACCGTCGGACTTTCGCGGTGGGGATTCGTCCGCCGGATCGCGCTGCCGGGATCGCTGCCCGGCTTCTTCACCGGCCTGCGGCTGGCCGTCACGATCTCCTGGCTGGCGCTGGTCGTGGTGGAACAGGTCAACGCCACCAGCGGCATCGGTTACCTGATGACCCAGGCCCGCACCTACGGCCAGATCGACATCATCGTGGTCGGCCTGGTGATCTACGGCCTGCTCGGCCTGTTCGGCGACATCCTGGTGCGCGCGGTGGAAAGGAAGGCGCTGTCATGGCGGCAGACACTCGGGGATTGAACGTCGTCCGCGCCCGGCGGCTGCGCCGTGGCTTCGGCGACCGGGTGGTGCTGCGCGACATCGACATCGACATCGCGCGCGGCGAGTTCGTCGCGCTGCTCGGCCGCAGCGGTTCGGGCAAGAGCACGCTGCTGCGGGCGCTCGCCGAATTGGACTACGACGTGCCGGGTTCCGGCGAATTGAGCGTGCCCACCGAGCGTTCGGTGGTGTTCCAGGACTCCCGGTTGCTGCCCTGGGTGCGGGTGCTCGACAACGTGACTCTCGGTCTAGGAGGTTCGGACGCCGCCGGTCGCGGTCGCGCGGCACTGGCCGAGGTCGGGCTCGCGGGCCGGGAGAAGGCCTGGCCCAAGGAGCTTTCCGGTGGCGAGCAACAGCGTGTCGCCCTGGCGCGTTCGCTGGTGCGCGAACCCGAGCTGCTGCTGGCGGACGAACCGTTCGGCGCGCTGGACGCGCTGACCCGGATCAAGATGCACGCACTGCTGCAGGACCTGTGCGCCGAGCATCGGCCCGCCGTGCTGCTGGTCACCCACGACGTGGACGAGGCGGTGCTGCTGGCCGACCGTGTCCTGGTGCTCGACGACGGGCGCATCGCGGTGGACCAGCGCATCGACCTGGAACGCCCCCGCCGCCACGGCGATCCCGCCTTCCTGCGGCACCGTTCCCTGCTGCTGGCCAGCCTGGGCGTCGACGTCGTCGACACGCCCACCGACGAGAAGAAAGCCTCATGACCGCACCGCGCCAACTCAGCCTCAACGCCTTCATCTACCCCTCCGGCCACCACGAGGCGGCATGGCGGCATCCGTCGAGCAGCCCCGAACGGATCTACGACGTCGCCTACTACCAGGAGATCGGACGCACCGCCGAAGCGGCGAAACTGGACGCGGTGTTCTTCGCCGACGGACCCGCCCTGCACAACAACGTGAAGCACAACGCGACCTCCGGCCTGGAACCGATCACCCTGCTCACCGCGATCGCCACCGCGACGACGCATCTCGGCCTCATCGCCACCGCGTCGACCACGTACTACGAGCCCTACAACCTGGCCAGGCTGTTCTCCACGCTGGACCACATCTCCCGCGGCCGGGCGGGCTGGAACATCGTCACCACCGGCACCGATCTCGCCGCGGCGAACTTCGGTCTGGACAAGCATCCCGACCATGCCGAACGGTACGCCCGTGCTAGGGAATTCGTCGACGCCGTGGTGGCGCTGTGGGACAGCTGGGAGGACGACGCCATCGTCCTGGACCAGGCCTCAGGCGTGTACGCCGACCCGGAGAAGATCCACCAGATCGACTTCGCCGGCGAATACCTGCGGGTGCGTGGACCGTTCAACGCGCCGCGCACGCCGCAGGGCCACCCGGTGCTGGTGCAGGCGGGCGCGTCGAACGACGGGCGGGCGTTCGCGGGCAAGTACGCCGAGGCGATCTTCACCGCGCATCAGCGGCTCAGCGACGCCCAGGCGTTCTACGCCGACATCAAGGAGCGGGCCCGTGGCTTCGGCCGCGACCCCGAGCACATCAAGATCCTGCCGGGGATCAGCCCGTTCATCGCCGACACCGAGGCGGCGGCCAAGAAATTGGAGCAGGAGTTCAACGAGCTCACCGTGCCGGAATACGGCCTGGCCCAGTTGGAGGGCATCGTCGGGATCAGCCTGCGGCACCTGCCGCTGGACGAGCCGATCCCGGTCGATTTGTTCGACGCGGCGGGCGATGTGACCGACAACGGGAAGAGCCGCTTGCAGGTCGTGGCGGGCATCGTGCAGCGCGAACGGCCGACCGTGCGCGGCCTGCTGCACCGCCTCGCCGGTGCGCGCGGCCACCGGGTGTTCGCCGGAACCCCCGAGCAGGTCGCCGACACCATCGAGGAATGGTTCCGCAACGGCGCGGCCGACGGGTTCAACGTCATGCCGCCGTACTACCCGGGCGGACTGGAGATCTTCGCCGAGACGGTCGTGCCGATCCTGCAGGAACGCGGCCTGTTCCGCACCGAGTACACCGGCACCACGCTGCGCGACCACTTCGGCCTGCCCCGCCCCGACAGCCGTTTCGCCCCGCAGCCCGCGCTGGCCCGGTGAGCGGCGCCGACGAAAGCGACTGTCCGCCTGGGCGCCGGGCTGTCCGCCACAGGACGGCGCCGGTGCATGCGATGGGTCGGCCCCGCGCGTTCGGTGCGGGGCCGACCGACGCCGTGCCCCGCTCACGGGTCGGGCATTCGAAGTCGGTCGCGCACGCTATCGTGCGCGTCTTCGATCCACACGCTGTGCTGGTCGACTCGAACCAGCGAGTCGGGTTCCAGGGCAATGCGAGCCAGGTGCGCTCCGGGTGCTGGTGGTCGGCCGGTTCCGAGTCTCCTGCTGTCGTGTCGCGGGTTGCCTCCACCACGCCGGTTGTGCGGTTCGCCTCGGGCAGCGGCTTCGGGCCGGATGTGATCGGGCGGAGCGCGGTCTCGCGGCATCGATCGGCGATGCGATGAGCGAGCGGTCCGTCGTAGCGGGCGACATCGGCGGCGTGCGGTTGCGGTCGCTGACCTGGACGGTGTTCGTGCCGATGGTGGTGTACGGCATCGGGTCCGGCGCGGCGGCGCCGATGTACGCGCTGCGCGCGCTCGACCTGGGCGCGTCGGCCGGGCTGGCGGGGATCATCGTCGCGCTGTCCGGGTTGGGCATGGTGCTCACCGACCTGCCCGCGGGGCGGGTCGTCGCGACCATCGGGGAACGCGGTGCGCTTGCGGTGGGTTCGGTGGTCGGTGCGATCGGCGTGCTCGCGGCGATCGTGGCGCCGAATGTCGGCGTGCTCGCGCTGGGCATGCTGCTCAACGGTGCGGCGGGCGCGGTGTGGGGCCTGGCTCGCCAGTCCTATCTGGTTGCCGTGGTGCCCCCGAACGACCTCGGCCGCGCGATGTCGACGCTGGCCGGTTCCATGCGGCTGGGGTTCTTCTGCGGACCGTTCCTCGGTGCGGCCGTGGTGCATTCGCTCGGTCCCAACGGCGCGTTGTGGTTGCAGTTGGTGACCACGGTGGTGTCCGGCGCGGCCATGGCGGCGATCCGATCGCCGGAGGGATCGGGCGAGGCGGGCGCGGGGCACGCGCTGACGGCGATCGTGGTCGAGCACCGCAGGACCCTCGGCACACTCGGCCTGGCCGCGCTGCTGGTCGGGGCCGCGCGTGCGGCCCGGCTGGCGCTGCTTCCGTTGTGGGCCGCGCACATCGGACTGAGCGCGTCGACCACCAGTTTGGTGTTCGGCCTGGCGGGCGCGGTGGACGTGCTGATGTCGTATCCGGCGGGCGTGTGGCTGGATCGCTACGGCAGGCGGGCGACCGGCGTGCCGTCGATGGTCCTGTTCGCCGCCGGTTTCGGTGTGCTGCCGTGCACTTCCTCGGTGCTCGGGCTCGGTTGCGCCGCCGTGCTGCTCGGGCTGGCCAACGGCATGAGCAACGGGCTGATCATGACGGTCGGCGCTGATGTCGCGCCCGACGGGCAGCGGGCGGAGTTCCTCGGGGCCTGGCGGCTCACCCACGACATCGGCATGTTCGTCGGACCGGTGGCGGTCGGCGCGATCAGCGCCGTGACCGTGCTCGGCGGAGCGGCCATCGCGCTCGCGCTCACCGCCGCGGCGGGCGCCTACACGATGCATCGCTGGTTTCCGGGCGTGGTCGGGGCGCCAGGGCGGCGGTCGGCCCAGACCGGGTAGGCGCTCGGCCTCGCCGCGGTTGCGCGGATTCGAGAATTTCCACTGGTGGCACGTGTCGCTAGGGTCTGGTCATCGGAGTGCGTCGGTATGGTGCTGCGGCATGTCCCTATCGTTCCTTCGGCGATCCGGCCTGGTCGCCGCCTCGATAAGTATGTGCGTCGCGGTCACGCTCGGGGTGGCCCCTGCGACAGCGGAAAGCCCGACGACCGGGCAATTGAGCGGGATCGCGCTGCTCGATCCCGCGTGGACTTTCCCCAAGGCCGCGGTGTCGCTCGGGATCGGTTACACCACGACCGATCAGCACGGCGCACCCGCGCAGGCATCCGGTGCGCTCTATCTGCCCCCGGGCCTGCCGCCGCAGGGAGGATGGCCGCTGGTGGTGTGGGCACACGGAACCGCGGGCATCGGCGATGCCTGCGCGCCGTCGCGCCGCCCGCAGTCCGAGCGGAACATCACCTATTTCGACCAGATCCTGGAGAACGGGTACGCGGTACTGGCTCCCGACTATCAAGGCCTCGGCACCCGCGGGCAGTTCAGCTACTACAACACGAACGTCGAGGGGATGTCGATAATCGACGCGGTCGCGGCGATGCGCACGACTCCGATTCCGCTATCACGCAGATGGGCCTTGGTCGGTCAGTCGGAGGGAGCGCACGCGGTGATGAGCGCGGCCGGTCTGTATGCCGAGAAAGGCGGTTCCGCTACGGGGTTGAGCGGAGTGGTGGCCACCGGGCTGCGCACCGACCCGAGCAAGAGCCTGCCGGAGATGTTCCGGGCGGACTCGACCGGCTCCAAGAACCAGATCGCCTACGCCGCGTACTATCTGGCCTCGCTGGAGGAACTGAACCCAGGCAGCGTCACCCCGTACCTGTCCGATTTCGGCAAGGACTTCGTGGAAAAGGCCGCCCACGAATGCCTTTCGCATCTGGTCGAGCGCGCCGACGGCCGCCGACCGTCGGCGCTCGTCGCCGACCCCGACCGGCCGACGCCCACCTTCGCCGAAGACATCGCCGCCCTGACGGGATATCCGGAAGACCGGTTCACCAGCGATCTCCTGATCGGCTACGGCACCGCGGACATCGATGTGCCTCCCACCGACACCGAGAGCTACGGGAAAGAACTGCAAGAGCTGAACCCCGGAATACGAGTGACGGTCCAGCAGTACCCCGGCAAGGACCACAGCGGCGCGTTCCTGGCATCGCTTCCGCATGCGCTGGGATTCCTGAACACGCACCTGCGCTGACGCTCGGCGCGCACCCGCGAGGGAACAGTCGCTGTCGACTGCTTCGGAAACGGCCGCTACACCTACTGCGGAACCGTGATCGGGACGCCCCCGGCGTCAGCGGACGCGGGTGCCGAGCAAGTGCCGCACGCCCGCGACGAACAATTGCAGGCCGAAGTCGAAACGGGCGGTGGGGTCGGTGGTCTCCTCCAACGGCGAGGCGCCCTCGGGCAGGGCGCCCGCCGAGTCCATCTGCATCCTGGACTGCTCGTCCACGGTCTCACCGAGGACGTAGTAGAGCAGCGTGAACGCCGCGAGTTCGGCCTCCTGGCGCGGCATGCCCGCGCGGATGGCGGCGCTCACCAGCCGTTCTCGCCCTTTGCTCGTGGTGAGCCGGGACGCGTAGGTCGCCGACACCAATTCGGCGCCGTCGCGATAGGCCAGCAAGCAGTCGCGCAGCCGGTGCGCCAGTTCGGTGATCTGCCCGGACCATTCCTCGGCCGCGATCGGGTCCTCCATGGGCGCGAGGATCTTGTCCGCGACCGCGCCGAGCAGCGCCTGCTTGTTCGGAAAGTGCCAATACAACGCGCCGGGCTGCACCTGGAGCGAGCCGGCCAACCTGCGCATGGTGAGGTCGGCCAGGCCGTATCGGTCCAGAATCGCGATGGCTCCGTCGACCACGTCCGCCCGGTGCAGCTGCACTCGATGCCCTTCCCGTCGTGCTTTGACTCACTCCTACCGCTACCCTAGCCTGAACACCGTTCAAGTTGCACGGCCACCTCGGCCGGACGAAGGGATTCGTGCAGTGACCCAGGCACCTGTAGACACCGAAATCTTGTCGATCGCCCGCGAGCAGGTGCTCGAGCGCGGGGTGGGGCTGACCCAGGAGCAGACGCTGGAGGTGCTACGGCTCGGTGACGACCGGCTGGAGGAGTTGCTCGCCCTGGCGCACGAGGTGCGCATGAAGTGGTGCGGCCCCGAGGTCGAGGTCGAGGGCATCATCAGCCTCAAGACCGGCGGTTGCCCGGAGGACTGCCACTTCTGCTCGCAGTCGGGCCTGTTCCAGTCGCCGGTGCGCGCCGCGTGGCTGGACATTCCCAGCCTGGTGGAAGCCGCCAAGCAGACCGCGAAGACCGGCGCCACCGAGTTCTGCATCGTGGCGGCCGTGCGCGGTCCCGACGAGCGCCTGATGGCCCAGGTGGCCGCCGGTGTCGAGGCGATTCGCAACGAGGTGGACATCCAGGTCGCCTGCTCGCTGGGCATGCTCACCCAGGAGCAGGTGGACCAGTTGGCCGCCATGGGTGTGCACCGCTACAACCACAACCTGGAGACCTCGCGGTCCTACTTCCCGAACGTGGTGACAACGCACACCTGGGAGGAGCGCTGGGACACCCTGCGTATGGTCCGCGAAGCGGGCATGGAGGTCTGCTGCGGCGGCATCCTCGGCATGGGCGAGACGCTGGAGCAACGCGCCGAGTTCGCCGCGAACCTGGCCCAACTCGAGCCCGACGAGGTGCCGCTGAACTTCCTCAACCCGCGTCCGGGTACGCCCTTCGGCGACCTGGAGGTGCTGCCCGCGTCCGACGCGCTGCGCGCCGTGGCCGCGTTCCGGCTCGCGCTGCCGCGCACCATGCTGCGCTTCGCGGGCGGCCGGGAGATCACCCTCGGTGACCTCGGCGCCAAGCAGGGCATCCTGGGCGGCATCAACGCCGTCATCGTCGGCAACTACCTGACCACCCTCGGCCGCCCGGCCGAACAGGACCTGGACCTGCTCGGCGAGCTGAAGATGCCGATCAAGGCGCTCAACGAAACGCTCTGACCGGCTCGGTTGCGACGAAGAGGCGAGCGAGCATGAGTACTGTCATGGACATGGACGAGCGCTACAACCCGTTCACCGGCAAGCGAATCGTGCCGGGCCTCGACGACGCGATCCCGGCCGCCGCCGCGCTGGGCCTGGAGCCGCCGCGCTTCTGCGAACAGTGCGGACGCCGCATGATCGTGCAGGTGAGCCCGGACGGCTGGTGGGCCAAGTGCTCCCGGCACGGCGTCGTCGACTCGGCCGAACTGGAACGCCGCTAGTGGCGTCGCCGTTGCGCGGTGAGGTGCGGGCGGCGGCTGTGGTCGCCGTCGCCGTGGTGGTGGTGAGCGCGCTCGCCGGTGTCGGCTGGGGCCTGCTCGCGCCGACCGAGCGGCTGCTCGTGGTCGAGCCGGGTCGCGGTGTCGGACTGACCGGGGAGACTGCGCATCAGTTCGACGCGCTGGCGTTGTTCGTCCTCGCGGGGGCGGTGCTCGGCTTGCTGTGCGCACTGGCCGTGTGGCGCTGGCGCTCGGCGCGTGGGCCGCTGTTGCAGCTGGGCCTGCTGATCGGTTCCGGCCTGGGTGCGGTGGTGATGGCCGGTGTAGGGGAGCAGGTCGCCGAGTGGTCGCATCCGCGCCCGCACGACCCGCCGGTGGGCCAGATCGTCACCTTGCCGATCGAACTCGGCAGCGACCTCGCGCTGATCGTGCAGCCGCTGATCGCGTCGTTCGTCATGCTGTTCCTCGCGGCGCTGAGTACCTCGGCGGATCTCGGCAGTGGCCGCCGCGCCGCCCGGAAGGAGGAAGCCTCCTACGACGGCCAGGGCGCCTTCATGCCCTATGGTGACGCTGCGAGCAGCGCAGAGCTGCCCTATGGTGGCTACCAGCCTGCCCCAGAGGGATATTCGCTGCCCGAATATCGCCAGCGCCGCTGACGCGTCGTCCGGCACGTCGCCGCGACGGGGAAGGTTTTCCGAACCACTTCGGGGTCGGGAACTCGTGGCGTGCTGGGAAGGAATGGGACGTGGCCTTCGTGGGTGGCGGTCCGGTCGTCGAAGAGCTCGACGCCAAGTTCTGGCGGGTGACCGAACCACTGGTCTATCGCGGTGCGAGTGAGGAATTCGTGGTCCCAGCTGGTTTCCGGACGGACTTCGCCTCGGTGCCGCGCCCGTTGATCTGGCTGATTCCCCGCTACGGCAGCTATACCCGTGCCGCCATCCTGCACGACTACCTGCTGAGCACGAACACGGTCGGCGTGGCCGACGCCGACGGCATCTTCCGCCGATGCCTGCACGAACTCGGAGTCTCCCTGCCACGCCGCTGGATGATGTGGGCGGCCGTGCGCGCGGCGCACCGGTTACGCGGCGCGAGTGCGGGCGACGTCGCCCGGTTCGTCGTCGTCGCGGTCCCTTCGGTGTTCTTCCTCGCCGTTCCCGCGACCGTGGTGACGGTGTTCCTCCTGTTGTTCTGGTTGGTGGAGTTGGCCTTCTGGGCCGGGTCGCGCCTAACGCAGCGGACCGAAGCTCCGCCGCCCGGTCCGCAGATGAAGACCGCCTGACCGACCTGGGGTCTCGGTGCGAACTTCGTGCGCGCTGCTGGCGAGCCTCGCGCCGGCGAGCCCGGCCGGGTCGCCGGATCCGCGCGGGCAACCCGCCACCGGCGCGGACGAGTTCTCGGCTGCCGCAGCGGCGCACGAGTTACGGTGCCGATATGAGCGACGGATCGCCCAGGCTCCCCACCCTCGTCGTCGTCAGTGGCCCGCCGGGGTCGGGCAAGACGACGCTCGCGCACGCTCTCGCCCGGGCGATCGGCTGCCCAGCCATCTGCCGGGACGAGATCAAGGAGGGCATGGTCCACGCGACGGAGAACTACGCCCCGAGCCGCTCGAACGAGCTGAACCTCCGCACGCTGCCGGTGTTCTTCCAGACGCTGGAACTGCTCCTGCGGGCCGGTGTCACGGTGGTGGCCGAAGCCGCCTTCCAAGACCGGCTGTGGCGTCCCGGCCTCACACCGCTGCGCGCCCACGCCCAGCTCCGCATCGTGCACTGCACGATCGATCCAGCTCTCGCGACACAGCGAATCCACCAGCGCCACCGTTCGGATCCGCTCCGCCGCGCCCACGACGATCCAGACCACCCCGCACCCGCCGCCTTCCAGCGCATCTCCCTCGACGCGCCGACACTCGAGGTCGACACCACCTCCGCCTACCGCCCCGACCTCCCGGCGATCGTCGCCTTCCTCGACGCCTCCTCATGATCAACGGCACACGACGGAGGGCCTTCTCGCGAAATGCCGCAACCATGTGCCGCTGATCTTGAAAATCCGTTGGAGCCGACGTGGGCGCGAGGATATGGTGGGCGGCCGGAGTGGCCGAGGGTTGTCGGAAAGGGACTGGGTGGTGAAGACCGCGCACGCGGTGGAGGACGGGGCGGCTTCTGCGCGGGGCGAACGGGCCGATCTGGCGGCGTGGCGGCGGCGGGATGCGCTGCGGCGCGGTAATGCGGCGCGGCCCATTCCGAGCAAACGGCAGTACCGTCGCCGGGACAAGCATCGCAAGACTGCGGCAGAAGGCTGAGCAATGCCTGACCGCCGCTTCCGCGGCCGGCATCTGGCGTACCCGCCGATATCGCCGGCTTTCCGGCCGGTTACGAAGGGCCGGGTGGGCGCAGCGCCGCGAATTCGTCTGTCACGCGCAGGCCGGAGTCGGTGAAGCGGTACACCGCGGCGGGGCGGCCGCCCGCGCGGCCGGGGGCGGCGGTGGCTCCGGTGGGGGTGATCACCTTGCGGCGGGAGAGAACTCGCTGAAGGTTCGTAGTGTCCACGTCGTAACCGAGTGCGGCGCAATAGATTTCGCGCAGTGTCGACATGGTGAACCGGTCCGGCGCGAGAGCGAAGGCGATGTTGGTGTAGGACAGTTTCGCCGCCAGCCGGGTGCGGGCGTGGTCGACTACCGTGCGGTGGTCGAAGGACATGTCCGGCAGTGCCGACACCGGGTGCCAGGCGGTGTCCGGGGGCAGCTGCGGGTCGGCGGTCAGCGGGACCAGCCCGAGGTAGGCCGAGGCGATGCGGCGCGGGCTCGGCACCCGGTCGGGGGCGCTGAACACGGAGAGCTGTTCCAGATGACTCAGCTCGCGCACGTCGACCTTCTCGGCGAGCTGGCGGCGCGCGGAGGCGTCGAGGTCCTCGTCGTCGCCGAGACGTCCGCCGGGGAGCGACCAGGTGCCCTTCTGCGGGTCGAGTGCGCGTTCCCACAACAACACCGCGAGTTGGGTCCGCTGGTCGGGCGGGCAACGTAGCAGCATGCCTTCTGCCCGGTCGGCAGGGGCGTGACCTGCGGCGATGTCCCGGGGGTAGCGACGAACCTGGAACACCGCGGTGAGCGATTCGTGGATGGTGCTACTATGGGCCACGTTTTCGATTATAAGTCGAAAACCTGGTTTGGTGCGAATCGGCGGTGTAGCCGACCGCACGAGGAAGGGAGCCATCCATGGCGACGACGGGTGCGAAACTGGCGCCCCCGCTGATGGGGCAGGTGTTCGACGGACCCTCCGGGTTCGCGGGTGTCGAGGCGACGCCGGAGTGGGCGCAGGAAGTCAAGCGTCTGGCCAGGGAGCGCAACGCGACAATCCTGGCGCACAACTATCAGCTGCCGGAGATCCAGGACGTGGCCGACCACGTCGGCGACTCGCTGGCGCTGTCGCGGATCGCGGCCGAGGCGCCCGAGGACACCATCGTGTTCTGCGGCGTGCACTTCATGGCCGAGACCGCCAAGATCCTGAGCCCGGCGAAGACCGTGCTCATCCCCGATCAGCGTGCGGGATGTTCGCTCGCGGATTCGATCAGCGCCGACGAACTGCGCGCCTGGAAGGCCGAGCACCCGAACGCGGTGGTCGTGTCCTACGTGAACACCACGGCCGAGGTGAAGGCACTCACCGACATCTGCTGCACCTCCTCCAACGCGGTGGACGTGGTCGCCTCGATCGACCCGGACCGCGAGGTGCTGTTCCTGCCGGACCAGTTCCTCGGCGCGCACGTCAAGCGGGTCACCGGCCGCGCGAACATGCACATCTGGGCGGGCGAGTGCCACGTGCACGCGGGCATCAACGGCGACGAGCTCACCGAGCAGGCGCGTACCCACCCGGACGCGGAACTGTTCGTGCACCCCGAATGCGGGTGCGCCACCTCGGCGCTGTACCTCGCGGGCGAGGGCGCGTTCCCGGCCGATCGGGTGCACATCCTGTCCACCGGAGGCATGATCGACGCGGCCAAGGCGGCGAAGTCGAATCAGGTGCTCGTGGCCACCGAGGTCGGCATGCTGCACCAGCTGCGCAAGGCCGCCCCCGGCATCGACTTCCAGGCCGTGAACGACCGGGCGTCGTGCAAGTACATGAAGATGATCACTCCGGCGGCCCTGCTGCGCTGCCTGGTCGAGGGCCGTGACGAGGTCCACGTCGATCCGGAAACCGCCGCGCTGGGCCGCAACTCGGTGCAACGGATGATCGCGATCGGTAATCCCGGCGGCGGTGAATGAGTCCGACCGCTGCCCTCGCGGCGGCGGGTCGCTCTCCGGCGCAACGCGCTGACCACAGCGCCCGCGCCGCGGAACGTTCGCGGATCGGAAGACAGAGAGGCGCGGGGCGATGACAACCCGGGTTTCCATCGACTGGGAGGCCGAGGCCGATCTGGTCGTGATCGGCGGTGGCGTCGCGGGACTGACCGCGGCGCGCACCGCGTCACTGCGCGGGCTGCGGGTGCTCACGCTCAGCAAGGGCGGGCCGACGGATACGTCCACCCAGTACGCCCAGGGCGGCATCGCCGTCGTGGCGCCGCACGGTGACTCGGTCGAGTCACACGTGCACGACACGGTGGAGGCGGGCGTCGGCCTGTGCGACGTGGACGCCGTGCGCTCCATCGTCGAGGGCGGGCAGGACGCGGTGGCCGCGCTGACCGACCTGGGCGCGGTGTTCGACCTCGGCCGCGACGGCCAGATCTCGCGGACCCGCGAGGGCGGCCACAGCACCCGCCGGATCATCCATGCCGGGGGCGACGCCACCGGCGCCGAGGTGCAGCGGGCGCTGAACGAAGCCGGCTTGCCGGTGCTGTTCGGCGCGGCCGTCGGCGAGATCGTCACGGGGCCGAACGGTGTGCGGGGCGTGGTCGCGCTGTCGGACCGAGGTTTCGGTGTCGTGCACGCGCCCGCTGTGTTGCTGGCCACCGGCGGGCTCGGCCAGTTGTACGCGCTGAGCACCAATCCGCCGGGCGCCACCGCCGACGGCATCGCGCTCGGGCTGTGGGCCGGCGCCGCCGTCGCCGACCTCGAATTCGTGCAGTTCCACCCGACGGTGCTGTACACCCCCGGCGGTATCGGGCGCAGGCCGCTGATCAGCGAAGCGGTGCGCGGCGAAGGTGCGACATTGGTCGACACCGAAGGCAACGCGGTGACCGAGGGGGTGCATCCACGGGGCGATCTCGCGCCTCGCGATGTCGTCTCCCGCGCCATCGCCGCGCGCATGCGGGCGCTGGGCACCGAGCACGTTTATCTCGACGCCCGCTCGATCGACGGTTTCCCGCAGCGGTTTCCGACGATCACCGCCTCGTGCCTGGCGGCGGGCATCGATCCGCGCACCGACCTCATCCCGGTCGCGCCTGCCGCGCATTACCAGTGCGGGGGCGTCGTCACCGACACTCACGGCCGTACCGCAGTGCCCGGCCTGTACGCGGCCGGAGAGGTCGCGCGCACCGGACTGCACGGGGCGAACCGGTTGGCGTCCAACAGTCTGCTGGAGGGGCTGGTGGTCGGCGAGCGCGCCGGAGCCGCCGCCGCCGAGCGGCTCGGTGAGCGGGCCCGGGTGAGCGAGATCCCCACTCGCGTAGCCGATTACGTCGACCGCGACGTAGTGCAGCACCTGATGACCACGCACGCCTCGGTGGTCCGCGACCGCGCCGGACTCGCGGAAGCGCTCAAGCGACTCGACGACGTGGTCACCAACCGCGACACGCTCGCCGCCGCCACCCACCCGATCGCCGGAATCGAGGACGCCGCACTCACTCTCGCGGCCCGCGCGCTGCTGCTGGCCGCGCTCGCCCGCACCGAGAGCCGCGGCTGTCACACCCGGTCCGATCACCCGGACGCCCTGCCCGAACTCCGCCACAGCCTCCCGATCCGGCTCAACGGCGACGGCGTCCCCGAGTACGCCCCCATTCCCTGATCACACGCACCGAGCGCGGCATCCGGTGGACCGCGAGAACCCCGCTCGGTCAGAGAGGAACGCTTCGATGGCTCTGGACGACGCCCTGGATCGCGACGAGGTGCTGCGCGTCATCCGCGCCGCGCTGGACGAGGACCTGCGCTACGGCCCGGACGTCACGACGACGGCCACCGTGCCCGCGGACGCGGTGATCAAGGCATCGGTGGTGTCGCGGGAACCGGGAACCGTGGCCGGGCTCGACGCCGGGCTGCTGGTGCTCGACGAGGTGATCGGCGCGGACGCCTACGAGATCACCGACCGCGTCGCCGACGGCACCCGGGTGTCGCCCGGACAGTCCGTGCTGACCTTGATCGCGCCCACCCGTGGGCTGCTCACCGCGGAGCGCACCATGCTCAACCTGGTGTGCCATCTGTCCGGCATCGCGACGGCGACAGCCGCCTGGGTGGACGCCGTCGCGGGCACCCGCTGCCGCATCCGGGACAGCCGCAAGACGCTGCCCGGACTGCGCGCGCTGCAAAAGTACGCCGTGCGGGTCGGCGGCGGCGTCAACCACCGGATGGGTCTCGGCGACGCCGCCCTGATCAAGGACAACCACGTGGTCGCCGCGGGGTCGGTGGTCGAGGCGTTGCGCGCGGTCCGCGCCGCCGCCCCCGACATCGCCTGCGAGGTCGAGGTCGACAGCCTCGAACAGCTCGACGCCGTGCTCGCCGAGAACGTGGAACTGGTACTGCTGGACAATTTCCCGCTCTGGCAGACCCAGGCGGCAGTGCAGCGCCGCAACGCCGCGTCACCGCGGACGAAACTGGAGTCCTCCGGCGGCCTGAGCCTCGACGTCGCCGCCGACTACGCCCGCACCGGCGTCGACTACCTGGCCGTCGGCGCGCTCACCCACTCGGTCCGCGTCCTCGACCTCGGACTGGACATGTAGGTACCCGCCCGAACGCGCAAGCCGCGCAGCGTGGCTCGGTCGGACTCGGCGAATGCGCGAATCTCCATGTCGCCCGAGCTACCCGGCGGTGCGCCGGGGCGCTCGGTCAGGCGGTGAGGTCCCGTTCCAGCGGCGTCCGGAAACGGGGAATGGCGCGCACGTCGCCGTACCATTCGGCGACTCGCTGCGCCTGCGCGGCGATCATCGCCTCGGCGTCGGTCCCCACGTCTTCGAGCAGGCGGTAGACGATCTCGCCGTCACCGCGCTGCGCCCAGCCGCCCACGATGCGCCCGTTCCACCAGACGGTGGGCCCGATGTTCCCGTTGCGATCGAACAGGTTCGGTGCGTGGGGGCCGAGGAACCATTCTCGAGCCTGCCAGCCCATGGGCGTCGGATCGAGCGCGGGAAGCAATGCCGCCCATGGCTCCGGGGCGGCGACCGGCTCCACGTCGTCGGCCAGCAGTACGCCCGTCACGCCGTCGAGGTCGACCTCGATCAGCTCGAGCGCGCCGAGCGCCGCGCGCACCTCGCCCAGCGTCCACCCGGTCCACCACTTGATGTCGGACACCGGCGCGGGACCGAACGCGCGCAACCAGCGGCGGACCAGCTCGACGCGGGCTTCTGCGGCCGGAATCACGGGGACGGGGTCCGGCAACCACGATTCGATCGGCGCCCAGGTGTACTGGCTGCTGGTCCAGCTGCCGTTCGGCCGTCCGCGCACGATGCGGCCTTCGCAGCCGAGCGTCACCAGTACCCAGGTGGTGATGTTCGTCGGCTTCGAATACGGCTTGTCCGGCGCGGTGTTCACCTGGGTGCGCAAGCGGGGGACGTCCTTGCTCAGCTGCGCGCCGGTCGCCGCGCCGCGATCGAGCAGCGCCTTGTGCGTCTCGGTCTCGACTTCGGCCCACCAGCGCCGCACATCGCCGTCCCCGATGCCCGCCTGTTCCAGGTACTTGCCGTAGGTGCGCCGCTGTTTGTGCGCCAGCGCGTCCGCGCACGAACCCTGCAGGATCGCGACCAGCTCCACCGGCACGACGAACATGGTGCGGCGCATGGCCAGCATCCGCAGCAGCGAACGGTCGTCGTAGAGCGCCTGTTCGACATCCGCGGGCGCCAGCCCCTCGGCGCGGGCCGCGACGGAGAGGAAGACAGTCGCCGGATCGGTCGCGTGCAGGGCGACCAGCGAGCGGGCGATCGCCGCGACCTGTCCGGCCCGCTCCGGGATGGCCAGCCGGTGTCGCACCGCCAGCCGGGCGCGCCGCTCGGCGACATCAATCGAACGCATAGGCGAATCGTAGCGTTCGCACCGTCGGGTCAGAGGCCGAAGCGCTCCGGAGCCGGGCGCAGCGTCCGGCAGGCGTCGCGGACGGCCTCGGTCGCCGCCGGGCCGCACGCGCCCGCCGCGCCGCCGATCGGGATGCCGGTGCGGACGACCGCGTCCGCCTCGGCCGGCTTGTGCATCGCTTTGGCGATCTGCCGCAGCACGTGCGCGCAGCCGAGGACCGGATCGTTCGCCAGCCGATTGCAGTTGTCCTCGAACAAGGCGCGCAAGTCGTCGACCGGGAAGTTGCGCAGCACCGGATCCGCCGCGACCAGTTCGGCGACGGTGCCGCGTCCGCCGCCGACGTCGCGTCGTCGGCCACGGCGACCAGCGCGCACAGGGCCACGGCGGCGTCGCGAAAGGACCCGCCGCGCGATGCGTTCCGCCTGGCGAGCAGTTGTTCGCGCCAGGTCGCGGCGGTCTCGGGCGTCGGGTCCTGCCCCCAAAATTCTGGATCAGTCGGCAGGCTCCCAGGAGCGGACCAGGTCGAGCAAGCCGGGAAAGCGCGCCTCGAGATCGTCGACGCGGACCTGGCTGCGGCGTTCGAGTCCGTAGCGTCGCTGCCGGGTGACGCCCGCCTCGCGCAGGACCCGGAAGTGGTGCGTCAACGTGGATTTGGGGCGATCGATGCCGAACCAGGAGCACGACCGGTCGGTGTCGGGGGAGTCCAGTAGCAACCGGCGGACCATGGTCAGGCGCAGCGGGTCGCTCAGCGCGGCCAGCACGTGATCCAGTCGCAGGTCGGCGCGGGCCGGCTCGGGCAGGACGGAGGTGGCATCGGCGGTGTCGGCGGCCGCTGGCATCGCGTTCTCCTCGGATTTCGGACGACTTGTACGACTTCTATCGTACTAGGCGCCAAGTTCGATTACTGTCGTACCAGTACGAAAAAATTCGAACCAAGGAGTGGTGATGGGATCGACGGTGACGGTGCTACGCACGGAAGCACCACGGACGGGCGGACGTTCGGTGTGGGCGGCGGCGTGGCCGGTGTTCGCGGTGTTCGTGTTGTCGAACGCGCCGACCCCGCTGTACGTGGTGTGGCAGCGGGCGATCGGCTTCTCCGCCGGGACGCTGACCGCGGTGTTCGCCTGCTACATCGCCGGATTGCTGGGTGCGCTGCTGGTCGCGGGCGTGGTGTCGGACCGGGTGGGTCGCAAACCGGTGCTGCTGCCCGCGGTGGCGGCGGCGGTGGCGGCCTGTGTGTTGTTCGCGGTCGCGCAGTCGGTCCCGCTGCTGGCCCTGGCGCGGCTGCTGACCGGCCTGGCGGTCGGCGCGACGGTGTCGGCGGGAATGGCGGCGGTCACCGATGTGGGCGGGTCCGACCGCAAACGGGTCGCCGCGCTGGCCGCGTCCACGGCGATGGTGTTGGGAGCCGGGAGCGGGCCATTGCTGGCAGGCATCCTGTCCGAAGCGCTGCCCGGCCCGACGGTGACGGTCTTCCTGGTCGAGATCGCCGTGCTCACTACGGCTTTCGCGGTGGTGGCCCGGTTGCCTCTGCCCGCCGGTGCCGGCGGGCGCGGACCGTGGATCCGGATCCCGTCGGTCGTAAGGGAAGGTCGCACCGCGGTGCTGCTGGGGATCGCGGTGTTCGGACCGGGCATCACCGCGACGTCGTTCGTCCTGTCGCTGGGGCCGTCGGTGCTGGCACATCTGCTCGGTGTCGCCGACCGGGTGCTCGCCGGTGCGGTGGCGTTCGCGATGTTCCTGGCCGCGACCGGAGTCCAGTTCGCGGCCCGGCGGTTCGGTGTGGGCGTCATCCTGCTCGGCGGCACGATCGCGACCGTGACGAGCATGGCCGCGCTGGTGCTCTCACTGGTCGCGACCTCGCTTCCGCTGTTCGTGACGGCGGCCGTGCTCGCCGGTGCCGGTCAGGGGCTCGGCCAGTTCGGCGGACTGACGGCGATCAGCGCGAGCGTGCCGGGCGAGCGGCTGGCCGAGGCCAACGCCGCGCAGAACGTCGGGGGGTATCTCCCCGCCGCGGTGCTACCGCTGGCCGCCGGGTTTCTCGGCGACGCTTATGGATTGAGCGCAGGTGTGATCGCGTTCGGCGTGGTGGTCGGCCTCGCGGCCGCAGCGGGCGGACTGCTCGTCGTGGCGCGCCTGCGCCGCGATGCCGCGCTGACGGCGTGACATCATCCGGGGATGCGATGGGCATCTCTCGTATCGTGCTGCGCGTTGGCCGGTGTGCTCCTGACGACAGTTCTTGTGGCGCCACGAGTTTCGGCGGATGGGGACTGCGCCGTCGATGTGGCGGTGCGCCCTGTTTCGCTGACCGTGGACGGGGAGGAGGCGACCGGCCGGGTATACGAGCCCTATCGGTGCGCCGAGGACGACGCGACCGCGCACGCGCTCGTGGTCGCGGTGCACGGGCACGATGGATCGTCGGCCGATTTCGCGGGCTACCTCGAGTCGATCGCCCGGCGCACCGCGACGCCGATCCTGTCGATGGATCTGCGCTCGGCGCAGAGCATGTGGCGCACCGGAGAATGGAATCTGTGGGCAGGGTGGCGCGACATCGTCGCCGCGACCACGTGGTACCGGGATACCCATCGCTCGATCACCCGCACGGTGCTGTGGGGCTGGAGCCAGGGCGGCATCACCAGTGGTCTCGCGGTGGCGCACGGCCCGCGCGGGATGTTCGACTACTGGGTCGACAATTACGGTCCCGCCGACGATTTCACGATGTGGTTGGGCGCCGGGTCCGTGGATCCGGCGCTGCCCGCGCAGATCGAGCGCGACGCGGGTGGCTGCCCGCCCGCCACCTGCCCGCTCGCCTACGCCGAACGCTCGCCCGCGCTGCTGGCGGCCCGGATGGACGTGCGGCGGGCGTTTCTCGTGCACGGCACCGCCGACGACGTGGTGCCGTATGCCACCAGCGTCGAGATGCGCGCGGGGCTGCTCGCCGCGGGCCGACCCACCTCGATGTACACCGTCGTGACCGGGCGCGATCTGAACGGGCAAGTGGTTCCCGGCGACCACAGCGTCGGACCGGCCCTCTTCGAGGGCGGTTGCGTCGTCGAGCGTCTGCTGCTCGGCGCGGAGCCGGTCGACGGCCCGGATCGCGACTACCTCGTGGACGTCGCGCACGACGTCGTCACCGCACCGGCCGCCCCGCCGGGCGCGAAGTGCGCGGCGTGAGGGAACACGATCGCCGTTGCGCGCAGTTGACCGAGAAGAACCGACGACGAAGTGAGGACGCGATGAGCAAACCCGCCGACCCGGCTTACCACTGGAACGGAGCGGATCTCGATCTGGACGCCTACCTGGCCCGGATCGGGTTCGACGGCGAGCGCGCCCCCACCGTCCGGACGCTGCACGAGCTGGTGCGGGCGCACACCACCGCGATCCCGTTCGAGAACCTGGAGATCATCCTGGGCCGATCGATCCCCCTGGATCTGGCGACCTTGCAGGACAAACTCGTGCGGCGCCGCCGCGGCGGTTACTGCTACGAGAACGTCGGACTGTTCGCGGCCGCGCTGGAACGCCTCGGATTCGGTGTCACCGGCCTCAGCGGTCGCGTGAGCATGGGCGCGGGCACGGCGCTGCGGCCTGCCACCCATGCCTTGCTGCGCGTGACGACCGCCGACGACGACCGCGTCTGGCTGTGCGACGTCGGCTTCGGCGCCGGACCGCTGGTGCCGTTCGAGTTGTCCGCGGGCGAATTCACCGGCGGCGACTGGCAGTTCCGGCTGGAGAGCAGGCGCGGCGAGCTGGATTCCGACCTGTGGGTACTGCACCAATTCGGCCGGGACGGGTGGATCGACCGGTACAGTTTCACCTTGAATCCGCAGTACGGCATCGACTACGCCGTCGGCAACCATTTCGTGGCTACCTCGCCGCGTTCCCCGTTCACCACCCGGCCGTTCGTGCAGCGTTTCCACCCGGAGGTCCACCACGTGCTGGACGGCACCACGCTCGTCACCGAGTACCCCGACGGCACCGGCAACACAAGGGAACTGGAGCCGACCGAGCTGCCCAAGGTCCTCGCGGAGGTGTTCGACATCGACCTCACCGAGGCCGATGCCGCCGCACTCGCGAATGCTCCGTGGATACGCGACTGACCCCGCGAGCGGGCTGTTGACCGGTGATGTCCGGCTGCGCCCATTATGGTCGTCGGGTGCGTACCAACCGGAAAGCCCTCGTCCTGTTCGCCGCACCGCTGCTCGTGGCCGCCGCCTGCTCGTCAGGGCCGGACCAGCCCGATACCGTGGCAGGGCAATTCGCCGAGGCGTTGAACCGCGACGATATCGCCGCCGCGGCCGCGCTCACCGACAATCCGGCCGTAGCCGCCGACACCCTCGGCGCGCTGTACGACGGACTCGGCAAGGACGTGCGCTTCGACGTCCGCTCGGTCGACGACAACCGCTTCGCCCTGGCCGCCACCTGGAAGCTGGGCGCGGACGGCAAGTCGGAGTGGACCTACACCACCAACGGCGCCGCGCACGACGACGGGAACGGATGGCGGGTGAAGTGGGATCCCGCCACGGTCGCCCCCGGGCTCGCGGCGGGGCCATTGAGCTACGGCAGGGTTTATCCGCAACCGGCCCGCATCCTCGATTCCGCAGGCGGCGAGCTGATGACCGAACAGGTCGTCACGCTGGTCGACGTCGGCCCCGGCGCCGACATCCCCGCGGTCGCGGATCTGCTCGGCCCGCTCGCGCCCGGCCTCACCGCCGGGTCGGTGCAAACGGAACTGGCGGCGGCGCAAGGAAAGCCGATCACCGCGATCACCTTGCGCGATTCCGATCTCGCCCCGATCCGAGACCGCCTGGCCGCGCTGCCCGGTGTCACCCTCGCGCCGCAGACCCGTCTGCTGACGACCGACAAGGCGTTGGCCGCCCCGACCCTGTCCGGACTGGCCGAGTTGTGGCAGCAGTCCGCCGACGCGCACGCCGGGTGGGCCGTGCGCGCCCAGACGCCGCAGGGCACCGAGCGGGTCGCGGGAACGGATCCCACGCCCACCGCCGACATCGCGACCACGCTCGATCTCGGCTTGCAGCGCGCGGCCGAGGCGGCGCTCGCCCCGATCGCACAGCCCGCGGCGATCGTCGCCCTGCGTCCGTCGACCGGCGAGGTCGTCGCGATCGCGCAGAACGCCCCCGCCGACGCGCAGGGCCCGATCGCGCTGACCGGGCTGTACCCGCCGGGTTCGACGTTCAAGACGGTCACCGTCTCCGCCGCGTTGCAGGCGGGGACGGTCACACCCGACACCGTGCTGCCCTGCCCCGGCACCGCGAACATCGAGGGTCGCCGCATCCCCAACGACAACAATTTCGATCTCGGCGCGGTTCCGCTGCACACCGCGTTCGCCCGCTCTTGCAATACCACGATGGGCGCCCTCGCCGTGCGATTGCCCGCCGACGCGCTGACGAAAGCGGCCACACAACTCGGCCTCGGCATCGATTACGTCACACCGGGCCTGACCACGGTCACGGGGAAGGTGCCCGCGGCCGAGACCTCCGCGTTACGTGTGGAGTCGGCGATCGGTCAAGGGCAGGTGACAGCGTCGACGTTCGGCATGGCCCTGGTCGCCGCGTCCATCGCTCGCGGCTCGGTGCCCGCGCCCACCCTGGTCGCGGGCAAGCCGGGCACCCCGGACCGCACCTCGGACGCGCTGCCGCCGCAGGTCGACGACCAGCTGAAAGCCATGATGCGCGAGACCATCACCGGTGGCACCGCGACCCAATTGCGCGACATTCCCGGCCTGCTCGGCAAAACGGGCACCGCGGAGTACATCGATGACGCCCACGCCCACGGCTGGTTCGTCGGCATCGACGGCGACCTGGCCTTTTCCGTGTTCATCAGCGACGCGGGCAGTTCGGCTCCCGCGGTGGACGCGGCGGGCCGGATGCTGCGTGCCCGTGGTTAGTCCCTTTCGGGCGATTCGAGGCAGTGTGAAGGCCCGGCTGACGCGTGCGAGCATTCCTACGCCCGCTACACTCATCCCCGGACCGCGTGAGTAATCAATATGCGGGATGTCACGATTTCGAGAAGGTTCGGAGTAGGCGCCATCGATACCGGTCAGTTGATCGCGGAGCATTACCGCCTGGTCGAGCGGATTGGTAGCGGCGGCACGGGCGTGGTCTGGCGTGCCGTCGACGAACGCCTCCAGCGCTCCGTGGCCGTCAAGCAGATCCACATCCAGCCGAGCCTGCCCGAGGCCGAACGCGACGTGGTGCGCCAGCGCGCGATCCGGGAGGCCCGCAACGCCGCCCGCTTCCAGCATCCGAACGCGATCGTCGTGTTCGACATCACCGAGCACGAGGGCGACCCCTGCCTGGTGATGGAGTACTTGAAGTCCAAGAGCCTCGCCGCGGTGATCGCCGCGCAGGGCACCTTGCCGCTGACCCAGGTCGCGCGGATCGGCGAGCAGGTCGCCTCGGCGCTGATCGCCGCGCATCAGGCGGGCATCGTGCACCGTGACGTGAAACCGGGCAACATCCTGCTCGATGATCACGGCACGGTGAAGATCACCGACTTCGGCATCTCCCGCGCCACCGGCGACGTCACCCTCACCGAGACCGGGCTGATCTGCGGCACCGCCGCCTACCTCGCGCCCGAGGTCGCCCGTGGCTCCGATCCGAGTCCCGCCTCCGATGTGTTCGCGCTGGGCGCCACGCTGTTCCACGCGCTCGAGGGCGAACCGCCCTACGGTGCGGGCTCCAATCCGCTCGCGGTGCTCTACGCGGCCGCGAACGGTCAGCTGAGCGAACCGCGCAACGCGGGCCCCGCCACGGACTTCCTGCTCGACCTGCTCAGCCCCGAGCCGCGCGAGCGTCCGAGCATGCGGGCGGCGCGCGAGCACCTCGCCGCGTTCGCCGACGCGGGTCCGGCCCCGGTGGCCGCCGGATTCGTGCCCGCCAGCGAGGCGTTCGCCCGGCCGAGGGCGGGCCAGTCCGAATCGGCGACCCGCGAGCTGCGGCCTTCGGCGATGGCGTCGACGCCTTACACGCCGACCGAGCGCCAGCCGCGCTCCCGTCCGGTCCCCCCGCCGCCACCCGCCCACCCGGACACCGCGACGCACCCCCGCACCATGGCCCAGCCGCGGCCGCAGTCCCGGCACGGCGCGGGCGGCAAACGCCGCGCGATCTTGATCGGCGCACTGATCGGCGCGGTCGCCGTCGTCGGGGCCGTCGTGGTGAACATGATGAGTTCGTCGGGTTCGGGCACCAGCACGGCTCAGGGCAGCACGTCTTCCGTGGTCGCGTCGACGCGACCAGGCGCGAACACGACGTCGGCCGCCGCCTCGGTGGGGGAGACGAAGAGCGTCGGCAAGGCCGACTCGCGGCAGTCCATCGATCTAGTGGTGAACTTCTACAACAATCTGACGTACTCGAGCTTCTCCGCTGCTTGGAAACAGCTGACCCCCGCTGCCCAGCAGGTATACGGCAGCCAGCAAGCCTTCGAGGACTATTGGACGCAGAATCGGGTGTCGACGTTCAACACCGTCGACACCGGCGGCGGTTCGGGCGTCAACGCGGACGGTTCGGTGGACGTCAACGTGGCCAGCGTGTCCTACGGGAGCCGGAACAAGTCGGTGACGCTCCGGTTGATCAATCCCGGAAACGGGTCCGTGCTCATCGACAGCGACACCCGCTGACGCGTGAGCCTGGCCCATCCCCCGCGATAGATCGAGAGCGGTGCCGGACTCGGCGCGCCGCGGGACACCCCCGCTGCCCGGACCTGCGCACATGGGTCCACTGCGGCCCCGCCGCCCGGACCACGCGGATAACGGCTGGCGTCGGCCCATTAGGCTGGTAGCGGCAACTTTCCTGTTGCGGAATCAGCTGGAGACAAGGACCGACACCACATGACAACCCGCATCGAGCTCGCCCGCGTCGATCTGCGCGGTCGTACTCCCTCCGTCGCCGAGCTGCGCGCCGCGCTGCCGCGCGGGGGAGTCGACGTGGACTCGGTGCTGCATCAGGTGCGCCCGGTGGTCGAGGCGATCCGTGATCACGGTGTGTCGGCGGCGCTGGAGTTCAGCGAGCGCTTCGACGGGGTCATCCCGGCGACGGTGCGGGTGCCCGCGGCCGAGCTGGAAGCCGCGCTGGAGCGGCTGGATCCGGCGGTCCGCGCCGCGCTGGAGGAATCCATCGCCAGGGCGCGCAAGGTGCACGCCGACCAGCGGCGCGCCGACAAGACCACCGAGGTGGTACCGGGCGGCACCGTCACCGAGCGCTGGGTGCCCGTCGAGCGGGTCGGCCTGTACGTGCCGGGCGGGAACGCCGTCTACCCGTCCAGCGTCGTGATGAACGTGGTGCCCGCGCAGACCGCGGGCGTCGGCTCGCTGGTGGTGGCCTCGCCGCCGCAGGCCCAGTTCGGCGGGCTGCCGCACCCCACCATCCTGGCCGCCGCGCAACTGCTCGGCGTCGACGAGGTGTGGGCGGTCGGCGGCGCCCAGGGCGTCGCGCTGCTGTCCTACGGCGGCGTCGACACCGACGGCGCGCAGCTGGAACCGGTCGATCTGATCACCGGGCCGGGCAACATCTACGTCACCGCGGCCAAGCGGCTGTGCCGCGGCCTGGTCGGCATCGACGCCGAGGCGGGGCCCACCGAGATCGCCATCCTCGCCGACGCGACCGCCGATCCGGTGCACGTCGCCGCCGACCTGATCAGCCAGGCCGAGCACGATGTCCTCGCCGCGAGCGTGCTGGTCACCGACAGCGAGCAGCTGGCCGACGCGGTGGACGCGGCGCTCACCACGCAACTGGCCGTGGTCAAGCACGCCCACCGGGTGACCGAGGCGCTGCGCGGCAAGCAGTCCGGCACCGTCCTGGTCGACGACATCGAGCAGGGCCTGCGCGTGGTGAACGCCTACGCCGCCGAGCACCTGGAGATCCAGACCGCCGACGCGCCCGCGGTCGCGGCCAGGGTGCGCAGCGCGGGCGCGGTGTTCGTCGGCGCGTACGCGCCGGTCAGCCTCGGTGACTACTGCGCGGGGTCCAACCACGTGCTGCCCACCGCGGGCTGCGCGCGGCACTCCTCCGGCCTGAGCGTGCAGACCTTCCTGCGCGGCATCCACGTCGTGGAGTACACCGAAGCGGCGCTGAAGGACGTGGCAGGCCACGTGGTGGCGCTGGCGAACGCCGAGGACCTGCCCGCACACGGCCAGGCCGTGCAGGCGCGTTTCGAGGCCCTGTCGTGACGCGCGCGGTGAGCGCGCCCGGCGCGGACCTGACCCTGGAAGATCTGCCGCTGCGGGAGAACCTGCGTGGCAAGAAACCCTACGGCGCACCGCAATTGACGGTCCCCGTGCAGTTGAACACGAACGAGAACCCGCATCCGCCGAGCCGGGCGCTGATCGACGATGTCGCCGAATCGATCCGGGCGGCCGCCGCGGACCTGCACCGCTATCCGGACCGCGACGCCGTCGCGCTGCGCACCGACCTGGCGCGGTATCTGACCGCGCAGACCGGTGTCGCGGTGCAGACCGGCAACGTCTGGGCGGCCAACGGCTCCAACGAGATCCTGCAGCAGCTGCTGCAGGCCTTCGGCGGACCGGGCCGCAGCGCACTGGGTTTCGTGCCCTCGTACTCGATGCACCCGATCATCTCCGAGGGCATCGACACCGAGTGGATCGAGGCCAAGCGCAACGCCGACTTCTCCCTCGACATCGAGCACGCGCTGGCCGCCATCGCCGAGCGCAGGCCGGATGTGGTGTTCGTGACCAGCCCGAACAATCCCACCGGGCACAGCATCCCGCAGGACGACCTCGCGCGCATCCTCGCGGCCGCCCCCGGCATCGTGGTGGTCGACGAGGCCTACGGCGAATTCTCCGCGCAGCCGAGCGCCATCGGGCTGATCGACCGTTTCCCCGCGAAGCTCGTGGTGACCAGGACGATGAGCAAGGCCTTCGCGTTCGCCGGTGGGCGTCTGGGCTATCTGGTCGCCGCACCCGCGGTGATCGACGCGATGCTGTTGGTGCGGCTGCCCTACCACCTGTCGGTGGTCACCCAGGCCGCCGCGCGCGCCGCCCTGCGGCACGCCGAGGAGACCCTCGGCAGCGTCGCCGAACTGGCCGCGCAGCGCGACCGGGTGGCGGCGGCGCTGCGAGAACTCGGCTACGACGTGATCCCCAGCGACGCCAACTTCTTGCTGTTCGGCCGCTTCACCGACGCGGCGCGCAGCTGGCAGCGCTACCTCGATCACGGCGTGCTGATCCGTGACGTCGGCCTGCCCGGCTACCTGCGCACAACGATCGGCCTAGCCGCCGAGAACGACGAACTGTTGCGGGTCAGCGGACTGCTGGCGGGCACCGACCTGGCACCGCGATGAACCAGCGCCGGACATCCCTAGGCGACAATTCGATTGGACGTGAGCATGAGTAGGACCGCCCGGGTGGAGCGGGTCACCAAGGAATCCAGCATCGTGGTCGAGCTGGATCTCGACGGCACCGGCAAGACCGAGATCGCCACCGGCGTCCCCTTCTACGACCACATGCTGACCGCGCTCGGCGCGCACGCGAGCTTCGACCTGACCGTGCGCGCGGAGGGCGACATCGAGATCGAGGCGCATCACACGGTCGAGGACACCGCGATCGTGTTCGGTCAGGCACTGGGCAAGGCGTTGGGCGACAAGGCGGGCATCCGCCGGTTCGGCGACGCCTACATCCCGATGGACGAGACGCTGGCGCACGCCGCGGTCGACGTGTCCGGCCGCCCCTACTGCGTGCACACCGGGGAGCCGGATCACCTGCTGCACACGGTGATTCCCGGTTCCGGGCCCGGCGCGCCGTACTCAACGGTGCTCAACCGCCACGTCTTCGAGTCGATCGCGCTGAACGCGCGCATCGCGCTGCACGTGCGGGTGCTCTACGGCCGCGACCAGCACCACGTCACCGAGGCCGAGTTCAAGGCGGTGGCGCGTGCGCTGCGCACCGCGGTGGAACTCGATCCCCGGGTGAGCGGGATTCCGTCGACGAAGGGAACCCTGTGAGCGGCAAGTCCGTGGCCCTGCTCGACTACGGCTCCGGAAACCTGCACTCCGCCGAACGGGCGCTGGCGAGGGCGGGCGCGCGGGTGGAGGTGACCGCCGACCCCGAAGCGGTGCTGGCGGCCGACGGCCTGGTCGTGCCCGGCGTCGGAGCGTTCGCCGCGTGCATGGCGGGACTGCGCGGGGTGCGGGGCGAGCGCCTGATCGGTCAGCGGCTGGCAGGCGGGCGGCCGGTGCTCGGCATCTGCGTCGGCATGCAGATCCTGTTCGAGCGCGGCGTCGAGTTCGGCGAGGAGACCGACGGGTGCGCCGAATGGCCCGGCACGGTCGAACGGCTGTCCGCGCCGGTGCTGCCGCACATGGGGTGGAACACCGTCTCCGCCCCGTCCGACAGCGTGCTGTTCGCGGGCCTCGACGCCGACACCCGGTTCTACTTCGTGCACTCCTACGCCGCCCAGACGTGGGATCTGCCGCCCAGCGAGCACTTCGCCGCACCCAAGCTGACCTGGGCCGAGCACGGAGTGCCGTTCCTGGCGGCGGTGGAGAACGGTGCGCTGTCGGCGACCCAGTTCCACCCGGAGAAGTCCGGTGACGCGGGTGCACACCTGCTGCGCAACTGGGTGAACGCGCTGTAGGCCGGTCCCGCGCACGGAGCGCGCGAGACCAGCCGTCCGGTCAGTGCTTCCTGACCTTGCTGACCAGCCAGCGCCCGTCGACCCGGTCCACCGTCACGGTCATCGACATGCGGCTGGTCTGCGGGAGACCGTCGGTCTCGTCGCTGGTCACCGTCCGTACCACGTCGACGTCCACCTCGGCCCGGTTGTCGTCACCCGAGACGATGCGGCAATCGGCCGAGTTGGCCTCGGCGCGGATGTGCGCGGCCTCCGCGCTCGACTGGATGTTGGCGCGGAAGTTCTCGAACTCGGTCCGGAATTCCCCGGTGCTGAGGTCGAGCATCCGCCGCGCGTGGTCGCCGAACCGCGCGTAGTCGTAGGTCGCCGCGGCGGAACCGAATTCGCATCCCGCCAGCCGCGCCTCCTCGGGCGGGGCGGCGGTGGCGGCGGGAGCGGCGACGAAGGCCGCGGAGCAGGCAGCTGCCGAAAGAGACAGGGCGGCAGCGATTTTGGATCGTGACATGCACTTCCTCGGTGCGAAATGGAAGCGGCGACCGGGGGTGATCGCCGAGCGGAGACGATACCGCCCGCGCCACTGGGGATCGCGGCGATCTCGCGGCGGATCACGACATCCCGGCTCCCCTGAAACCATCGAGCGATTCGCGAGCACCGTCCCCGGCGGGGACCTCACCTCGGCGCAGCGCCGACGCTGCGCCCTGATCGCGGGCACGGTGTCGCCCGCGCCACCGGACCGGGCGGCAGTAACTCGGCGCTATTCGTGACCGCGGGGCTGGATCCTGTTCGACCGCCGGAGCACGCGCACGCTCACCGAGATCGAACGGACGGCGAAGGGAGGTCCAGGTCGACCGGGGTGCGCGGATCGCGGCGGCCGTGGTGACGGCCGTGCTCGCCGCTGCGGCCCGGAACCGCTCTCGCGTGTTCGACGCGCCCCTGATCACGGGCGCGTGCCGGTGGACCAGATCGGGGTCGTCTGCACCCGGGACAGACGCCACCCTTCGCCGGTGCGGATCGCGTCGAAGCGGTAGACCTCGCCGAGGGTGTAGACCGGCTGCGGAGGTGTGCCGTCGGAGGCGGCGAGCGCGAAGGTGGCGATCAGATTGGCCCGCACCTCCGCCGTGTCGCCGCGCAGGTCGATCAGCACATTGCCGATGACGTGCTGGATGCGCAGATGTTCGCCATGGTTGCGGCTCGCCTGGGCGATCAGCGCGTCGCGGCCCTCGGCCGTGCCGCCGGGTGTCTTCGCGGTCGCGTCGGGGGTGTAGATCGTCCGCAGGTCGTCGAATCGTCCCTCGTCCAGGGCGCGACCGAGCCGGTCGACCAACGCGGTGATCTGCCCGCGGTCCAGCAGTTCGCGCACCTCCGCCGTCGGCGTCGCGGTGGCCGAGGCGCAGGCGGCGGTGAGTGCGGCCAGCGGGAGGGTCAGCAGGGGGAGGGCGAGCCGGACTTTGCGCATCGAACGCACCTTTCAGGATAACGTTGGTGATTCCAACATTGGCTACGCCAACTTAACAGATTGTGGGCGTAGCCAACAAATTTTGGCGAGGTGGCCGCGTGGGCGTCGCGCAGGTGAAGGTCCGCGGGGTACCCGCCAGGCTGGGTCGCACACCGGCGGCCACCGGCTCGCGTCGATCGGCCCGAATCCGTGATCGAGCTCCCATCCGCCCAGGCCCTGCACTCGGACGCGGCCGGGTAACCACTAGGCTGCTCTCGTGAGTCTTGTGCTGCTACCCGCCGTCGATGTCGCCAACGGAGAGGCCGTGCGCCTCGTGCAAGGAGAAGCCGGAAGCGAAACCAGCTACGGCTCGCCTCGTGAGGCGGCGCTGGCCTGGCAGGAAGCCGGCGCGGAATGGGTGCACCTGGTCGACCTGGACGCGGCCTTCGGGCGCGGCTCGAACCGGGAACTGCTCGCGGGCGTCGTCGGGGAGCTCGACGTCAAGGTGGAACTGTCCGGAGGCATCCGCGACGACGAGAGCCTGGAAGCGGCCCTGAGCACCGGTTGCGCCCGGGTCAACCTCGGTACCGCCGCGTTGGAGGACCCGGTCTGGTGCGCGAAGGCCATCGCCCGCCACGGCGAGCGCATCGCCGTCGGCCTCGACGTGCGCATCGTCGACGGCGAACACCGGTTGCGCGGACGCGGCTGGGTGAGCGACGGCGGCGACCTGTGGGAGGTGCTCGAGCGCTTGGAGCGCGACGGCTGCTCGCGCTACGTGGTGACCGACGTGACCAAGGACGGCACGCTCACCGGCCCGAACCTGGACCTGCTGCGCGAGGTCTGCGCGGCCACCGACGCCCCGGTGATCGCCTCCGGCGGCGTCTCCACCATCGCGGACCTGGTCGCGATCGCCGAACTGGTGCCGGAAGGCGTCGAGGGGTCGATCGTCGGCAAGGCGCTCTACGCGGGCCGGTTCACCCTGCCCGAGGCGCTGGCCGCGGTGAGATGACCCAGGAGCTGTCGGCACTGCTCGCGGAGGCGAGCGAGATCCTGGACTCGGTGCGCCCGCGGTTCATCGAGGGCATCGGCGCGCCGAGCGCGGTCGCCAAGGGCCGCAACGACTTCGCCACCGAGCTGGACTTGGAACTGGAACGCACCGTCTCCGCCGAACTGCGCAGACGCACCGGCATCGAGGTGCATGGTGAGGAGTTCGGCGGACCGCAACTCACCTCGGGCACCGCATGGGTGCTCGACCCGATCGACGGCACCTTCAACTACTCGTCCGGGCATCCGCTCTCCGGCATGTTGCTCGCGCTGGTTCGCGACGGCGAGCCGGTGCTCGGGCTGACCTGGCTGCCGCTGCTCGACCGCCGCTACGCCGCCATGACCGGAGGCCCAGTGCTGCTGGACGGGCGACCGCTGCCGCCGCTGCCGCGCGGCAAGCTGGCCGAGGCGATGATCGGTTTCGGCGCGTTCAACGTCGACTCGCACGGCCGCATCCCCGGCCAGTTCCGCTTCGACCTGCTCGGCCCGCTGAGCAGGCTGTCCTCCCGGGTGCGCATGCACGGCTCGACCGGCATCGATCTGGCGTTCACCGCCTCGGGCGTGCTCGGCGGCGCGATCGTGTTCGGGCACCATCCCTGGGACAACGCGGCGGGCGTCGCGCTGGTGCGCGCGGCGGGCGGAGTGGTCACCGACCTGGTGGGCGAGCCGTGGACCATCGCCTCCGGCTCCGTGCTCGCGGCCGCGCCCGGCGTGCACGAGGAACTGCTCGACATGATCTGCACGGTCGCCGATCCGGCGGCCGCGGAGAAAGGGTGAGGCAATGACGTTGGCCGTACGGGTGATCCCGTGTCTGGACGTCGACGCGGGACGCGTGGTGAAGGGCGTCAACTTCGAGAACCTGCGGGACGCGGGTGATCCCGTCGAACTGGCCGCGCTCTACGACGCGCAGGGCGCCGACGAGCTGACCTTCCTCGACGTGACCGCCTCCACCGGCGACCGCGGCACCATGATCGACGTGGTGACCCGCACCGCCGAGCAGATCTTCATCCCGCTCACCGTGGGCGGCGGGGTGCGCACGGTCGAGGACGTGGACCGCCTGCTGCGCGCGGGCGCGGACAAGGTCTCGGTGAACACCGCCGCGATCGCGCGGCCGGAGGTGCTGCGCGAGATGTCGGAGCGATTCGGCTCCCAGTGCATCGTGCTTTCGGTGGACGCGCGCACCGTGCCGCAGGGGCAACCCGACACCCCCTCCGGGTGGGAGGTGACCACCCACGGCGGCAAACGCGGCACCGGCATCGACGCCGTCGAATGGGCCGTGCGCGGCGCCGAACTCGGTGTCGGCGAGATCCTGCTCAATTCCATGGACGCCGATGGCACCAAGGCCGGTTTCGACCTGTCGATGATCCGTGCCGTGCGGGCGGCGGTCACCGTCCCGGTGATCGCCAGCGGCGGCGCCGGCGCGGTCGAGCACTTCGCCCCTGCGGTGCACGCGGGCGCCGACGCGGTGCTCGCGGCCAGCGTGTTCCACTTCGGCGATCTGACCATCGGCCAGGTCAAGGATTCGATGCGGGCGGAGAAGATCGTCGTCCGGTAGCGACTGGCGGAAATTCGCCGACCAGGAAGGCGGGTCGAAGCGGCGCGGTTGCATCGGGCATGACCATCGGAATCGCGCTGTCGCCGTTCGCCCTCGACGCCCCCGGCAACGCCGTGGACACGGCGGTGTCGCTGGGTGAGTCGGCGCTCGCCGCCGGAGTGTCGTCCGTGTGGTTCGGCCAGACGCTCAGCTACGACGCCATCGCGCTGGCCGGGATCGTCGGCCGCGCCGTGCCGGGACTCACGGTCGGCACGTCCGCGGTGCCGATCACGGCGCGTCATCCGCTGCTGATCTCCAGCCAGGCGCAGACCGCGCAGGCGGCCACCGGCGGCCGGTTCACCCTCGGGCTCGGTCTGGGCGCGAAATTCCTCGCCGACCCGGTCTTCGGCGGATCCTTCGACCGGCCGATCACCCGGCTGCGCGAGTTTCTCACCGCGCTGCGCACCGTGTTGCACACCGGCACGGTGGACTTCCACGGCGAGACGCTCACCGCCGCCACGCCGCTGCCCGCCGGGGTGGCCGGCGCACACCCGCCGGCGCCGATCCTGGTGGCCGCCATGGGCCCGCAGGCCCTGCGCGTCACGGGTGAGCTGGCCGACGGCACCCTGCCCTTCCTGGTCGGCCCGAAGGCGCTGGCCGAGCACATCGTCGCACCGCTCACCGCCGCGGCCGAGCGGGCCGGGCGGCCCGCACCCCGGATCACCGTCCTGGTGCCCGGCGTGATCACCGCCGACCTCGATGCCGCCCGTGCGGCCGCCGCGGCCCAGACGACGTTCTACGACGACATCCCCTCCTATGCGCGGGTGATCGAGCTGTCCGGTGCCTCGCGGGCGGCGGAACTCGTGGTGATCGGCGACGAGGACCTGATCGCGGCCCGCGTCGCGGAGTACTTCGCGGCGGGCGCGACGGAGGTCGTGTTCTCGCAGACCGATCTGACCACCCCGGAGGACCAGCGGCGCACCTGGGCGGTGCTCGGCGAACTCCAGCGCTCCCAGGTGGGCTGATCGTGCACTCCGGGCGCGCTCGGTCGCGGGCGCCCCTGTTATAACGGTGCTATGAGTCTCGACCCCGCCATCGCCGCCCGTCTCAAGCGCAATGACGCCGGATTGATCTCGGCCGTCGCGCAGGAACGCGCCACCGGTGACGTGCTGATGGTCGCGTGGATGGACGACGAGGCGCTGGCGCGCACGCTGGAAACCCGTAAGGCCACGTACTATTCGCGTTCCCGTCGGCAGTACTGGGTCAAGGGGGAGACTTCCGGCCACACCCAGTACGTGCACGAAGTACGACTCGACTGCGACGGCGACACGATCCTGCTGATCGTCGACCAAGAAGGCGCGGCCTGCCACACCGGCACGCACACCTGCTTCGACTCGGACGTGCTCCTGGCCGCGCGATCCTGAATCGGCGCTGTCGGACGTCGTTCGTCCTCAGCCCGCGCATGGTCGCAGTGAAGGCGGAGGTACGTTCAGGAGCCGTTCGGTTGCTGGTCGTCCCGGCTCGCGGGCGTGAGTTCGCCGAGCCGGTCGAGTGCGTCGGTCAGCCGCTCGGCCAGCAGTTCGCCGAGTTCGGCGACCTGTGCCTTCTGCGCCTCGTCCAAGCCGTCGAAGACCAAGTGCCGCACGGCTTCCAGATATCCGGGTGCGGCCTCGACGACCTTCAGGTACCCGTCGTCGGTGAGTACCGCGTGCACGCCGCGCCGCCCCGCCGTCGCCGAACGCTGTGCCCAGCCCATGCGCTCCAATTTGGACACCACATGCGACAATCGCGATAGCGATGCATTTGCCTTGTGGGCAAGCTCACTCATCTGCAGGCGATGGCCCGGTTCCTCCGACAACAGCGTCAGTACCCAGTACTCGAAATGCGTCACGCCGGACTCGCGCTGCAGCTGGGTGTCCAGGGCTCCTGGCAGCCGCGTCATCAGCGCCACGATCGCACGCCACGCGCGTTGTTCGACCGGGTCGAGCCACTTCGTCACTGTGTGCCTTCTTTCAAGCCAAGTGACGTGGTTTTGTTCGTTGTCCTAGTGATTGTCGAAAATCTTGTGCACAGTCACCCGCGACATTGAGTTTGCCACGACTTCGCTCGACCGTCATAAAGATGCCGCATGACGTGAGTTCACTCACACGTGGCGCGGCGGCGTGTCCTCGGCCTTCGGTTTCGCTGGGTGGGTGCGCCGCCACCTGCGCAGCAGCAACAGCGCCACGGCGACGAGGAACAACAGCGTCGCGATGACGGCGCCCGTGAGCGCGGCGCCACGGAAGGCGGGCGCGTCGACATCCAAGATCCGCTGACCCGCGTGGGCGGCACTGCTGCTGCCCAGCACGATGGTCAGCGTCATCAGGTTGGGGATGGCGCACAGGATCGCGACCACCGCGGCCGCTCCGGCCAGGAACCTGCCTGCCTTACGCCGCCACACCAGCACGGCGAACAGCAGCAGGAAAAGCGTGACGACGGTGCAGAATCCGCCGTAGAACAGCCCCCAGCCGATGCCCTTGGCGAAGCTTCCGTGCACCATCGACCCGACCCGCTGCGCCCACCAGCGCGGGACGAACGCGGACAGGACGAAGTACGAGACGACCAGCACCGCGAGAATCGCCGCGCCGACGATGATCCGCGTGCGCCAGACGGCTGCCGCGGGTTTGCGCTCGCCCGGCTGCACGTCGGTCGAAGTCATGCGTCCAGCCTAGGCCGCGCCGTCATCGGGAAGCGGTCACGGCGCGCGCTCTGTGCGTACCTCCGCGTTCGCTGCGGCCGTGCGCTCTTTACGTACCTCCGCGTTCGCTGCGGCCGTGCGCTCTTTACGTACCTCCGGCCTTCGCTGTCTGTGGCCATGCGAAGGGCTTGCCCGACAGCGCTCGTCTACCGGTTGCGCAGGTAGTTCAGCGCTTCGTCGGCGTGGACGGCGGCGCGCAGCTCGCCGGTGATGATCTTGTGGATGGTGCGGTCGGTGTCGATGACGAACGTTTGCCGCTTCACCGGTGCGAGTTTGCCCAGCAGCCCGCGCTTGACGCCGAACTTCGCGGCGACGGCGCCGTCGGCGTCGGAGAGCAACGGGTAGCCGAGGCGCTGTTTCTCGGCGAACCCGGCCTGGGTGTCCACGTTGTCGGTGCTGATGCCGACACAGGTGGCGCCGAGTGCGGCGAATTCGGCGGAGAGGTCACGGAAGTGACAGGCCTCGGCCGTGCAGACGGGCGTGTTCGCCGCGGGATAGAAGAAGAGGACCAGAGGGCCGTCCGCCAGCAGCGCGTCGAGCGAGCGGGGAGTGCCGGATTGATCGGGAAGCTCGAAATCAGGGGCGAGCTGTCCTTGCTGCATACCCGGGAACACTACCGCGCGGTCGGTCGAATCGGGTATTTCGTGCGCGCCGGACCTGGTGCTCGTGCCCGCCGTGCGCTGTCCGCGATCCGATCGCGGCGCCGGTCATCGGGCACGAGCCGAGGGGCAGGGCGGCTACGCGCCGATGAGCGCCGCCACCTCAGGGTTCTTGATCGCCATCACATCGAGGATGCCGTGGGCCCGCAGGAACGGCCTCAGCTCTTTGATGCGGTCGCTGTGGACGGCGTATTCGTCGGGGAAGCGGTTCTTGTCGAGGGACTCCAGTGCTTTGACGTAGGTGACGAAGGACGCGAGCGCGTTGGCCGGGGCGCTTTGCTGGTAGGCCGGATGACTCGTGCCCCCGGTGCGCGGGGCGTGCGGGCGCGGGACGCTGTGGTTCGGGATGTGCCGAGAACCCTCGGGCGCTACCGATTGCGAGGGGTACATCAGTTGTCTCCTCTCGAGATGGATACCGCATGCGACGTGGAACGCCGCGAGTGTAGTGAGCCTCGCCACACCTTCGGCGACCGCGTGGGAACCGGACGGTCGACCTGATTTGTCGGGTTTGTCGCGCCGGGTCGCCGCGTCGGCGGCACCGCTCAATCGCCGGTCGGTCCGGCCTGGGATGATGAGTACATGGCAGGCGCGTCCACTCCCACCACCACGACCCGCGAGCAGTTCCATCAGCTGGCCGCGGAGCACCGGGTGGTCCCGGTCACCCGAAAGGTACTGGCGGACTCGGAGACTCCGCTGTCGGCCTACCGCAAACTCGCGGCCGACCGGGCGGGCACCTTCCTGTTCGAGTCCGCGGAGAACGGCCGGTCGTGGTCGCGCTGGTCGTTCATCGGCGCGGGCAGCCCCTCGGCGCTGACCGTCGTGGACGGCGAGGCGGCCTGGCTGGGCAATGTCCCGGCCGACGCGCCCTCCGGCGGCGATCCGCTGGTCGCGTTGCGCGAGACGCTGGAGCTGCTGCGCACCGAGCGGCTGCCCGGGCTGCCGCCGCTGACCGGCGGCATGGTCGGCTACCTCGGCTACGACGCGGTGCGCCGGATCGAGCGGCTGCCCGCCCTGGCGCTGGACGATCTGCGACTGCCGGAGATGGTGCTGCTGCTCGCCACCGACCTGGCCGCGTTCGACCACCACGAGGGCGCGATCACGCTGATCGCCAACGCGGTGAACTGGAACGGCACCGCCGAGCGCGTCGACGAGGCCTACGACGACGCGGTGGCCCGCCTGGACCGGATGACCGCCGCGCTCGGCGCGCCCGCCGACTCCACCGTGTCGGTGTTCGACCGGCCCGAGCCGCGATACCGGCGCAAGCGCACCACCGAGGAGTTCGGCGCGGGCGTGCGCCGCCTGGTCAAGGAGATCGAGGCGGGCGAAGCGTTCCAGGTGGTGCTGTCCCAGCGTTTCGAGATGGATTACGACGGTGCGCCGATCGATCTGTACCGGATGCTGCGCGCGTCGAATCCGAGCCCCTACATGTACCTGCTGCACATCCCGGACGGCGCTGGCGGCACCGCGTTCTCCATCGTCGGCTCCAGTCCGGAATCACTGGTGACCGTGAAAGACGGTGTGGCGACGACACATCCGATCGCGGGCACCCGCTGGCGCGGCGGCACCGAGGAGGAGGACCTGCTGCTGGAGAAGGGCCTGCTCGCCGACGAGAAGGAGAACGCCGAGCACCTCATGCTCGTCGACCTCGGCCGCAACGACCTGGGCCGGGTGTGCGAGCCGGGCACCGTGCGGGTCACCGAGTACCGGCACATCGAGCGCTACAGCCATGTCATGCACCTCGTGTCGACGGTGTCGGGCCGGTTGGCGCCCGGACGGATCGCGCTGGACGCGGTGCGGGCGTGCTTCCCGGCGGGCACCCTGTCCGGCGCTCCCAAGGTGCGCGCGATGGAACTGATCGAGGAACTCGAGCCGACCCGGCGCGGCGTCTACGGCGGCGTCGTCGGGTACCTGGACTTCGCCGGTGACGCCGACACCGCCATCGCCATCCGCACCGCGCTGCTGAAGGACGGCACGGCCTACGTGCAGGCGGGCGCGGGCATCGTCGCGGACTCTGACCCGGAGTACGAGGACGTGGAGTCCCGCAACAAGGCGATGGCGGTGCTCAAGGCGATCGCGGCGGCCGGAACGGTGCGGGCCTACGGCACGGAACCCGGCGCGGCGGACGGCGGCACGCGATGACGGCTGCCCATCCCGGAGACGAACCGGACCGAGCGCGAGAACCGACCCCGGACACCGCGGGGCCACAAGCCGTTCCAGCGGCCGACGGCTCGGCCGGATCGGCGAGCGCGGAAGGCCATTCGCGCCGCAACTACCCCGTCGCTCCAGTGGCGTTGCTCGCCCTCGCCGCCGCCGCGCTGTGGGCGTCGTCCCGGATGACCTGGGTGACGGTCACCTCGTCGGACGGTCTGACCCAGCCCCGCACCGATCATCTGAACGGCGGCGTGTGGTTCGGCGCGCTGACACCGCTGGCGCTGGTCCTGCTCGCCTCGATCGCGGCCGTGCTGGCCACCAAGGGCTGGTTGCGTCGCGTGGTCGGCGTGCTGATCGCGTTGGTCGCCGCGGTGGCCGCGGTACCCGCGTTCGCGTTGCTGACCGATTCCGGCAAGACCGCCGAGCGGGCCGCGAAGCTCGCGGAGCTCCCGGCGCGCGCGCAGGTCGAGACGGCGACCACCTCGGCGTTCCCCGCCGTGCTCGCGCTGCTCGGCGCGATCGCCGCGTTCGGCGCCGGCGCCCTGCTGGCCCGCATGCCCGCCGAGACGGCGCGGCTGTCCGGCAAGTACGACAACCCGGTCTTCCGGCGCGCCGCCGCCACGGCCGAGGTCACGCAGCGGCGCGCGCAGTCTCCGGACGACCGGTCGGCACCTCAGCTGTCCGAGCGCGTGCTGTGGGACGCGCTGGACGCGGGCACCGACCCGACCGACGAACCGCAGGCCGGGCAGGCGTCCCCAGAAGATTCCGACCCGGGCGAGGCGGGCCGACGTGGCCGCTGAGCTGTCTCCGCGCGGCGGGTGTGGCGGGTGCCACCTTGCGCGGAGCCCTTCCGCATGGTTCAACCCCAGCCCCGGCGCGAACGCGCCCGGTAGGTCCATTTATTCTTTGACAGCATCGGTGAGACAGCGCCTGGGGGGATTCTCAGGTAGCAAGTCCGTCTCCCCAGAAAGGATTCGAGCCAGATGACGGTACTCGACTCGATTCTCGACGGGGTCCGCGCGGATGTGGCCGCTCGGGAAGCCCTGCTGGACTTCCAGGCGGTCAAGGCCGCCGCCGCGGCGGCTCCCGCGCCGCTGGACGCCCGCGCGGCGCTGCTCGAGGACGGCATCGGCGTGATCGCCGAGGTCAAGCGAGCAAGTCCGTCCAAGGGCGAGCTGGCGGACATCCCGGACCCGGCGAGTCTGGCCAAGGCCTACGAGGACGGTGGCGCGCGGATCATCAGCGTGCTCACCGAGGGCCGCCGCTTCAACGGGTCGCTGGACGACCTGGACGCGGTCCGCGCCACGGTGAGCATCCCGATCCTGCGCAAGGACTTCGTCGTCGGCCCGTACCAGATCCACGAGGCGCGCGCGCACGGCGCGGACGTCATCCTGCTGATCGTCGCGGCGCTGGAACAGGACGTGCTGTCCTCCCTGATCGACCGCACCGAGTCGCTTGGCATGACCGCGCTGGTCGAGGTGCACACCGAGGAGGAGGCCGACCGCGCGCTGGAGGCGGGCGCGTCGGTGATCGGCGTCAACGCCCGCAACCTCAAGACACTCGAGGTCGACCGCGACGTGTTCGCGCGGATCGCGCCCGGATTGCCCACCGAGGTCATCCGGATCGCCGAGTCCGGCATCCGCGGCACCGCCGACCTGCTGGCCTACGCGGGCGCGGGCGCGGACGCCGTGCTCGTCGGCGAGGGGCTGGTGACCAGTGGCGACCCCCGCGCGGCGGTCTCCGAGCTGGTGACCGCGGGCACCCACCCCTCCTGCCCGAAGCCGGCACGGCGGGGTCGGTGACCGGCGTGGCGGCGGTACCTCAGGCCAGCGACGGCGTCGCCCAGCGCAGCGGCCACGAGCCCGACGTGGGCGGGCACTTCGGCGTCTACGGCGGCAGGCACGTGCCGGAAGCGCTGATGGCCGTCATCGAGGAGGTCACCGCCGAGTACGAGAAGTCCCGGCTCGACGACTCCTTCCTCAACGAACTCGATCGGCTGCAGCGCGACTACACCGGCCGCCCGTCGCCGGTGTTCGAGTGCAAGCGGCTGTCCGAGCAGGCGGGCGGCGCCCGCATCCTGCTCAAGCGCGAAGACCTCAACCACACCGGCTCGCACAAGATCAACAATGTGCTCGGCCAGGCGCTGCTCGCCAAGCGGATGGGCAAGACCAGGGTGATCGCGGAGACCGGCGCGGGCCAGCACGGCGTCGCCACGGCGACCGCCTGCGCGCTGCTGGGCCTGGACTGCGTCGTCTACATGGGCGCGGTCGACACCGCGCGCCAGGCGCTCAACGTGGCCAGGATGCGCCTGCTCGGCGCCGAGGTGATCTCGGTGACCTCCGGTTCGCAGACGCTCAAGGACGCCATCAACGAGGCGCTGCGCGACTGGGTGACCAACGCCGACGACACCTACTACTGCTTCGGCACCGCCGCGGGCCCGCACCCGTTCCCGATGCTGGTGCGCGATTTCCAGCGCATCATCGGCCTGGAGGCCCGCGCCCAGGTGCAAGCCACCACCGGCCGGTTGCCCGACGCGGTCGTCGCCTGCGTCGGCGGCGGATCCAACGCCATCGGCATCTTCCACGCGTTCCTCGACGACCCCGACGTCCGGCTGATCGGTTACGAAGCGGCCGGTGACGGCGTCGACACCGGCAGGCACGCGGCCACGTTCACCGGCGGGACGCCGGGAGCGTTCCAGGGCGCCTACTCGTACCTGCTGCAGGACGAGGACGGCCAGACCATCGAGTCGCATTCGATCTCGGCGGGCCTGGACTATCCGGGCGTCGGACCCGAGCACGCCTACCTCAAGGACGTCGGCCGCGCCGAATACCGGCCGATCACCGACACCGAGGCGATGGACGCCCTGCTGCTGCTCAGTCGCAAGGAGGGCATCATCCCCGCGATCGAGTCGGCGCACGCGGTGGCAGGCGCCCTGCAACTGGGCATGGAACTCGGCGAGGGCGCGATCATCCTGGTAAACCTCTCCGGCCGGGGCGACAAGGACATGGACACGGCAGCGCGGTGGTTCGGGCTGTTCGACGAGCCGAAGGAGGAGGGCCGGTGAGCCAGCAGTCCCGCTTGGCGAACACCTTCGCCGCCTGCCGAGCCGAGGGCCGCGCGGCACTGATCGGCTACCTGCCCGCGGGCTACCCCGACCTGGCCGGTTCGATCGAGGTCGTGCGCGCGATGGTCGAAGCCGGATGCGACATCGTCGAGGTCGGCGTCGCCTACTCCGATCCCGTGATGGACGGCCCGACCATCCAGGCCGCCGCCGAACAGGCGCTGCGCGGCGGTGTGCGGGTACGCGACGTGTTCGCGGTGGTCGAGGCGATCACCGAAGCCGGGGGCAAGGCCGTCGTGATGAGCTACTGGAATCCCGTGCTCCAGTACGGCGTGGATCGCTTCGCGCGGGATCTGGCCGCCGCGGGCGGCGCGGGCATCATCACCCCGAACCTGATTCCGGAAGAGGCCGACGACTGGTTCATCGCCTCGTCCACGCACAACTTGGACCGCATCTTCCTGGTCGCGCCGTCGTCCACCGAGGAACGCCTGGTGAAGACGCTGGAGGCCAGTCGCGGCTTCGTCTACGCGGCCTCGACCATGGGCGTGACCGGCGCGCGGGACGTGGTGTCCTCGGCCGCACCCGCCCTGTGCGCGCGGATCCGGGCCCACTCCGACATCCCGATCGGCGTCGGCCTCGGCGTCCGCTCGGGCGAGCAGGCCGCCGAGATCGCGTCCTACTCCGACGGCGTCATCGTCGGCTCGGCGCTGGTGAGCGCGGCGGGCCGAGGGCTGGACGCGGTGCGAGCACTCACCGCGGAGCTGGCCGAAGGCGTGCGGTCGGCGACCGTCGCGTCCTAGCAACCGGTCGGAGTCCGGCGCAGCGCACGGTTTCGAAGCCCGTCCGACGGGCTCCGACTTCCGGACTTCGGACCCGGTAGCCGCCGAATCGCCATGATCCGGGCTCGGCACGGGCGTGCTCTGGGCGTCTTCGGCGAACCCCGACGCGGCGAGGGCGGTGCGGTGGTGGCGGGCCGGTCGAGCATCTCCGCTACGGTGGCCCCGTGACGTTACGAGTCCTCGCAGACAGTGTCCTGGCCGACGGCGGCGTCAGCGGCGCCGTGCTGGCCTACCTCCCCAGCCCCGCGCGCGGCGTCTGGCAGCTCGGTCCGTTCCCGCTGCGGGCGTATGCCCTGTGCATCATCCTCGGCATCATCGTCGCGATCTGGTGGGGCGAACGGCGCTGGCGCGCTCGCGGCGGCCAGCCCGGCGCGATCCTGGACGTCGCGATGTTCGCGGTGCCGTTCGGCCTGGTCGGCGGCAGGCTCTACCACGTGGCCACCGACTGGCAGAAATACTTCGGCGCGGGCGGCCACCCGGTCGACGCGCTGAAGATCTACCAAGGCGGGCTCGGCATCTGGGGTGCGGTGCTGCTGGGCGGCATCGGAGCGTGGATCGGCTGCCGGGTATACAAGATCCCGTTGCCCGCTCTGGGTGACGCGGTCGCGCCGCCGATCCTGCTGGCGCAGGCCATCGGCAGGCTCGGAAACTACTTCAACCAAGAGCTCTACGGGCGCGAGACCGACCTGCCGTGGGGCCTGGAGATCTACCGGCGGGTGGGCGACGACGGTCAGCTCGACATGATGAACGGCGGCTCCACCGGCGTGGTCGAAAAGATCGTGCACCCCACCTTCCTGTACGAGCTGCTGTGGAACCTGCTGGTCGTCGTGCTGCTGGTGTACGTGGACCGGCGTTTCCGGATCGGTCACGGACGGCTGTTCGCGCTGTACGTCGCCGGCTACTGCTTCGGACGGTTCTTCGTCGAACTGATGCGCGCCGACGAGGCGACGAAGATCGCGGGCATCCGGATCAACTCGTTCACCTCCGCCCTCGTGTTCCTGGCCGCGATCGCCTACTTCGTGTTCGCCACCAAGGGACGCGAGACGCCCGAGCAGTTGCAACCCGGCGCGAGCCCCCGGCCGTGGCCGTGGCAGCTCCGCGCGCTGCGTGCCGCCGCAGCGGCGCCGACCGAGAAGTCCTCGGGTACCGGCGAATTCGAGAAGGCCGGGTCCGCCGCCGACGCAGCCGAGACCGGGACGTCCGCTGCCGAGCTGGGCGGACATCCCGATGGCTCCGAAAACGGTTCGGCGAAAACGAATTCCGGCACGGCAGCGTCGGACAAGGGCTGATCGCCGCCGGTCGCCGCGACGGCCCGATCCGTCGCGGGCGGCCTCGATTCTCCTCCGCGGCAACGATCGGGCGATCCGCCGCGATAACCACTGGTAGCGCCGAACGCTCCGGGGGCGACAACCCGGTCGTTCCCGGTGACAATGACTCGTGATCGTGACGAGCCGCGGTTCGGCGATCCAGTGAGGCCGGGGGCCGACAAGAGGGTGCCCGCACTAATGAGGAGGACATGAGTGACCGACCCTTACCAGCAGAATCCGGGCGCCGGAGGCCCGCAGTACGGCCCGCCGGGCACCGGCCCTGACCTGACCAAGCCGCTGGAGGAACAGAGCCAGCCGCAGTACAGCCCGCCGCCGGACCCTTACGGCCAGCAGCCCCAGTACGGCCAGCCCGTCGGAGCCTACGGCCAGCAGCCCGGTGGCTACCCGGCCGCGCCGTACCCGGTCGGCCCGCAGGGCTACAACCCGAACGACCCGGAGGCGCCCTGGGGCCGCGACCCGTTCGGTGTTCCGCTGTCGGACAAGCAGAAACTGGTCGCGGGCCTGCTGCAGATCTTCCTCGGCAGTTTCGGTGTCGGCCGCTTCTACCTGGGGTACACCGGCCTCGGCATCGCCCAGCTGGTGGTGAGCGTCCTCACCTGCTTCACCGTCGGCTGGATCTGGGGCGTCGTCGACGGAATCCTGATGCTCACCGGCAAGGTACCGGACAGCGACGGTCGCCCGCTGCGCGACTGATCGCGGCATCGGCAGACCGCGGAGGCGGGCGCGGGGAGCCCCGCCTCCGCGGTGTCGTGCGCCGAGCACAACCGTTCCGCGCATCGTGATCGCGATACTGTCGCCGGCGAAAATCCTGGCGTAGCATGACCGGACTCGCGTGCCGTGTGTGGAGCTCCACGCACCGAAGAGAGGGATTCCGTGCGTCGCAAGCTGTTCGCCGCCGTCATGCTCGCCATCGTCGCCGCCACCGGACTGAGCGCGTGCGGTGACACCGACCCGAATGTGCTGAAGGTCGGCACCGAGGGCACCTACTCCCCGTTCAGTTTCCAGGGCTCCGACGGCAAGCTCACCGGCTACGACGTCGAGGTGATCCAGGCGGTCGGTGCCAAGCTCGGCAAGAAGGTCGAGTTCGTGCAGACTCCGTGGGACGCCATCTTCGCGGGCCTGGAATCCAAGCGCTTCGACCTGGTGGCCAACCAGGTGACCGTGAACGACGAGCGCACGGTCAAGTACGCGCTGTCGGCGCCCTACACCACATCGGCGGGCGTGATCGTCACCCGCGCCGACAACAACGCCGTCACCGGTCTCGCCGATCTCAACGGGAAGACCTGCGCGCAGTCGGCCACCAGCAACTGGAGCAAGGTCGCCACCGACGCGGGTGCGAAGGTCGAGGCCGTCGAAGGTTTCGTGCAGGCCATCCAGCTGCTGAAGAACGGCCGCGTGGACGCCACCGTCAACGACAATCTCGCCGTCGCCGAATACACCAAGAAGACCGGCGACACCAGCGTGAAGATCGCGGGCCGGACCGGATCGGTGAGCAAGCAGGCGTTCGCCGCGCGCAAGGGCGACGCGCTGATCACCGACGTGGACAACGCGCTGAACCAGCTGCGCGCCGACGGCACCTTGGCGAAGATCTCCGAGAAGTATTTCGGGACAGACGTCAGCCAGTAGCCGACATCGTTCATGGACGCCGCCACCCGGGACCTCATCTGGCACAACCTGTGGCCGATGCTGCAGGCCACCGTCACCAAGACCCTTCCGCTCACCGCCATCAGCTTCGCCATCGGCCTCGCGCTCGCGTTGTTCGTCGCGCTGGCCAGGATGTCGCCGGTGCGGCCGTTGTCGGCGGCGGCCCGCTTCTACATTTCCCTCATTCGCGGCACACCGCTGCTGGTGCAGCTGTTCATCGTGTTCTACGCGCTGCCGCAGTTCGACATCGTGATCGACCCCTTTCCCGCCGCGGTGATCGCGTTCAGTCTCAATGTCGGCGGGTACGCGGCCGAGGTGGTGCGCGCCGCCATCCTGAGCGTCGCCACGGGGCAATGGGAGGCGGCGCAGGCGCTCGGCATGTCGTACCCGATGATGCTGCGGCTGGTCATCCTGCCGCAGGCCGCGCGCATCGCCGTGCCGCCGCTGTCGAACACCTTGATCTCCTTGGTGAAGGACACCTCACTGGCCTCCACCATCCTGGTGACCGAACTGCTGCGCGTCGCCCAGCTCGCCGCCGCCCCCACTTTCGACTTCTTCGCGCTCTACGGAGTCGCGGCGCTGTACTACTGGGTGATCTGCCTGATCCTCGGGTTCGGGCAGACCCGGCTGGAAACGAGGTTGGCCCGTCATGTCGCTCGCTGAATATCCGTTTGTACCTGCTATGGAGCTGTCGTTCATTTTTTTCACCAAGGATTCACCATGGCCACGGCGGGACCTGCCCACCGAGCGGGACTAGGCTCTACCCGTGATGCGACGGACGAAGATTGTGTGCACGCTCGGACCGGCCACTGCCACCGAGGACCGTATCCGCGAACTCGTCGAGAGCGGCATGGACGTGGCTCGGCTGAACTTCAGCCATGGCGAGCACGCGGACCATGCCGAGAACTACAAGAAGGTGCGTCAGGCCTCCGACCACCTCGGCCGGGCGGTCGGCATTCTCGCCGACCTGCAGGGTCCCAAGATCCGCCTCGGCCGCTTCCTGGAAGGCAAGACCGTCTGGGCGACGGGTGAAGAGGTCCGCATCACCGTCGACGACATCGACGGGACCCACGACCGCGTGTCCACCACCTACAAGGAACTCGCGCAGGACGCCAAGCCCGGCGATCGCCTGCTGGTCGACGACGGCAAGGTCGGCCTCATCGTCACCCGCGTCGATGGCAACGACGTGGTCTGCCGGGTCACCGAGGGTGGGCCGGTCTCCAACAACAAGGGCGTCTCGCTGCCGGGCATGGACGTGTCGGTCCCCGCGCTCTCGGAGAAGGACATCGAGGACCTGGAATTCGCGCTGAAGCTCGGCGTGGACTTCATCGCGCTGTCGTTCGTGCGGTCCCCGTCCGATGTCGAGCTCGTGCACGACGTGATGGACCGGGTGGGCCGCCGGGTGCCGGTGATCGGCAAGCTGGAGAAGCCGGAGGCGATCGACAACCTGGAGGCCGTCGTCCTGGCCTTCGACGCGGTCATGGTCGCGCGCGGCGATCTCGGTGTCGAGCTGCCCCTGGAGCAGGTTCCGATCGTGCAGAAGCGCGCCATCCAGATGGCCCGCGAGAACGCCAAGCCGGTCATCGTCGCCACGCAGATGCTGGAATCGATGATCGAGAACTCCCGCCCCACCCGCGCCGAGGCCTCCGACGTCGCGAACGCGGTGCTCGACGGCGCCGACGCGGTGATGCTGTCGGGCGAGACCTCGGTGGGCAAGTACCCGATCGAGACGGTGCGCACGATGGCGCGCATCGTGCACGCGGTGGAGACCGAGTCGACCCGGGTGCCGCCGCTGACCCACGTGCCGCGCACCAAGCGCGGCGTGATCTCCTACGCCGCCCGCGACATCGGCGAGCGGCTCAACGCCAAGGCGCTGGTCGCGTTCACCCAGTCGGGCGACACGGTGCGCCGCCTGGCCCGCCTGCACACCCCGCTGCCGCTGCTGGCGTTCACGCCGCTGCCCGAGGTCCGCAGCCAGCTGGCGCTCACCTGGGGCACCGAGACCTTCATCGTGCCGACCGTGAGCAGCACCGACGCGATGATCCACCAGGTGGATGTAGCACTTTTGTCGATGGACCGATACCAGAAGGGTGACCTGGTGGTCATCGTCGCCGGGTCGCCGCCCGGTACCGTCGGTTCCACCAACCTGATCCACGTTCACCGAATCGGTGAGGAGGACCATTAGTGAGTGCTTCCCTGAGCAGCCCCGTCGACGTCGCGGACGGCACGCAGCGTTCCGACCTGGATGTGCTGCTTGCCCTGCTCGATCTCGAGCAGATGGACGAGGACGTGTTCGTCGGCCAGCACCCGGAGAAGGTGTGGAGCCGTACCTTCGGCGGTCAGCTCGTCTCGCAGGCGATCATCGCCGCGGGCCGCACGGTCGGCGACCGGCCGGTGCACGCGGTCAACGCGCACTTCGTGCGCGGCGGCGATGTGAAGAAGCCGATCGAGTACCGGGTGGACCGTCATCGCGACGGCCGGGCGTTCGCCAACCGCACGGTCACCGCCAGCCAGGACGGCCAGGAGCTGTTCGTCATGCTCGCCGCGTTCCAGGACTGGGGCAGGGGACTCGAGCACGCGCATGCCCAGCCGGAGGTGCCGGACCCGGAGACACTGCCGCGGGTCGAGGAGAGCTTCGAAGGCTTGGAGGACAAGCTGGAGATGTTCGTCAAGGCGCCGCATCCGATCGACATGCGCTACACCAACGATCCGGCGTGGATCCTGAAGGGCACGGGGGAGCGGCTCAACCACAACCGGGTGTGGATGCGCGCGGACGGCAGGCTGCCCGACGATCCGCTGATCCATGTGGCGACGCTGGGCTACTCGTCCGACACCACGGTGCTGGACTCGATCATCACCACCCACGGGCTGTCGTGGGGTCTGGACCGCATCGTCGCGGCCACGGTCAACCATTCGATCTGGTTCCACCGCCCCTTCCGTTTCGACGAGTGGGCGCTGTACTGCACCGAATCGCCGGTGGCCGCGGGCTCCCGTGGCCTGGCGACCGGCCGCTTCTACTCCCGCAGCGGCGATCTGCTGGCCACCACGGTGCAAGAGGGACTCATCCGCCACTTCCCCTCGCGGCGCTGAGGTCCGGAGTTACAGCAGTTCGAGATCGCGATCGATGTCGAGATCGACGTCGGTGCGTTGCGATGCGCGGATCGAGACCGGGATATCCGATCCCGGCTCGGTTCGCGCCAGCCCTGAGATGCGCTGCAGCAGTTGGCGTTCCAGTGCGGCCATATGGTCGTCGGTCAGCTGGTCGGGTGCGCCGACCAGACTGAGCGCGATCTCGTAGGTGCCGCGACGGTCCGAGCGGTCGCCGGGCGGATCCGCGGGGCAGCGGCTCTCGAGAGCCGCGTGGGCCGGGTCGTCGGCGTCGACCGGCAGGGTGAAGCGCCAGGCGAACACGTCCCGGTCGGTGAGATGGTCGTCGACCACCTCGCGCACGGTGTCGACGACGCGTTCGAGAGTTTCCGGTGTCACATAAACATGGAGCGAAACATCCGAAATGCGTTTCGGCATGTCTGATTCCTGTCCTGTGTCGAACCAGCAACGGCGGAGAGTGTTGTCCGGCGGGAGTTTAGTGCGTCCGACGCGGAAATGAACACAGCCCGTTGATAACAGGTTCGATACGCGACGGCTGCGTGCGCTGTCGCGTGCGGTTTTCGCCCGCGGTCACCGGGTGCGTTGGGCGGCGAGGAATGTCGCCAGCGGCGCCGGTGCGCCGCCGGGGCGGATCACCAGTCCACGGCGCTCGTCGTGCGGCCAGCGCGGCTGCTCGTGCGGGGCGAGCGCGAGCAGCAGCGGCACCAGCGCCTCGGCGATGCGGTCGCCGACCTCGCAGAACGCCTGGGGGGACAGCCCGACCGGGTCGGCGATGTTCTCCCGGCCGACCAGCGACAGATCGTTGCGCGCCCGGTGCAATTCGGCGACCGTGCGCGCGCCGGTGACGTGCGCGATGCGATGGGCCTCCAGCAGCGTGAAGGTGCGCGCTCCGGCGCCGAAGGCCAGGTCGACCACCTGGTCGCGGATCTGCTCGGTCATCGTGAGCACCAGGTCGGCCTTGTCGACCAGCTCCGGCTTCAGGCGACGTGCCCGGAAGTTGCTCGCGTCGGCGCCGAGCCCGGTGATGGTCTGCGCGGCCAGTGGCTCGACGGGAAATCCCACCAGCGCACGGGTTCCCGCGCTTTCGGCGGTGAGGTAGGGGAGATCGTGTTCGACCGCGAGGGCGCGCGTGAGCCGCTCGGCGATCACCGAACGGCAAACGTTGCCGTTGCAGACGAACAAGACGTGCATACCGATAACGATAAACGGCGCACAGGCTATCAGAAGGGCATGAGTCGTTAGTCCCACATGTGGGAACAACATATTCATCTGCTCGTAGCGCGCCGTACACGAAGTGCGCCGCTTCCGGCCTCTGGCCTGCGACGTACGTCACTCCGAGGAGTGGTGCTGTTCGATTCTCCTTCTTGCTGTACCCCGGCGCGCAGGCATTCAAACGCTGCATTGTGATTGCTTCGTGATATGACAGCGCGCGCAGGCTACTCGGATTCGCTGCCGTAGTAAGCGTTTTCGCTCACCACGGGCTCGACCCCGGCCGGTCTGCCCTGGACCCGACCGCGAGTGGAGAAGCGCTGACCGCGCGAGGCGACCACGGGCGCGAACCGCGCGAGTCCTGTCGCGGGGTCCATGTCGTCGTACATGGCATCGATGCCGCCACGAGCGAAGTACGCCTCGTGCCAGAAGCCGGTGCCGCCGGAGTCGCGCAGGAACTCCCGCCACCAGTCCCGATGTGGTGCCGTCCGGGTCCAGGCTTCGAGGCTCTCGAGATCACGCCAGTACTGCCGTGCGCCCCAATGCGGCGGGAACAGCGCCCACACGAGATCTTCGTGCAGCAGCAACCCGTCCGGACGATCCTTGTGCGAGCGATAGAGTTTCGGCCCCAGCCCGAGCAACCGCAGCATCCCCCGAGGCCGCCGCACCCGCATGCCGATATAGATGACCACCAGATCCGGATACTCCGACAGATCCACGGTGGTCCTGTTCACTCGCATCGCATACCTCCGCTGGCCCCGGATGTCGAATGCCGCCACAGGGACAACGATTCGACACTCGGATCGGTTCGATGAGGACGCATGCTCGCCATCCGCGATATCGCCCCGGCCGTCGAGTACCCATCGCCATCCGCTGGTACACGGTTGGCTGCGACAGTGGCCGGGGCGTGTCGATCACGGCTTCGGCGGGTGTCGGCGGTAGCCATCGCAGTGACCGGTCGGCGTCAGAGTTGCAGTAGCCGGGCGATGGTTTCGCCGAGGACACGTTCCCGCACTTCGCCCGAAGCGGTGACGCGTTCCACCGTGGCGCGAGCAAGGAAGGGGTCGCCGTAGGGGGCGTCCGAGCCGAACAGAGTACGGTCGGGAATTTCGTCGATCGCGAGCCGAACAGCGAATATGACGTTGGCGGTGGACAGTTCGAGGTACATGTTCGGAATTTCACGGACCAATTCGATGGCCGACAGCCAGTTGAGCCCGCCCATCTGGCTGATGATCAGTGGAACGGTCGAATGCCGACGTGCGAGGTCCGCCAGAGTTCTCAAGTCCCGGGCCGTGGTCGGGGCGAATCCATGGACCACCACCGGAAGGCCCCCGTGGTCGGCGGCGGCTCGCAGGACCGGTTCGATCCGCGCCGCGTTGTCGGGCTGTGGTGTCAGTTCGCCGATGCCGCGCAGGCCTCGGCCGACCACCTCGCGGTACACGTACTCGGCGATCTCCGACGCGGGCAGATCGAGCCGCACCGTGCCGAAGCCGATGAAACGATCGGGATATGTCGCGAGCGCCGCGTCGAGTTCCTGCCACGCCAGGCGGTAGCTGTCGGCGTCTTTCCCGCGCCCGTCGAGGGCGGCGGTCAAAGCGCTCATCTCGTTTCGGAGCGACACGAGATCGGTCGCCCGTTCCGGATGCGGACGTGTGGCGAACAGCACCGCCCGGTCCACTCCCGCTTCGTCCATGAGTTCGATATGAGTCCGCACCGGGTCGTGAACATGGCTGTGCGCGTCGATGATCAAGGGCTGCCTCCCGTGGCGTTCGAGGAATAGGGCCGCGGGTGCAGTGTTGAAGGTTGACGCAGTGCAAGGTCAAGAGATCGGGAGTGACGTCGCATGTTGATCGGAGAATTGGCCGAACGCACCGGCGCCAGCGAACGTCAGCTGCGCTACTACGAGCACGCCGGTTTGCTCACACCGCAGCGGCAGGCCAATGGCTACCGCGACTACGACCGCACCGCGGAACAGACCGTCCGGCAGATCCGGGCCTTACTGGCCGCGGGCCTGTCGACGCGCTTGGTTCGACAAGTGCTGCCCTGCGCTCTGGACGAGGGCTCCCTGCGCCCTTGCCCCGGGGTGCTGGAGAAGCTACGCACCCAGCTGGTCCGGCTCGATCACCGTGCGACCGACCTGGCGCAGGCCCGGGAAACCCTTCGCGAGGTGATCAGAACCGCCGAAGACGCCGAAGCACGGCAACCACGGCCGAAGCTGCGGCAGCCGACGACGCCGGACGTTTAGGCGGAGGCGTGGCCGTGGCATCACGTGGTGTGGCACCGCGCTTGCGCTCGGCGGGGGCCGCGTGACGGAATCAGGGAGTGGCAATCGCAGAGATCGCGTTCCACCTTGGTGCCGAGTGTGGGACTCGAACCCACACGTCCTTTCGGACAACGGTTTTTGAGACCGTCGCGTCTGCCAGTTCCGCCAACTCGGCGCACCGGGTGGAACTATAGCGGGTCGGGTGGCGTGGACGGAAATGGGTTGGCCCGAACGGCGCGGAGGCGCGGTTTGCGCAGGGTATATGCGTTCTATGCCGAAGTGAAAGGTACTCTTTACATCACTCGACAGCCCGAAGGATGGCCGGAGCTCGCCCCGTGCGAGCGCGGCTTTCCTTTGGTTGGGTCGGGTACAGGGCATCGGAACCAGAGGGGTCTACCTATGAGCACAGCAGCTGGGGGCGCCGGCACCAAGAAGGACGCCGGGGCGAAGCGGGTCGTCGTCGCCGAGGACGAGGCGCTCATTCGCATGGATCTGGTCGAGATGCTGACCGAAGAGGGCTATCAGGTGGTCGGCGAGGCGGGTGACGGCCAGCAGGCGGTGGACCTCGCCGTCGAGCACCGGCCCGATCTGGTCATCATGGACGTGAAGATGCCGCGCCGTGACGGGATCGACGCGGCGGCGGAGATCGCGTCGAAACGCGTTGCCCCGGTGGTCATCCTGACCGCGTTCAGCCAGCGCGATCTGGTGGAGCGGGCCCGTGACGCGGGTGCGATGGCCTACCTGGTGAAGCCGTTCACGAAATCGGATCTGGTGCCCGCCATCGAATTGGCCGCCAGTCGCTTCCACGAGATCACCGCGCTGGAGAGCGAGGTCGCGAATCTCGCCGAGCGACTCGAGACGCGCAAACTGGTGGAGCGTGCCAAGGGTGTGCTGATGCAGACGCAGGGCCTTTCGGAGCCGCAGGCGTTCAAGTGGATTCAGCGCACCGCAATGGACCGCCGCACGACGATGAAGGCGGTCGCCGAGGTAGTGCTGGAGAACCTGACACCGAAGTGACGGCGCCGTTCGCGGGAAAATTTACGCGAACGAAACGTAGTCGTGAACAAGAATTCGAAACGATGTCGCGCGCATGATCCGAATGTGATGCGGAACTAACGTACCGACGCTATGTTCTGACCGGGCTGATGTGAGTCGGCCTCCTCGGCGATCCCGGGGGAGCACAGAACTTAGATGAGGTGAAACGTGCTTAGTTCGACATGGCGCAGTCGCTCGACGCGAGCTGTTCTGGCCGTCGGCGCCGCCGCCGCGCTGGTGCTGACGGGTTGTAGCGACAAATCCACCAGCAGCGGTTCGGATTCCTCGGGTACCAGCGGGGCGGGCGGCCTCTCCATCCAGCCGGTTCTGCAGGTCGACCAGCAGGGCAAGGAAGTGCCGAAGGCCGACGCGGCAACGGCGGCCGATCCCGCGGGCGACGGCAAGGCGACCTGCGCGCCGGGCACGGCCATCGCGATGGCGGGCGCGCTGACCGGCCCCGACGCCGCGCTCGGCATCAACATCGTCAACGGCGTCAAGCTGGCCCTGGACAAGCACAACAAGGCCAACCCCGGCTGCAAGATCGAGCTCAAGCAGTTCGACACCGAGGGCGACCCGCAGAAGGCCACCCAGGTGATCCCGCAGATCGTCAACGACCGCTCGATCATCGGCCTGGTCGGTCCCGCCTTCTCCGGTGAGACGAAGGCGACCGGCAAGATCCTCAGCGACGCGGGCCTGGTGTCGGTCACTTCGTCGGCGACCAACGCGACGCTGACCCAGAACGGCTGGACCACCTTCTTCCGCGGTCTGGCCAACGACGACGTGCAGGGTCCCTCGGTGGCGAAGTACCTGGTCAACAGTGCCGGCTACAAGAAGGTCTGCGTCATCCAGGACAACACCGACTACGGCACCGGCCTGGCGAAGTCCATCACCGAAGGCCTCGGCGCCGCCGCCGACCCGGCGTGCGCGGCCAGCATCAAGAAGGGCGACAAGGACTTCTCCGCGACGGTCACCAAGGTGGCGGCGGCGAATCCGGACGCCATCTTCTACTCCGGCTACTACTCCGAGGCCGCGCCGCTGGCCCAGCAGTTGAAGTCCGGTGGCGTGAAGGCGGTCTTCGTCTCCGCCGACGGCACCAACGACCCGCAGTTCGTCGCCCAGGCGGGCAGCGCGGCCAAGGGCGCGAAGCTGTCGTGCCCGTGCGGTCCGGCCCCGGAGAAGTTCGCCAAGGACTACGAGGCGCTCAACGGTCAGGCGCCGGGCGTCTACTCGGTCGAGGCCTACGACCTGACCACGATCCTGGCCAAGGGCATCGACGGCGGGAAGGTCACCCGCCCGGACCTGCTCGACTATGTGCGGACGTACGACGGTGCCGGCCTCGCGCGTCAGTACAAGTGGAACCCGAACGGTGAACTGTCGAACGCGCTGATCTGGGTGTACGAGGTCAAGTAGCCCCGGATCCCGGGCGCACGGCACGTACGGGGATTCGGACGAATCCCCGTACGTGCCGTTGTTCGGTGGGCGAATGGATGAGGGCAGAAATAAATGAAACAAACGGCATTGGCCGCCGGGGTACAACTCGCGGCCGGCTCGGTCGACTTCAACTACGAGGGGCTGATCGATAATTTCTGGCGGCTGACCGTCGACGGCGTGACCTATGGCGCCATCTATGCCTTGGTCGCCGTGGGCTACACCTTGGTGTACGGCGTATTGCGGCTGATCAATTTTGCCCATTCGGAAATTTTCATGCTCGGGTTGTTCGGCCAGTTGATCGGATTGATGATCTTCGGATTCACGGCAGGCCCCGACGCCTACACCCAGGGCGTGGCGCTCACGGTCGTGTACCTGGGCTTGGCGATGGTGGTGGGCATGCTCGTATCCGGCGGCGCGGCCGTCGGATTGGAGCGGGTGGCCTATCGTCCGCTGCGCAAGCGCGGCGCCAAGCCGCTGGCCTTCCTGATCACCGCGATCGGCATGTCGTTCGTCCTCCAGGAACTGGTGCACTTCGTGCTGCCGAAGATCCGCCCCGATCTCGGCGGCACCAACGCGCAGCAGGCCATCCGGCTCGTCGAGCCCACCGTGCAGTTCAGTTTCGGCGGCGCGGACGTCACCAACATCATGCTGCTCATCGTGATCGCGGCCGTGGCGCTGGCGATCGTCACCGAAGTCCTGATCAACCGGACCAAGTTCGGGCGCGGTATCCGCGCCGTGGCGCAGGATCCCGACACCGCGACGTTGATGGGCGTTTCGCGGGAGCGGGTCATCATGCTGACCTTCCTCATCGGCGGCGTGCTCGCGGGCGCGGCGGCGATGCTGTACACGCTGAAGATCCCGAACGGGATCATCTACTCCGGCGGATTCATCCTCGGTATCAAGGCGTTCAGCGCCGCGGTGCTCGGCGGCATCGGCAACCTGCGCGGCGCGCTGCTGGGCGGTCTGGTGCTCGGCGTGGTGGAGCAGTACGGCCAGATGCTGTTCGGCACCGAGTGGCGTGACGTGGTCGCGTTCGTGGTGCTCGTTCTGGTGCTGATGGTTCGCCCGACGGGCATCCTCGGCGAGAGTCTCGGAAGGGCGCGCGCATGACCGACACGACTACGACGGCGTCCACGCCGGACCCCGCGCGCCGCGGCCTCGGGGACGCGATCAGGACCTGGTGGGACGGCTTGAGCAGGCCCGCGCAGTGGGGCGTCGGCGTCCCGATCCTGCTCCTGCTCGCCTTGCTCCCGCTGTTCCCGCCGCCGCTGCTGAACACCCCTTCCTACAATTTCGGCCTGGTGATGGCGCAGGTCGCGATGTACGCGCTGCTGGCCATCGGCCTCAATGTCGTGGTCGGGCAGGCGGGCCTGCTCGATCTCGGCTACGTCGGCTTCTACGCGGTCGGCGCCTACACCGTCGGCCTGCTCACCAGCCCCAACAGCCCGTGGAACCAGACCGACGGCGGCTGGCTCGATCCGAAATGGGCCTGGCTGGCGTGCCTGCCGATCGCGGTCGCGGTGACCGCGGTGTCCGGTCTGATCCTCGGTTCGCCGACGCTGCGCCTGCGCGGCGACTACCTGGCGATCGTGACGCTCGGCTTCGGTGAGATCGTCCGGTTGCTCGCGGAGAACCTCACCGAGATCACCAACGGCAGCCTCGGCCTGTCGGGTGTCGCGTACCCGCACGTCGGCGAGTCCGCGAGCAGACCGGAAGGCGTGTTCTCCGGCGGCAACAGCGGCAACCCGGACAGCGCCGACCTGCTCGACCGCGCCGGCTACGGCACCTATTGGTACTGGCTCGGCATGGTGCTGGTGGTGATCGTGCTGCTCTTGGTCGGGAACCTGGAGCGCAGCCGCGTCGGCCGCGCTTGGGTCGCCATCCGCGAGGACGAGGACGCGGCCGAGATCATGGGCGTGCCGACGTTCAAGTTCAAGCTGTGGGCGTTCATGATCGGCGCCGCGGTGGGCGGCATGTCCGGCGCGATCTACGCCGGACAGGTGCAGTTCATCAATCCCACCGGGTTCAACATCATCAACTCGATGCTGTTCCTGTGCGCGGTGGTCATCGGCGGGCAGGGCAACAAGCTCGGGGTGATCTTCGGCGCGTTCGTGATCGCCTATCTGCCCGCAAGGTTGCAGTCGGTGAACCTGGTGAGCAACGAGTCGACCGGGTACGTCCTGCTGGCGATCGATGTCGCGGTGTTCGTCGCGCTGATCGTCGCGTGGCGGCTGTGGTCGGGCCGGCTGAGCGTATGGCCGCGGCGCGGCGTCATCACCGCGATGGTGGTGACCGGCGTGCTGGCATTGCTGCTGCTCGGCAGTGTGCTGCTGTTCCGCAAGGGCGGCGCGCAGTCGCTGGGCGACCTCAAATATCTGTACTTCGGCATCGCGTTGGTGGTGATGATGATTCTGCGTCCGCAGGGTCTGTTCCCGGTGCGGCAGAAGCTGCTCACCTACGGCAGGCAGGTGTACCAGGCCGTGCGCAGACCGGCCCCCGTCGAGCCGATCGGAGCGGGCCGATGACCGGGCCGGGTGCGGGCGACGCGCTGTTCGACAACGAGGACATGGCCGCGGGCTACGCTGCCGAGCCACAGGCCGAGTCCGCGGGCACGGTCGACGTCACCCAGGTGATCCCGGAACTCGCCGACGCGGAGACCGTGGCGGAAGTGGTCGCCCCGCGCCGCGAGATCGAGACCGCGGTGGGTGCGCCGCTGCTGCGGACCGAGGGCCTCACGGTGCAGTTCGGCGGGCTCACCGCGCTGGACCAGGTGAGCTTCGAGATCCGCCGCGGCGAGATCCTCGGTCTCATCGGACCCAACGGCGCCGGCAAGACCACGTGCTTCAACGCGATCACCGGCGTCTACCAACCCGCCTCCGGACTGGTCTACTTCGACGGCAAACCGCTGACCAAGACCAAACGCAACGCGATCACTCGCCTCGGCATCGCCCGCACGTTCCAGAACGTGCGCCTGTTCGGTGAGATGACCGCGCTGGAGAACGTCGTGGTCGGCACCGACGCGCGGCACAAGACCTCGGTGCCGGGCGCGGTGTTCCGGACGCCGCGGCATCGGCGCGAGGAACGCGACGCCATCGAGCGCGGTATGGCGCTGCTGGAGTTCGTCGGGATCGCTCCGCGCGCGGTGGAGAAGGCGCGCAACCTGTCCTACGGCGACCAGCGTCGCCTGGAGATCGCCCGCGCGCTGGCCACCGAGCCGAAGCTGCTGTGCCTGGACGAGCCAGCGGCCGGGTTCAATCCGAGCGAGAAGTCCGCGCTCATGGACCTGATCCGCAAGATCCGCGACGACGGGTTCACCGTGCTGCTCATCGAGCACGACATGCGGCTGGTGATGGGCGTGACCGACCGGATCGTGGTGCTGGAGTTCGGCCGCAAGATCGCCGACGGGCTCCCCGGGGACATCAAGGACGACCCCGCCGTCATCGCCGCGTATCTCGGCGTGCCGGACGCCGAAGCGGTCGGAACCGGCTCCGCCACGGGCGAAGACGGCGCGTCCGGGGATGTCGCGCCGTCCGGGCCCGAGCCGGATGCGGTGCCGCTCGCCAAGGCGGCGGCCACCGAGCCGGTGGCGGAGACGGCACGCGAGACCGCAGCGGGCACACCGCTGCTCGAAGTCGAGGGCATGGTCGTCAACTACGGCAGGATCCAAGCGCTGCACGGGATCTCGCTGACCGTCGCGGAGGGCGAGCTGGTCACCCTGCTCGGCGCCAACGGCGCGGGCAAGACGACCACGATGCGCGCGATGTCGGGACTGCTGCCGTTGACGCGTGGCCGGATCCTGTTCGAGGGTCGCGACATCACCCAGATGAAGGCGCACGAGCGGGTGCTGCACGGGTTGATCCAAGCGCCGGAGGGCCGGGGCGTCTTCCCCGGCATGACGGTGCAGGAAAACCTCGACATGGGTTGCTACGGACGAGGTTTCAAGCAGAAGGCCGAGTACGACCGGACCTTGGAGTGGGTGTTCGAGCTCTTTCCCCGGTTGCTGGAGCGGCGCAAGCAGGTCGGCGGCACGCTCTCCGGCGGTGAGCAGCAGATGCTGGCCATCGCCCGCGCGCTGATGGCGCGGCCGCGGCTGCTGCTGCTCGACGAACCGTCGATGGGGTTGGCGCCCATGGTGATCCAGCAGATCTTCCGGATCATCGGCGAGATCAACCAGCAGGGCACCACGGTGCTGCTGGTGGAGCAGAACGCACAGCAGGCGCTGGCCCGCAGCGACCGCGCCTACATCATGGAGACCGGTGAGGTCACCAAGACCGGCCGCGGCGCGGAATTGCTCACCGATCCCGCGGTGAAATCGGCGTATCTCGGCGTGGGCTAGGCGTACCTCCGCCTTCGCTGCGGCCATGCGCGGGCTGAGGACGGACTTCGTCCGGCTGCGCCGTTGAGGCGTACCTCCGCCTTCGCTGGGGCGGCTTCGCCTAACTCGCCGCAGACTCCGGTGCCGCGCGGCCTGGCTCGAGGCATGATCGTGACCATGGATGGTCACGACGAGCTGATGAGCTTGGCCGAGCGGTACTGGGACAGCGTCCTCGAGGCGGCGCCGAGCGAGGCGACCCTGCTCGGCGACCGCCGCTTCGACGATCGGATCGAGGATCTGTCCGTCGACGCCGAACAGCGGTTGCTGTCGACCTGGCGCGATCTGCTGTGCGCGGTCGACGCGCTCGACGCCGAGGGGTTGAGCCAGGGCGACCGCATCACCCGCAGCTTGCTGCGCACCGAATTGAACGGTGCGGTCGAGCATCTGGAGTGGCGGCCGCTGGAACTGGCCTCCGACCAGATGAACGGCGTGCACGCGGGCGTGCTGATGGTGGCGCCGCAGACGAACGCGCCGCGGCCGGAGCACGCGCTGGCGCTGGTACGCCGCTACCGCCAGTTCGGGGACATGCTCGGCCAGGCCGTGGAGCGGTTCCGCGCGGGACTGGCCGCGGGCCGCACGCCCGCCCGGATCGCCATCGAGCGCTCGCTCAATCAGCTGGACGGCTACCTGGATTCCGACGTGGCCGCCGATCCGTTCGTCACCTTCGCCGGTCCGGAGGGCTGGGACGGCGAGGCCGCATGGCGCTCCGAATTGACCGAGGTGACGCGGGATGTCATCCGGCCTGCGTTCCAGGTCTACCGCGACGCGCTGTACGACGAACTGCTGCCCGCCGCGCGTCCCGACGACCAGCCGGGCCTGTGCTGGCTCGGCGCCGACGGCGAGGACATCTACCGGCGGCTGCTGCGCCACCACACCACGCTGCCCGATCTCGGCGCCGACGAGATCCACGAACTCGGCCTCGCCGAGCTGGCGAAGCTGCGCGAGGAATACGCGACGGTGGGCGCGCGCCTGTTCGGCACCGGCGATCTCGGTGCGATCTTCGGTCGGCTGCGCGACGATCCCGCGCTGCGCTACGACGACGCCGAGCAGATCATGTTCGACGCCCGCCGCGCCCTGGCCGTGGCGACCGCCGAAATGGGGAACTGGTTCGGACGCCTGCCGAAGGAGTCCTGCGACATCGTCCCGGTGCCGGAGTTCCTGGCCGCGGATTCGCCTGCGGCGTATTACTTCCCGCCGGCCGCCGACGGGTCCAGGCCGGGCACGTACTTCGTCAACCAGCACCATCCCACCGGCCGTGGGCGCTTCGAGACCGCGTCGGTGGCCTACCACGAGGCGATCCCCGGTCATCATCTGCAACTCACCATCGCCAACGAACTCGATCACCTGCCGCGTTTCCAGCGCCAGTCCTTCGCCAACACCGCGTTCGTCGAGGGCTGGGCGCTCTACACCGAGCGGCTTGCCGACGAGATGGGTTTGTACGAGGACGATCTCGGCCGCCTGGGCATGCTGGCGGGCGATTCCTGGCGCTCCTGCCGGTTGGTGGTCGACACCGGCCTGCACGCGAAAGGTTGGAGCAGGCAGCAGGCGATCGACTTCATGGTGGCCAACGCGCCGGTCGGGCTGGCCGAGATCACCGTGGAGGTGGACCGCTACATCGCGATGCCGGGGCAGGCGGTCGGCTACAAGATCGGGCAGCTGGAAATCCTGCGCCAGCGGGTGGCGGCCACCGAGCGGCTCGGCGCGGACTTCGACATCAAGGCCTTCCACGACGTGGTGCTCGGCTCCGGATCGGTGAGTCTGCCGGTGCTGCGGGAACTGGCGGGCACACTCTGACGGCGCGGGGCGCGACCGGTACTCGCGCCCCGCGGACCGGAATCCGGTCCCGGCGGCTCCGGCTGCCGGGTGTCGGCGTATCGCCTTGTCGGTGCCGGTCCCTAGACTCTGGGGCGTGAGTTCACCCACGACCGCTCCGCGTCCTGCCCCCGCGTCCGGCTCCGGCGATCCCGGCTCGGGAGACCGGCCGACGCTGCTGTTGCTGGACGGGCATTCGATCGCCTATCGCGCGTTCTTCGCGCTACCGGCGGAGAATTTCAAGACGGTCACCGGGCAGACCACCAACGCGGTCTACGGCTTCACCGCGATGCTGATCAACCTGCTGCGCGACGAGAAGCCGACGCATGTGGCCGCGGCGTTCGACGTGTCGCGCCAGACCTTCCGCGCCGAGGCGTATCCGGAGTACAAAGCCAACCGCACCACCACGCCGGACGAGTTCCGCGGGCAGGTGGAACTCACCAAGGACGTATTGGGCGCGCTGGGCATTCCGGTGATGGCGATCGAGGGCTTCGAGGCCGACGACATCATCGCCACGCTCACCACGCAGGCGACGGCCGCGGGTTTCCGCGTGCTCATCGTCACCGGCGACCGGGACTCCATCCAGTTGGTGAACGAGAACGTCACGGTGCTGTACCCGCGCAAGGGCGTGTCCGACCTCACCCGGTTCACCCCTGACGAAGTGATGGCCAAATACGGCCTCACGCCCAACCAGTACCCCGACTACGCGGCGCTGCGCGGCGATCCGAGTGACAACCTGCCCGGCATTCCCGGCGTGGGGGAGAAGACCGCGGCCAAGTGGATCCGCGAGTACGGCGACCTGAACACGCTGGTCGAGAAGGTCGACCAGGTGAAAGGCAAGGTCGGCGACGCGCTGCGGGCCAATCTGAGCAGCGTGGTGCTCAACCGGCAGCTCACCGAGCTGATGCGGGAGGTGCCGCTGCCGTACACCCCCGATCAGCTGGCGCAGGGGCCGTGGGATCGCGAGAAGATCCATCAGCTGTTCGACGATCTCGAGTTCCGCGTGCTGCGCGACCGGCTGTTCGAGACGCTGGCTCCGCCGGAGCCGGAGGCGGAGGCCGGTTTCGAGATCAGCGGCGGCGCGCTGGAGATCGGTGCGGTCGCGGACTGGCTCGCCGAGCACGCGAAAGCCGGTGTGCGCCACGGTGTCTCGATCCTCGGCACCGGCTCCCCGGCCGGCGGTGACGTTCGTGCGCTCGCCATCGCCGCAGGTGACGGCGAGAGCGGCTACATCGACGTCACGGTGCTCACCCCCGAGGACGAGGCGGCGCTGGGCGCCTGGCTGGCCGACCCGGCCGTGCCGAAGGCGCTGCACGAGGCCAAGGCCGCCCTGCACGCCCTGCGCGGCCGCGGCTGGGCACTGGGCGGGCTGACCAGCGACACCGCGCTGGCGGCGTATCTGGTCCGCCCGGGCCAGCGCACGTTCAACCTCGACGACCTGTCACTGCGCTACCTGCACCGCGAGTTGCGCGCCGAGACCGGCGAGACCGCGCAGTTGTCGCTGCTCGACGACGAGGACGCCGTCGACGCCGAGCTCGCGCGGGCGCAGATGCTGCGCGCGCGTGCCGTCGCCGACCTGGCCGACACGCTCGACGGGGAACTGGCCCAGATCGAGTCCACCCCGCTGCTGGCGGACATGGAGCTGCCGCTGCTGGGTGTGCTGTCCACCTTGGAGGAAGCGGGCATCGCGGTGGACACCGACCAGTTGGCGACGCTGCAGCGGCAGTTCGCCGACCGGGTGGCCGAGGCGGCCGAGGCGGCCTACGAGGTGATCGGCAAGCAGATCAACCTGGGCTCGCCCAAGCAATTGCAGGTGGTGTTGTTCGACGAGCTGGACATGCCGAAGACCAAGCGCACCAAGACCGGCTACACCACCGACGCGGACGCGCTGGAATCGCTCTACGAGAAGACCCAGCACCCCTTCCTGGAGCATCTGCTCACGCACCGCGACGCCACGCGCTTGAAGGTCACCGTCGACGGCCTGCTCAAGTGCGTCGCCGAGGACGGTCGCATCCACACCACGTTCAACCAGACGATCGCGGCCACCGGGCGGCTGTCCTCCACCGAACCGAACTTGCAGAACATCCCGATCCGCACCGATACCGGCAGGCAGATCCGCGACACCTTCGTGGTCGGCTCCGGGTACCAGTCGCTGATGACCGCCGACTACAGCCAGATCGAGATGCGGATCATGGCGCACCTGTCCGGGGACGAGGGCCTGATCGAGGCGTTCAACTCGGGGGAGGACCTGCACAGCTTCGTGGCGTCGAAGGCCTTCGACATCCCGATCTCCGAGGTGAGCCCGGAACTGCGCCGCCGGATCAAGGCGATGTCCTACGGCCTGGCCTACGGGTTGAGCTCCTACGGTCTGTCCGCGCAGCTGAAGATCAGCACCACCGAGGCGAAGGAGCAGATGGAGGTCTACTTCGCCCGCTTCGGCCGCATCCGCGACTATCTGTACGAGGTGGTGGAGCAGGCACGCAAGGTCGGCTACACCGAGACGCTGTTCGGCCGCCGCCGGTACCTGCCCGATCTGGATTCCAGCAACCGGCAGCGCCGGGAGGCCGCCGAACGGATGGCGCTCAACGCCCCCATCCAGGGCACCGCGGCCGACATCATCAAGGTGGCGATGATCAACGTGCACCGGGCGATGCGCGAGGCGGGTTTGCGCTCCAGGATGCTGTTGCAGATCCACGACGAACTGCTGTTCGAGGTCGCCGACGGGGAACGAGAGACGCTCGAGGCGCTGGCGTGTGAGCAGATGTCCGCCGCGATCGCCCTCTCGGTGCCGCTGGAGGTCTCCGTCGGCGTCGGCCGCAGCTGGGACTCGGCCGCGCACTGACCGGTGCGGGCACACCGCACCGACATGCCGGGCCCCACCGCACGGGCCCGGCATCGGGCATCCCGAGAGCTATCATCGGGCCACCGCGCGCAAGTAAACGAATCACGGTGAACGGGATCCATGTCCCGTGCCGCGCGGCCACCTACCGTGGGGCTGGTCATACATAGGGATTCACGCATACCGAGCGCAGGGGATGGCCCATGACTGTCACCGATGAGTACCTGGAGAACAACGCGGCGTACGCGAGCACCTTCCAAGGCCCGCTGCCGCTGCCGCCCGCGAAGGGCGTGGCCGTGGTCGCGTGTATGGACGCGCGGCTCAATGTCTACGGCGCGCTCGGCCTCGCCGAGGGCGAGGCGCACGTCATCCGCAACGCCGGCGGCGTCGTCACAGCCGACGAGATCCGCTCGCTGGCCATCAGCCAGCGGCTGCTGGGGACCAGGGAGATCATCCTGATCCACCACACCGACTGCGGCATGCTCACCTTCACCGACGACGACTTCAAGGCGAGCATCCAGGAGGAGACCGGCATCAAGCCCGAGTGGTCGGCTGAGGCTTTCTCGGACCTGGAAACCGATGTGCGCCAATCGATCGCGCGCATCGTCGCGAGCCCGTTCGTGCCGCACAAGGACTCCATCCGCGGCTTCGTCTTCGACGTCGCCACCGGAAAGCTGAACGAGGTTCTGCCCCGATAGGGACGAATTTCACACTGCGCCAGTGGGATCCGGGTGAAGTCACCCGGATCGCACTGCGTGTGGCGTATTTCACGAGGGCTGTCGCACGATCAGGCGCGCCGATCCGGCGCCGAGATCCACCTCGTCGCGGGGTGGCGCGCCGTCGGATGCGTCCTCCCGATGCATCAGCGTCGTCATCCGCTGCTCGAACTCGTGGTGCTTGCCGCCTTGGAAAACCGCCGTGACCTCTTCGAACCCCGCCGCCGCGACCGGAAGCCCCGACCGCTTGCGAGTCCAGGGCAGCGCGCGGCCGCCGGTGAGTTTGTTCCAGGCGACTTCGGCGAAGGCGAACAGGATGAGCAGGACGGCCAGACCGGGAATGGTCATCGCCACGAGGAGACCCATGTCACCGACGCTACCCTTGCCCTCGCCGCACCGCGCTGAACTGCACGTTTGATACTCGCCAGTAGACAATTCGGGCATCGAATGTGGTTGCTATTGCGCCGCGATGTCCCTATCCTCGATGCCGTGCCGAAACCCGCCGACCGCCGCAGCGCAGCGCTCCATGTCGCAGACCGCGACAGCGCTTTGCTTTCGGCGTCGCTCATCGGGCCCTCCGTGGCAACGCAGGCTACCGCCTCCGTGTCCGAGGATCGCGCCGAGCTACTTCCGCTCACCGCGATGGTGGCGCCGCTTCCCCGAGTTCTCGTAGTAGCCCGCCGTAGCGGGGTCTGATTCGGGCCGGCCCCCTCGCTGCGGGCATTTCCACTTGTTAGTGCTGGTCCCCTCTGTCAACTGAGCCACGACATTCTTCGGGAAGACCTACTTTCAATGACCATCCTGACTCTTGATACAGACATGTTCCAGGCCGCCGCGCCCAAGGGCCTACGGGCCGAAGCCACCGGGCTGACCTCGGCGCAGTTCCACAGCCGTTACTGTGCGCACGGCGGTCCGATCCGGCTCGGCGAGTGGTCGCCCGCGGGCGCCAGAACCGCGGAGTTCACCGCCACGCTGGAGTTCGCCGGGCATCTGCGGACCGTCGTCGCCACCGGCAGCCCCGTCGCGGCGATGACCTCGGCCCTCTACGAGGAGGGCTACCCCGTCGAGATCCTGCAATTCCACCAGCGGCGCACCGCCGAGGGCACCGCCACCTTCGTGCAGTGCGAATGCAACGGCAGGCGCGGCTGGGGCGCGGCGATCGCCGACGACGGCGCCGAGTCGACGGTCCGCGCCATGATCGCGGGCGTCAACCTGCTCGGCGTGTCCTGACATCGGGTCATTCGGCCTCGGGGCGGCGGCCTGCCGCCCCGAGGTTCGCGCCCGGCCACTGACGTGCGACAGGCCCGGACACGGACTGCCGCTTTCGCGTGTCCGTCCCCGGGCCCGAGTGAATTCCGTTGTGGCGCAGTGCCGCACCGCGCCACGCGAACTACTGTTCGGCCTTCTGCTGCTCGGCGAGCTGCTTGCGCACCTCGTCCATGTCCAGCGCCTTGACCTGGGTCACCAGGTCCTCGAGCGCCGCGGGCGGCAGCGCGCCGGGCTGCGCGAACACCAGCACGCCCTCCCGGAAAGCCATGATGGTCGGGATGGAGCGGATGTTGGCAGCCGCCGCGAGGCCCTGCTCGGATTCGGTGTCGACCTTTCCGTGCACCACGTCGGGGTGCTTGGTGGAGGAGGCCTCGAAAGTCGGTGCGAAACTCTTGCACGGGCCGCACCAATCGGCCCAGAAATCGACGAGTACCACGTCGTTTCCGGTGACTACCTCATCGAAATTGTGCTGGGTCAGCGTCTGGGTGGCCATGACGTCCTCTCGTTTCGGTGTGCCTGCTACAACGCGGGCTGCCTCGGTTATCTTCCACGACGGATCCGGCCGACCGGCCACTCGCGCCGCTGATCCCCGTCCCATCGACGGATACCCAGCACCGTCGCGGGGAAATCCCGGTCCCGCGCGACGGCGTGGATGGCCTCGCCGAGCTGGTGCGGGGGCACCCGCCTGGCGAGGGTGATGTGCGGGGTCCACGCGTCCGGATGCAGGTTGGCCGGAACGCCGGGGCACGGGGAGATCGTGTGGAAGATCCGGCGGTGCAGGGCGAGCAGTGCCTCGGACGGGACCACCATCCGCACCAGGATGGAGCGGCGGGCGCCGAAGACCACCAGCCCGCCGAGCCGCACGGGGATCGGCGCGAAGGCCTGCTCGTCCAGCGCCTGCTCGATGCGCGGCCAGATCTGCCTGGCCACCCCTGCGGTGATGTGCGGGCGGTTGGACTCGTCGGTGCGCGCGGCGAGGCTCGGCACGCCCGCTTCCGCCAGCAGTTGCCACTGGCGGCGGATCTCCGTGTCGGCGGCCTCGTCGAGGAGTAGTTCGACCGACTGCACCATGGTCTCCCGAAGGTAGCCGCAACCGGCGTGTCCGCGGGCCGGTTCCGGCGGCCGGGCGCGCCGGCGGGAGGATGTCCCGGTGAACGACGTGAAGCGACCCCGGGCGCACCGGGCACTGCGACTCGGCCTGATCGACGGCGACGGCATCGGCCCCGAGGTGGTGCGATCCGCCAGGCAGGTCGTCGACGAGGCGCTGTCCGCGGCGGGCGCCGCCCCGGTCGAGTGGGTGCCACTGGCCATGGGACACCAGGCCATCGCCGAGTTCGGCACTCCGCTGCCCGAGCAGACGCTCGAGCAGCTGGCCGGTGTGGACGCGTGGATTCTCGGCCCGCACGACAACGCGTCCTATCCGGCCGAACATCGCGTCGCGCCGGGCGGGGTGATCCGCAAGCATTTCGACCTCTACGCCAACATCCGTCCCGCGCGGGCCTTCGCGGGTGTGCACGCGGCGGCCCCGGATATCGACCTGGTGATCGTGCGGGAGAACAGCGAGGGGTTCTATGCCGACCGCAACATGTTCGCCGGGTCGGGGGAATTCCGGCCGACGCCGGACATCGCGATGTCGGTCGGACTGGTGACCCGGGCCGCCTGCGAGCGGATCGCGCATCAGGCGTTCCGGCTGGCCGCGACCCGGCGCAAACGGGTGACGATCGTGCACAAGGCCAACGTCCTGCCCCTGACCATGGGCCTGTTCCGCGACGTCTGCCGTGCAGTCGGCCAGGACTACCCGGGAATCGAGGTCGATGAGGAACACGTCGACGCGGCGGCCGCGCACTTGGTCCGCGCCGCCTCCGACTACGACGTCCTGGTCACCGAGAACCTGTTCGGCGACATCCTGTCCGACCTGGCCGGTGAGTTGAGCGGATCGCTCGGGCTGGCCGCGTCGCTCAACTGTTCGGCCACCGCGGCCATGGCGCAGGCGGTGCACGGCGCGGCCCCGTCGCTGGCCGGGCACAACCGGGCGAACCCGGTGGCGCTGCAACTGTCGGCGGCGATGCTCTTGCGCTGGCTGGCGACCCGGGACGCCGAGATGGCCCTGGCGCGGGCGGGCGAGCGGATCGAACGCGCCGTCGCCGCGACCTTCGAGGCGGGCATCGCCACCGCCGACCTCGGCGGACTGGCATCCACCAGCGAATTCACCGAGCAGGTTTGCGCCAGGGTGCATCGCAGGTAGCGGTCAGCGAAATTTGCGCGGCCCGGCCAGTTCTCGCAACCGCGCCCAGTTCAGCGTCGGTGGCGGCACCCGCGTGCCCGGCCGGGTCCGCGGCACCCGCACCCGCAGCGCGCCCGGCGAGATCGCGCAGCGCACCGGCGTTTCGAGGCGGAGGGATTCGCCGTCCACACCGGCCGGGATCTCGGCCCGGTCCGCGTCGACGACCACCTCGGTGGCGGTGAGCCGCACCAGACCGCGATCGTGCGCCCTCCGCAGCAGGCCCACCGCTTGGCGCGTGCTCGCCACCGTGACCGTCACCACGCCGAGCAGGCCCGCGTCCAACCGGGCGCGGCGGCCGAGGCCCGCGAGATCGCCGGTGGCGTAAGGGCCGTTGCTGACCAGGACCGCCTGGGGCCCGTCCACGGACACGTTGCCGATGCGCGCTCGCAACCCGGTGTCGGAGCCACGTCCGAGCAGGTCGGGTAGCAGGCGCAACACGGTCCCGGTCTTGTCGTCGCGATACTGCGGACTCCGCACCACCTCCGCGTAGACGCCGAAGGAGGCGTTGACGAACGTGCGCCCGTTGACGGTGCCGAGGTCGACCAGGATCTCGACACCGTCGCGCAGCGCAGCCAAGCCCGCGGCCGGGTTCTTCGTATCCAGTCCGAGATCCCGCGCGAAATGGTTTCGTGTACCGGCGCCGATCACCACGAACGGTAGCCGGTGTTCCGCGGCGACCGCCGCGACCGAGGCCTGCGTTCCGTCGCCGCCTGCCACGCCGAGGAGGTCGGCGCCCCCCTGAACCGCTCGCCGGGCCAGCGCGGCGACATCGATCGGATGCGACCCGGACAGCAGCGCCACTTCGGCGCCGAGTTCCCTGGCCTTGCGTGGCAGCTCGAACTCGACCACCTTGCCCCCGCCGGAGCGGGGATTCATCACCAGGAACGGGTGTTGTGCCGGGGCGGCGGGGAACTCGGGCAGTCGTGACTCGCCGGGATCGTTCCGCAATGCCCGGCGTGCGCACGCCACGGCCACCGCGACCAGGGCTCCGGAGACCAGCACCACCCACAGCTGACGCTCCCGGACGAAGAGAAGCGCCACCGCGACCGGCGCCAGGATCGCCAGAGCCGCCGAAGCGACCCGCACCGCGCCACGGTTGACCAAGGACCAGTAGATTCCGGCGACGCCGACCGCGACGCCGCCCGTCACGGCGATCAGCAAGGTGAGCAGACCGAGCAGCCCGGCCACCGCGAGTGGCAGCACGGCCGCGGCGATCACGGCGGCGAATGCCGCCCTGGCCCACCACTGCCCAGCCATCGGCGGCTGCGCCGAGCGGCGCTCCGCTCCCGCCATCACGTACCGGTCCCGGCCGTGGCCCCGTCCTTCGTTTCGGGCTCGGCTGGTTGTTGCCAGGCCCGAGCGGGACGAATCAACAGCTCCAGCAGGAGCAGCGCCAGCAGCGCGCCCAGGACGATCCACACCACCACGAGACCGGTGGGGTAGCGCCAGAACACCAGCAGCAGCGCGGCGATGCCGATGATCGCGCAGCGCAGCGCGGTGCGCGCCCGGAAAGCCCAGGTCTCCACGGGGTTCGGCGGACGCGATCGCCGCAGTCGCTGTACCGCGTCCATGGCACGCCCGAAATCGCGGCGCACCACGGTGGCCGAGGCCGAGCCTCCGGTGAGGTAAGCGCCCACCGCGATCACGAGACCGAGCACGGCGACCCCGCGCAGCGCGGTCCGCAGCGGAACCAGCACCGTGTCGATGAGAACGGTGGCCGCGTCCGGGGACAGCACATCGGGCGGCATTCTGTCCAAATACACCGCTCGCGCGATCATCAGCGCGATCGCCAAGATCAGCATGCCCACCGCAAGCGCGAGACCCACGAAGGCCAGGGCGCGGCGGCGACGGCCGACGGGTGCCGCGGCGATCGCGGCCACAGCGGCCGCGATCGTCACCCACGGCAGCACTGCCGAAGCTTTGTCGAGATTGTCGACCGCCCGTTGCGCCCGTACCAGTTCCGGCGACCGGAACAACACGAACTGTTTGTCGACCGCGGGGATCTTCTCGGCGAACGTGAAGCCGCGATCGATCAGCCGCGCCTTGACGTTCTCGATCACGGTGCGCAGCGAGAGGCTCACCGTGCCGTTCTCGTCGACGGTCACCGACTGCGGGCCGACGTGGCCGGTCAGCACCCCCACCAGCGCGGTGTGGGCGGCGCGGTTGGCTTGCACCCACAGATCCTCGAACTGGTCGCTGCGCACGAACGACAGCACGGTGTCGTTGACGAAGCCGCGGGCCTGCTGCGTGATCACCGGCGCCAGACCCTCGACCGCCCGGTCCACCCGAGGCCGGTTCGCGGTCGCCGGAACGGCGTCGGTCAGCGCGGCCAGGGCGTCCGCGGTCAGGCCCTCGATGTCGACGCGAGCGAAGATCTCGTCGGTGACCGTGTCGGCCACCTCCGTCTGCAGCGCCGGATCCGACCCCAGCGGCGCCACCGTGCTCAGGTACCGGTCGGTGTCGAGGATCTCGCCGCGCACGAAGCGCGCCAGCACCGTGGTGATCGCCAGGACGGCGACCAGCACCGTCAATATCACCACCGCGGTCCACCGCCACGCATGCCGCGGTGGCCGCGACACCCGCGGCGGCGCACCGCGCGCCTCCGTCCGCAGCGCGGCGACCTCGGCGCGCAGGCGCTCGAGCTCGGCGCGTTCGTCCGCGCTCAGCCGACGTTCGGGTGCATTGTCACTCGCGTTGGAATCCATGGGTTCCTCACTCCAGGAACGGATTCGGGCTGCGGGACGCGACCGGCAGCCGCGCTGCTCAGACCGTCGCCGAGCCGGAGGGCGGCGCTCCGGGGCCGGCGGCGGAACCCGGCCCCTGGAACGTGGTCTCCGGGTTCCACGTCGTGACGGCCCAGATCACCACCACGTCCAGCGCGATGATCAGGATGGACCAACCCGGGTAGTACGGCAGCCACAGGAAGTTGGCGATGATCGACAGCGCCGCGATGACGATCGCCGACACCCGCGCCCAGGTCGCGCCGGTCATCAACGCGATGCCGACGACGATCATCACCACGCCGAGCACGATGTGCGTCCATCCCCAGGCGGTGAAGTCGAATTTGAAGGTGTACTGCTGGCCCTGGACGAACAACTCGTCCTCGGCGACCGCCGAGATTCCTTGGAACAGCTGAAGGAACCCGACGGTGGTCAGTATGATCGCGGCCGCAATCGATGTGCCCGCGGCGATGCCTTGCCGGACGCGGTGGTTTTCCTGGCCCACAGGCGTGTGTTGCGACATTTGCGGTTCCCTTTCGCGACGATTTCGTATCGGCATGGGATGTGCGCATGCACGCCATGTCGGGACGGGCTTCGAACCTGAGGGTCCGGGCCGGGCTGAAGGTTTCGCGACCGGGTGGCGGTCGGCGGCGTACGCTATGACTGAGATTAGCATCGGGATGGCAGCCGAGTTCGAAGTTGTCATTTCTCGGATCCGGGATGCCGGTGCGTATTCCGGCAGACCTGTGAGAGGCCGATCGGTACGGCGGCCCGATTCGAACGAATTTCTCCATTTCGCAACGGAAAAGAGGCTTCCGGTGACCGATACCGATATCGACGCGATAGGCCCTATTGACTATCTCGTTATCGAATTTCCCCCGGATCGACCCCCGGACGGTTCGGCGCTGCCCATGCTGGCCGACCTCGTCGAGCGCGGCATAGTCCGGGTCCTCGATCTGGCGTTCGTCCGCAAGGACACCGACGGTTCCCTCACCGGAATCGACATCGCCGACATGGGACTCGAAGGGGACTTCGACATCACCCTGTTCGCGGAGGCGGGCTCGGGCCTGCTCGACGAAGCCGACCGCAGGGAAGCCGGGGCGGCGCTCGAACCGGGATGTTCGGCCGCGGTCCTGGTCTACGAGAACAGGTGGGCGGCGCCTTTCGCGTCCGCGTTGCGCCGCAACGGCGCTCAGCTCGTGGCCTCCGGGCGCATCCCGGTGCAAAGCCTTTTGTCGTCGTTGGATGCCCTCGAGGCACAGAGTCGATAGGAGACAGTCATGCCAGGTTTGCTTCGCGGAGTCGCCCGCACCGCCGTCGTCGCGGGCACCGCGACCGCCGTCTCCAATCGGGTCTCCCGACGTCAGGGGGAACGCTGGGCGGCGCAGGAACAGTCGCAGTACGACCCGTACGCGCAACAGCAGTACGCGCAGCAGCAGTATGCGCAGCAACCCGCCGCGCCGCAGCCCGCGCCCGCACCGCCGAGTGGCGGCGGTGCGGGCATGGACCGGATCACCGCGTTGAAGGAACTCGCCGAACTCAAAGCTCAGGGCGTACTCACGGAACCCGAATTCGAGGCCGAGAAGGCCCGCATCCTCGCTTCCTGAGCGCGAAACCGGCGCTGGTCACCGACCCGCAGGCCGGGTGGGCGCCCCGCTCGGTTGCGGCGTCGGCGCCGCGCTTGCTTGCGGCGCCGCACCGGGCTGCTGTCCTGCCAGTGCCTGGGCCTTGAGTTGCTCGAATTCGGCCACGGTGATCGCGCCGGAGTCGAGGAGTGCTTTGGCGTCGGCGATGCTCTCCGCGGGAGACCTGCCCGCCACCTCCCGGATGTACTGGTCGGTGGCTTGTTTCGCTTCTGCCTGGGCATGTTGGGCGCGCAGGGCCATGCCCCGGCCCCGGACGACGAGGTAGACCAATGCCGCGAGGTAAGGGAACACCACCAAGGCGATCACCCACACGGCTTTGGCGAAGCCCGAGACGGAGTGATCCCGGAACAGATCGACCAGAATCTGGAACAGCACGATCAGGTATGCCACGAAAGCGAATACGAGGATCGTGTACCACACGTAGTCCCAGAACGAATCCATGATGTGAACCTCCTCTGACGAGCCCGCGGCGTATTCGAAATCCGCGGCTCACCATGTCCTGGATCGGACCGTCGGACGGCCCGGTGGCCGGAAAAAACCTTTCTCTGTGCGCTTGCCGGGCTCTGCCTGCCGTATATCTCTTTGTTCGGTAGGGCAGCCCGCATCGGTGCTCGGGGCGGGCGTCGGTGCGAAGCGTCCGAAAGAGGGAACGTTTCACCGCCGCCGTGTCGCTCGAATATTCGAGGGCACATCAATTTTCGAGTGTCCGGACAGTCGTTCGGTTCATCCGTCGATCCGGAGAAACTCGTCCGGCCCGAAAAGACCGGCAAATAATCATCGGCGCTGGCGGAGGCGTCGTCAAGATTGCCGGGGAATTCGGCGCCGGTGCCGCAACGGCGTCGTCGCGCGAACGGAGCCGGTGTCCGATGGACCGCGTGCGCGGATGTGAGCGCCGTGTCCACCGCCACGCCCCGGACAGCACGCGTGGGAAGAGCCGCGGCGTACGGCGGCGGAACCGGGCCGACGCAGAGCCCGAGCCGACGTCGTTCATTCGATCCGCGGAGCGGCACCCGGCGGAGTAGGGTCTCCCCGCCGGCGCCCCGGCACGGGGCGCGCGAGCAGATCGTGTTGCTGTTGCATTACTGTCCAGCGCGGAGCGGCCCGGTCGCTTAAATTGCCAAACGGGTGATGACGCCCGGGTAGCGTGGAGTCAAAATGTGGAGGGCTGCTGTGTCTGATCGTTCGTTTCTCGGCAGGCGCGCCCTGCGAGCCGCCACGGGCGCGCTCGCCGCGGGCGCACTGGTGCTGACCGGATGTACCACCAACACCGAGGACACCGGACCCTCGGTGGCCAAGGTGCAGGTGGACAAGGTCGACGAGATCGCCGCACAACTCCCCGACAAGATCAAGCAATCCGGCCGGCTCGTCGTCGGCGTGAACATCCCCTACCAGCCGAACGAGTACAAGGACGCCAGTGGCCGGATCGTCGGCTTCGACGTGGACCTGATGGACGCGATCGCCTCCGTGCTCGGCGTCGAGGCCGAGTACCTCGAGTCGGCCTTCGAGAAGATCATCCCCTCGATCCAGGCGGGCACCTACGACGTGGGCATGTCGTCGATCACCGACTCCAAGGAACGTGAGCAACAGGTCGACTTCACCACCTACTTCAACGCGGGCATCCAGTGGGCCCAGCAGAAGGGCAAGCCGGTCGATCCGGAGAACGCCTGCGGCAAGAAGGTCGCCGTGCAGGCCACCACCGTGGAGCACACCGACGAGGTGCCCGCCAAGAGCGCCAAGTGCGTCGCCGCGGGCAAGCCCGCCATCGATATCAAGTCGTTCGACGAGCAGAGCGCCGCGACCAACGCGCTGGTGCTCGGTCAGGTCGACGCCATGTCGGCAGATTCGCCGGTGACGGCGTACGCGATCAAGCAGAGCGGCGGCAAGATCGAGAACGCGGGGCCGGTGTTCGACTCCGCGCCCTACGGCTGGGCGGTGCCCAAGGGCGCGCCGCTGGCCGCCGTGCTGCAGAAGGCGGTCCAGCACCTGATCGACACGGGCAAATACGCCGAGATCACGAAGAACTGGGGCGTGCAGGAAGGCGCGATCACGAAGTCCGTCGTCAACGGCGCCGTGAGCTGATCGATGACGGACAACGACACTCGGCCGGCGCCCGGCGATCCCGGGCCCGGCGGAGCGGATTCGACGCGGGAGCCGGAGCCGATCAAAGCGGTTCCGCTGCGCAGGCCGGGGCGCTGGATAGCGGCGGCGGTCATCCTCGTCCTGGTGGGGTTGTTCGTCTACGGCGCCGCCACGAACCCGGCCTATCGCTGGGATACCTATGGGAAGTACCTGTTCGACACCAGGATCACGGCAGGCGCGATCGTCACGCTGGAACTCACCGTGTGCGCGATGGCGATCGCGGTCGTGCTCGGAACGGTGCTGGCCGTGATGCGGCTGTCGCCGAACCCGGTATTGCGCAGCTCGGCATGGGTGTACCTCTGGATCTTCCGTGGCACCCCGGTGTTCGTGCAGCTGGTGTTCTGGGGGCTGGTCCCCTCGCTGTACAGCCGGATCCAGCTCGGCGTTCCGTTCGGGCCGGAGTTCTTCCACCTCGACGTGCAGCAACTGCAGGCCGCGTTCGCCTTCGCCGTCCTCGGCCTCGGGCTCAACGAAGCGGCGTACATGGCCGAGATCGTGCGGGCCGGGATCAATTCCGTCGGTGAAGGGCAGCGGGAAGCGTCGCTGGCGCTCGGCATGTCCTGGAGCCAGACCATGCGCCGCACGGTGCTGCCGCAGGCCATGCGCGTGATCATCCCGCCGACCGGCAACGAGCTCATCGGCATGCTGAAGACCACCTCGCTGGTCACCGGCATCCCGCTGAGCACCGATCTGTTCGGCCGGGCGCGGGACATCTACGGCGTGAACTTCCAGCCCATTCCGCTGCTGTTGGTCGCCGCCACCTGGTATCTGGCGATCACGAGTGTGCTCATGGTCGGGCAGTACTACTTGGAGCGCTACTACTCGCGCGGCGTCTCCCGCACGCTGACCACCAAGCAGCTGCAGGAGCTGGCCGACGCCCAGCAGGGGGAGAAGGCCAAATGAGCGTGCAGGTCGAGAAGACCACGGCCCCTCCGATGGTCCTGGCGGACCGGGTCTGCAAGAACTTCGGCGCACTGCAGGTGCTCAAGGGCGTCTCCCTCGAGGTGGGCCGCGGCGAAGTGCTGTGCCTGATCGGGCCGTCCGGCTCGGGTAAGTCCACCTTCCTGCGCTGCATCAATCACCTGGAGCAGGTGAACGCGGGCAGGCTGTACGTCGACGGCGAGATCGTGGGCTACCGGGAGAAGAACGACAAGCTCTACGAGATGCACCCGCGTGATGCGGCAAAGCAGCGCCGCGAGATCGGCATGGTGTTCCAGCATTTCAATCTGTTCCCGCACCGGACGGCGCTGGACAACATCATCGAGGCGCCCACCCAGGTCAAGAAGGTGCGTAAAGCGGAGGCGGTGACCAGGGCGCGTGAGCTGCTGGACCGGGTCGGGCTGGCGGACAAGGCGAACGCCTACCCGGCGCAGCTGTCCGGCGGGCAGCAGCAGCGCGTCGCGATCGCCCGTGCCCTGGCCATGGACCCCAAGCTCATGCTGTTCGACGAGCCGACCTCGGCGCTGGATCCGGAGCTGGTCGGTGAGGTCCTCACGGTCATGCGGGAACTGGCCCGCTCGGGCATGACGATGGTCGTGGTGACCCATGAGATGGGATTCGCCCGCGAGGTCGCCGACCAGCTGGCGTTCATGGACGGCGGCGTGGTCGTCGAGTCGGGGCCGCCCAGACAACTGCTGGCGGATCCGCAGCACGAGCGCACCAAGGCGTTCCTCTCGCGACTGCTCTGAGGGGGTTACGTCCCGGCGCGCAGCGCGATGCGCAGCTGTCCGAGCAGCACTTTGGCTGCCGGACTCGCGGGACGGTCGGTGCGCCAGACCAGTGCGAGGCGCCCGCGCGGTTCCGGTTCGACGATCCGGACGGTCCGCACCCCGAAGGCCGCGGCCTCCTCGGTGCTGAGCGCGGGCACGACCGCGACACCGAGACCGTGCGCGGCCAAGCGCAGCAGCAGCGCGGGCGCCGCCGCCTCGTAGGCGATCGCGGGCTCGAATCCCGCCGCGGCGCATGCCCGCTCGAAGACGCCGCGGATTCCGGTGCCGGGGGTGAGACAGATCAGCGGACGATCCCGCAGCGCGGTCAGCGGGATCTCCGCGCCGTAGTCGAGGTCCGCCACCGCGACGGCGGCGACCACCGCGGTCTCCAGCACCACTTCGATGCCGATGCCCGGTTCGAGGTCCGCGCCGGTCATCCCGATCAGGGCGATGTCGAGATCACCCCGGCCGAGGGCGGCGAGCATCCGCTCGGAGGTGTCCTCGGTGAGGCTGATGCCGACCTCGGGGTGGTCCCCGTGGAATTCGGCGAGCACGGCGGCGACGTCGAACTCCTCGACCGCCGCTCCCGAGATCAAGCCGACTCGGACCTGACCCCGCAGCAACCCGCTGAACTCGTCCACCGTATGGGTGATCCGCTCGGCGGCGGCCAGCGCCGCCTTCGCGTGCCGCAGAACGGCGGCGCCCACTTCGGTCAGGGTCACCGTACGCCCCCCACGGTCGAGCAGCGGTTGGCCGAGTTCGCGCTCCAGCTGCCGGATCTGGGCGCTCAGGCCGGGTTGGGCCAGATGCAGCCGAGCCGCCGCGCGGGTGAAGCTCGCTTCCTGGGCGACCGTGACGAAGTACCGTAGCTGACGCAGCTCCATAATCGTTCATTATAGGAACTAGAAGAACTATCTGTTTTACTTCTTCACCCTGGCCGGGCAGGGTCGAAGCCATGGGAAAAAACGCCGCACAGATCGAAGAAAACAGCGACATCTTCACCGGCCCGGTCTTCCGCCCTGGCGACGACGGTTACGACGCCGAGATCGCCGGGTTCCAGACCGCCTACACCCATCGGCCCGCGCTGATCGTGGGCGCGGTGCACACCGAGGACGTGCGCGCGGCCGTGGAATACGCCGCGCGCCACGATCTGCCGATCGCCGTGCAGGCCACCGGCCACGGACTGTCGGTCGCCGCGGACGGCGGTGTGCTGATCAGCACCGGGCGCATGACCGGCATCCGGATCGATCCGGTGCGCCGGACCGCGCATGTCCGCGCGGGAGTGCGGGCGGGCGCGCTGGTCGACGCGGCGGCCGAGCACGGACTGGCGCCGCTGAACGGTTCGTCGCCGTCGGTGGGCGTGGTCGGCTATCTGCTCGGCGGCGGCGTCGGTCTGCTCGCGCGCCGGTTCGGGTACGCGGCCGAGCACGTGCGATCGATCGAGCTGGTCACCGCCGACGGCCGGGTGCGCACGCTGACGCCGGACGACGAGTTGTTCGGCGCCGTACTCGGCAGCGGGGGCAACTTCGGCGTCGTGACCGCGCTGGAAGTCGGCCTGGTCCCGGTCACCACGGTGTACGGCGGACAGTTGGTGTTCGACACGCCGCTGGTCGAGCGGGCGCTGGACGCGTGGCGACGATGGACCGCGACCGTGCCGGAGGACCTCACCTCGACGGTCACCATGCTCGCCTTCCCGGATATCCCCCAGGTGCCCGAGCCGCTGCGCGGACGGTACGTCGCCTCCGCACGGATCGCTTACAACGGGCCCGCGGAAGAAGGGGAACGGCTGGTCGCGCCGCTGCGGGCGGTGGGGGAACGACTGAAGGACGATCTGCGCGAAATGCCGTACCCGGAGTCGCACACCATTCACAGCGACCCTGATCATCCACACGCCTATGCCGCTACCAACGCGCTACTCGGCGAATTCACCGAGGAGACGGCCGCTGCCCTGCTCGCCGCCGCGGGCCCGGATTCCGGGGCGGGCGCGGTCGTCGACGTCCGTCATCTCGGCGGGGCACTGGCCCGCCCGAGCGATACCGGCATCGCCGTGGATCATCGCGAGGCCGCGTATGTCGTGCGAATCATCACCGGCCCCGAGGATGCCGCGACTCGCGCCGCGATCCGCGCCGCGCTGACGCCGTGGACGCTCGGGCACAGCCTCAATTTCCTCTACGGCGCGGGCGCCGAAGCGGACGAGGCGCAGACCCGCGCGGGTTACCGGCCCGACACCTACGCCCGGCTGGCCGCGCTCAAGGCCGAGCACGATCCGCGCAATCTGTTCCGCTTCAACCGCAACATCCGGCCGGAAGGCCGCTGATCGCACCGCCGCCGCGCCCTGGTGTGGCGCGGCGACGTCATGCTATCTTCGTGATATCACTCTGATATTGGGAGAATGTCATGCAGTTTCGATCCGCGTTCCACGTCGACGGCTTTCTGGTGCTGCTCGGGTGGTTCGTGCTCACGGTCTTGTTCGGCGGCGGCGCGGCGCTCGGTTTCGCCGTGGGCGCCAGGGACGGCAACGGCTTCGCGGTGGCCGGTGCGGTGGCGGCGGTCGTCGTGGTCGTCGTCCTGCTGCTGCTCGCGACCGGGCTGACCGTGGTGAACCCGAACGAGGCCAAGGTGGTGCAGTTCTTCGGCCGCTACGTCGGCTCGGTGAGCGAGCCCGGCTTCTATTCCGTGCTCCCGCTGACCGACCGCAAGAGCATCTCGCTGCGTGTGCGGAACTTCGAGACCCAGAAGCTCAAGGTCAACGACGCCGACGGCAACCCGGTGGAGATCGCCGCGGTGGTCGTCTACCGGGTGGTGGACAGCTTCAAGGCGGCCTTCGCCGTCGACGACTACGAGGAGTACGTCGAGACCCAGTCCGAGGCGGCCGTCCGGCACCTGGCCACGACGCACCCGTATGACGCGCACGAGGCCGACCGCACCAGCCTGCGCGACGGCGCGGAGGTGGCCGGGGAACTGACCGTCGAACTGCGTGAACGCACCGAAATGGCGGGTATCGAGGTGCTGGAGGCGCGGATCACCCACCTCGCCTACGCGCCCGAGATCGCCCAGGCCATGCTGGTCCGCCAGCAGGCCGCCCAGGTGGTCGCCGCGCGGACCCGGATCGTCGAGGGCGCGGTCGGCATGGTCGGCTTGGCGCTGGAGCGGCTCGCTCAGGAGGGCATGGTGGAACTGGACGAGGAGCGCAAGGCGGCGATGGTGTCGAACCTGCTCGTCGTGTTGTGCGGTGACCGTCCCACCCAGCCCGTCGTCAACGCCGGTTCGCTCTACTCCTGAGGCGGGCTGCCCATGGCCGAGCGCAAGAAACTGCTGCTACGCCTGGACCCGGCCGTCCACGACGCCATCGCGAAGTGGGCGGCCGACGACCTGCGCAGCATCAACGCCCAGATCGAGTACGCGCTGCGCCTGGCGCTGGAGCAGGCCGGACGCAAACCGAAGTCGCAGTGACACGACCTCGATACCGATCAGAGATGGTGCCCCGGCCCGAGGGCGCGAAGACTTGCAAGGTGTCAGCAAATGTCCGGCCATCGGAACCGAAAGGGGAAATGATGACCACGGTCGTGCACATCGATGACACCGTCCGCGATTACGAGACGTGGAAGCCCGCCTTCGACGGTCTGGTGCAGTACTACACCGAGGCGGGAGCCCGCAACTGCCGGGTGGCGCGGTTCACGCACAACCCCAACCGGGTGCTCATCGAGCTGGACTTCGACACCATGGCGGAGGCCGAAGCCTTCCGGGACGGACTGCACAAGCTGATCGACCTGCCGCGGACGCAGATGCTACTGGTCAGCCACGAGGTCTCCATCCTCGAGCTGGTCGATGACCGCCGCCTCACGGCCCGGGCTTCCTCGTGACGAAGATGGCCGTACCGGGGAAAAGCTCACCGCGCAGCGGGCTCCACTGCCCCCATTCGCGGTCGAGCCATTCCGGCCATTCCGGTTCGACGATGTCCTCCAGCACCAGGCCCGCCGCGACGATCTCCCTGACCCGGTCGCCGATGGTCCGGTGGTGCTCGACGTAGGTGGGCACGTCGTCGCCGTCGACCTCGACGTAAGGGGTGCGGTCGAAGTACGGGATGGTGGCGGTCAGGCCCGCCGGGCCGGGATCGTCCGGGAAGATCCAGCGCATCGGGTGGTTCACCGAGAACACCCAGCGCCCACCGGGGCGCAGCACTCGCGCGACCTCGCGCATCACCTGCGCCGAATCGGCGACGAACGGCACCGCGCCGAACGCCGAGCAGGCCAGATCGAACGACGCGTCCGCGAACGGAAGGGCCTCGGCGTCCGCCTGCACCAGCGGCACTCGCGGGCCGCCGCGCGCCATCACCGCGAGGCCCCGCTCGAGCATCCCGCGCGACAGGTCGAGCCCGACGGGACGCGCGCCCTGCCCCGCCAGCCAGCGCGAGCACGGAGCGGAGCCGCAGCCGATCTCCAGCACCGCTTTGCCGGTGACGTCGCCGAGGAATCTCATGTCGCCTTCGTGCAGGCCCTCCGGGCACCACACGAACTCGCCGCCGGGGGAGTCCACGCCGAGGAACTCCGCGTGCGTCTCGTGGTACTGCGCGGCGTCGGCGTCCCACCATCGCCTGCTGGCCAGTCTGCTGGCCGCCGATCCGATCCGGGTCCGCACCGTGCCCGTCGTTCCGAGCAGTGCGTTTGCTTGCGCATGGCGATCTTCCGACACGCCGATCAGACTATCGGCGTGGCGACCCGACCGGTTTGCCCGCCCGGACCGAGGTCGCGTACGCTGAACGCGCGAGTGTCTTCCGTACAGCCGTACCGAAGTTCAACCCGTGCTGAGTTTCACGCGCGTCGCGTGCGGTACGTTCCTAGTGTCCGTCTTCACACCTCGCGGTGAGATCGCAGCGTACCGAAAGTTCCAATGTCCGCAACCGACCACAATCCGTCCGGAGCAAACCGACATATGCCCACCACCGTCACCTCGCCGCAGGTAGCCGTCAACGACATCGGCTCCGCCGAGGATTTCCTCGCCGCCATCGACGCCACGATCAAGTACTTCAACGACGGCGACATCGTCGAAGGAACCATCGTCAAGGTCGATCGCGACGAGGTCCTGCTCGACATCGGTTACAAGACCGAAGGCGTCATCCCCTCTCGTGAACTCTCCATCAAGCACGACGTCGACCCCAACGAGGTCGTTTCCGTGGGCGATGAGGTCGAGGCCCTTGTTCTCACCAAGGAGGACAAGGAAGGCCGCCTGATCCTGTCGAAGAAGCGGGCGCAGTACGAGCGTGCGTGGGGCACCATCGAGGAGCTCAAGGAGAAGGACGAGGCCGTCAAGGGCACCGTCATCGAGGTCGTCAAGGGCGGCCTGATCCTCGACATCGGCCTGCGCGGCTTCCTGCCCGCGTCGCTGGTCGAGATGCGGCGCGTCCGCGATCTCCAGCCGTACGTCGGCAAGGAGATCGAGGCCAAGATCATCGAGCTGGACAAGAACCGCAACAACGTCGTGCTCTCCCGCCGCGCCTGGCTGGAGCAGACCCAGTCCGAGGTGCGCAGCGAGTTCCTGCACCAGCTGCAGAAGGGCCAGGTCCGCAAGGGTGTGGTCTCCTCGATCGTCAACTTCGGCGCCTTCGTCGACCTGGGCGGCGTGGACGGTCTGGTGCACGTCTCCGAGCTGTCCTGGAAGCACATCGACCACCCGTCCGAGGTCGTCGAGGTCGGCAACGAGGTCACCGTCGAGGTGCTCGACGTCGATCTGGACCGCGAGCGCGTCTCGCTGTCGCTCAAGGCGACCCAGGAAGACCCGTGGCGTCAGTTCGCCCGCACCCACGCGATCGGCCAGATCGTGCCGGGCAAGGTCACCAAGCTCGTTCCGTTCGGCGCGTTCGTCCGCGTCGAGGAGGGCATCGAGGGCCTGGTGCACATCTCCGAGCTGGCCGAGCGCCACGTGGAGGTGCCGGACCAGGTCGTGGCCGTCGGCGACGACGCGATGGTCAAGGTCATCGACATCGACCTGGAGCGTCGCCGGATCTCGCTGAGCCTCAAGCAGGCCAACGAGGACTACCACGCCGAGTTCGACCCGTCGAAGTACGGCATGGCCGACAGCTACGACGAGCAGGGCAACTACATCTTCCCCGAGGGCTTCGACCCCGACACCAACGAGTGGCTCGAGGGCTTCGACAAGCAGCGCGAGGAGTGGGAGGGCCGCTACGCCGAGGCGGAGCGTCGCCACAAGATGCACACCGCGCAGATGGAGAAGATGGCGGCCGACGCCGCGGCCGAGGCCGCGAACGGCGGCGGCGCGTCGAACTACTCCTCCGAGAGCGGTTCGCAGTCCTCCGCGGGCCAGGCCGAGCCCGCCGGCGGTTCGCTGGCCAGCGACGCCCAGCTGGCGGCTCTGCGTGAGAAGCTGTCCGGCAACGCCTGATCGGCAATAGGCTGAACGACTGTGCCCCAACCGGGATTCGGTTGGGGCACAGTCGTTTTTCGGTGAGTTTTTCAGTCGTTCTCGTGCCGTGAGGCTTTCGTCGTGCCGCGTTGCACTCGTGGCGCGTGAGCGGGCGGCCGTAGCGCCTCATGTGGCGCCACCATCTGGGCCGTGGTGAGCGCGACGACCTGAATCTGCTCGAGCCGCAACCCGAGCGAGGCCAGCCGGGCGATGACGCCCAGCCGATGTTCCGGCAAGCCGGGGCGAATCACCAGCGGTTCCCGCTCCGATCGACGCAGAACGTAGGCTCGACGTTCGGCGTCGAACCGCACGGGGACACCGTCCCGGATCGCCCGGTAAGCGGCCAGATCCAGTGTGTTGTGCCGGATCGGGTCGATCAGCAGCGACTCGACGAATTGCTCCGCCTGCCGCAGGAACGGCTCTTGGTCCGACGGGTCCAGATGCTCGATCCGCTGGGCCACGCGGTACCGGTAATCCTCCGCGGCGGGGCGCAGCAGGGCACGGTGCCGCTCGATCTCCGCCGCGAAGGCCACGAGCTCTTCGTGGTCCACGGTGAGACGGTCGGGCGTCGAAGCAAGGACGTCGGGCATGGTGACCCCTATCTCTCGGGTTGCGGATTACTTTGTGTGGCAACCTGATCGACGTCCGACATCCCTTATTGTGCCGGAGGGGTCCGACAGAAACCGTGCGCGGCGCCCGGCTGTTCGCCCGTAGGCCCCGGGTTGTTCGGCAGGCGACTCCAGCCTCAGTAGCCCACGGTGAAGCGGCGCTGAACGAAACGCGGCTGCTCGGCCTCGTCGATGAGGGCGACCGCCACGTCTTCGGCGGAGAGGTCTCCGCCGCCGACCAAGAGTTGATCGCCGCCGATCCGGAAGCGGCCGGTGCGCTCGCCCGGAGCGATCCGCCCCGAGGAGGGGCTCAGGTAGGTCCAATTGCGGTTGGACAGCCGATAGATGTTCAACGCGTCGCGCAATGCGCGCACCACCCGCGCGTAGTCCGCGGGAACGTCGAGCACTTCGGTGAGGGTGCGAGTGAAATCGTCTCCGGTGTCCAGTAATTGGATGCCGGGCGCGACTTCCAGGCTGCCCGCCCCGCCCACCGCGATCAGCCGGACGCGCGGCTGCCGGTCGAGCGCGGCGACCATCGCCCGTGCGCCCACCACGAAGTCGTCCGCTCTGGCGATGGTGTCGGCGATGCCGTGCCCGGCGTTCACCGCGCTCACGACGACGTCGAGCCCGGCTATGGCCTCGGCGATGCTGTCGGTATCCAGCCAGTCGGCCACCGCCCACGTCGCGCTCCCCTCGCGGGTCGGGATACGCGCCGCGTCGCGAGTGAACGCGGTGACCCGGTGCCCCCGCCGCAGCGCTTCGGTGACCACGCGCGACCCGATGACGCCGGTCGCCCCGAAAACTCCGATGTCCACGATTCTCCTTAGCAATGTTCATTTACTACACGCCGTTCAGTAACAACACGGGAGATAGTATCCAAACGCTGTAGGGTGTCAACCGTGGCCGAAATCGTGAGAAGTCGCCGGGAGCGCCTGCGCGCCCAGACGCTGGAGGACATCACGACGATCGCGATGCGGCTGCTCGCCGAGGGCGGTCCCGACGCGATCTCGCTGCGCGCCATCGCTCGCGAAATGGGCATGACGGCGGGCGCGATCTACGGCTACTTCGCCACCCGCGACGACCTGATCTCCACCCTCATCTCGGACGTCTACACCGCCTTGGTCGACCGGCTGGAAGCGGCGCGCGACGCCGTTCCGGCGGCGGATCCGGCCGGACGCATCATCGCCTGGGCCGAGGCCGTGCGCGCCTGGGCAATCGAACGGCCCGCCGAATTCCGGCTCATCTACGGCGATCCGGTGCCCGGTTATCGGCCGCCGCCGGGCGGACCCGCCGGCGCGGCCGAATTACGCGCCTGTACCGGCCTGGTCGGTCTCGCGGCCGCCGCGTGGCCACGGGCCGCGGCTACCCAGTCCGCGGGTGACTGCACGTGGTCCGACTTCGACGCGAGCTTGGTCGACCATGTCCGGTCCGACTTCCCGGATCTATCTCCCGACGCACTCGCCCTCGCCCTGCGTCTGTGGGGCCGGATGCACGGCCCGATCGCACTGGAGGTGTACGGCCACCTGCGTCCACAGTCGCAGGACCCGGGGAAACTGTTCCGCGCCGAGATGCGCGACCTGGTTCGTTCGCTCGGCTTCTAGCCCGTCGGGTTCGGCGGCGGTTCCGCAGCGGCGTCGCGGAGCTCGGACGGTCTAGCGTGCCGGTCGTGTTCCCTCGTGCGATCCCGGTTCGGCGGGGCCGTGCGCGATGTCGTGAAAGGCGTTGCGCAGCAAGGCGATGATGCGCTGCGGCGGCGCGTCGCGCAGACCATCGAGTTCGAGCAGATGACGGCCGATCACCACGCCGATGGTGAGGGCTCCCAGCAATCCGGCGCGCAGGTCCGCCTCGTCGTCGCGCAACTGCCCGGCCGCTTCCCGCTGTCGCGCGGTCATGGCCGTGCGTACCTCGTCGGCGGCGTCCGGGTGGGTGAGCATCGAGCGGATCGCCGCCAGCGTGTTGACCGGCTGGTCGGCGAGCTTGATGGCGAGCGCGTCGAGCAGGAGTTCGGCGACCTGCTCCGGCGTCCCGGTGATCGGGTGGTCGTCGGCGAAGACCGCGACCCGCGCGAACAAATTCTCTTTCGATCCGAAATAGCGCATCACCAGGCTCGGATCGGTGTCCGCCTCCGTCGCGACGGCCCGGATGGTCGTCCGGTCGTAGCCGATCTCCGCGAACAACCGGCCCGCCGCCGCCAGGATCCGTTCCTCTGTGTTGCGGCGCTGCTGGGCTCGGGTGGGAGTGGCATCCATGAATTCAGTCTACGTGCGTTGACTCAAAGGCCGCGCAGGGGTAGCTTTCGGTCTACAACTGTTGACCGAATTGGAGAGTGAGGTGGTAGCGATGTGGTCCACTGTCGCCCTGGCCCTCGGTGCCGGGATCCTGGGAGTGAACGCCGTTCCGCATTTCGTGAAAGGGATGATGGGGGAGGAGTTCCCGAACGTCACGGGTAACGCGCCCGTGCGCAACTCCGTGGCCGGATTCCTCGGACTGCTGCTGACGGCGCTGCTGGTGTACTGGGCCGACTTGGCGAGTCATCCATGGGTCGGTGCGGTGAGCATCGGCATCGGAGGCCTGAGCATGGCGGTCTTCCACGGTCTGGGTGGGGCTTACCGCCTCAACACCGCACTCGGGCTGCCGAATCCGCCTCGGCAGATGCACGCGGGTACGACTGCCTGATCCCGCGTTCCGGGCTGGTGCGGCTTCGGCGAGGCATCCGATGAGGTGTCTCGCCGTCGCCGGTCCATGAATTCAGCGAGCCGGTGCCGGAGCGGTGCCGGCTTTCGCTGTGATGCCGAGTGCCGCGAGGATCGCCGCCACCGCGAGAATCGCCGAGCTGATTTCGAATGCGAGCCGGAATCCCTGGGTGAGTGCGGATTCGGTGGAGATCCCGGACTCGAGCAACGCGGTGCTGCGGCTGATCGCGACGGTGCTGAGCACGCCGAGCCCGAACGCGCCGCCTAGCTGTTGCGTCGTCGTCACCAGTCCGGAGGCCAGTCCGGTGATGTCCTCGTGGGTTTCACCGACCGCCGCGATGGTGATCGACACGAACGCCAAGCCCATTCCGAACCCGGCGGCCAGCATGCCCGGCAACAGCTCGAGATAGCCTCCCGTGGGTGACAGCCGCGACAGCGCGAGCATGACGAGACCGCAGGCGACCATCGCGGTGGTCAGAACCCAGCGGACGCCCAAACGTGGAGTGAGGGCCGCCGAAGTCGCGAAGCCCGCGATCACCAACGCGCAGAACGGCAGCCAGGCCGCTCCGGTTCGGGCCGGGCTGTAGTGCATGACCTGCTGCAGGTGGAGGGTGAGGAAGAACAACATCGACAGGATCGCCGAGCAGAACAGGACGTTGGCCGCGTTGGCGACCGCACGATCCCGATCGCGGAAGAACGACAAGGGAATCAGGGGGGACGCGTGGCGCCGTTCGCGAACGAGGAACGCGAGCAGCAGCGCGAGACCCGCACCCAGCCGGAACGCCGTCGCGGCGAAGGATGCTCGGCCGCTGTCGATCAGCCCGTAGTCGAACGCCGCGACCGCCGCGGTGATCAGGGCTGCGCCGAGCCCGTCGATGCGCGGCCGCACGGCCTCGCTCCGGGTTCCCGTCTCGACCAGTCGTGGAATCGCGACCAGGGCGATCAGCGCCACCGGCACATTGATGAAGAAGCACCAACGCCAGCTCGCGTACTGAGTGATGACGCCGGAAAGCACCACGCCGAGCGTGGCAGCCAAGCCGCCGAGGCCGGCCCAGATGCCCAAGGCGCGACTTCGTGCCCGTGGGTCGGTGAACAATCCCGCGACGATGCTCAGCGCGGCCGGACTGGCGAGAGCGCCGCCGATGCCCTGACCCGCGCGGCTCGCCACCACCATCAAACCGTTCTGCGCGAGGCCGGTGGTCAGTGACGCGACCGCGAACACGGTGACGCCCACCAGGAAGACGCGCTTGCCGCCGAACAGGTCGGCGCAACGTCCGCCGAAGATCAGGAACCCGCCGAACAGCAGGAGGTAGGCGTTGACGATCCAGGTCAGGTCGCTTTCGGACATGTGCAGCGAGCGCTGGATGGTGGGCAGTGCGACGTTGACCACGGTGTCATCGAGATTCAGCATCATCTGCACCGAGCACAACAGCGTCAACGCCAGATAGCCGGACCTCAGGCCGGGGCGCGGTGCGATCGTCGAAGTAGTCATGGTTCCTTCATTGGTGGTGTACCACTATTACCGAGCTATGGTGACATCCGATTTAATGGTGGTCAACCACTAATTAGTGTGCCGTGGGTAGGCTGTGCCGGTGAGCGAACCGCAAGAGGTGCCGAGCATGGCGGAGTTGGTCGACGTGCTGCAGCGCGCGGTCGGGCTGGTGCGTGCGCATTTCGCCGCTGCCACAGCGCGTTTGGGCGTGACCCCGGCGCAGGCGAAGGCGCTGGGGCGACTGGCTACGCCCATGACGCCGAAGGATCTCTCCCGTCAGTTGGGTGCCGACCTGTCGAATACCGCGACCATGGTGGACCGCTTGGAGGCGCTGGGCTTGGTGCGCAAGGAGGTGCACCCCACCGATCGCCGCGCGCGCCTGCTGACTCTCACCGAGCGGGGAGAGGACCTCCGGAGAACTCTCGATCGAGAGGTGTTCGACAACGTGCCCGCACTGGCCGTGCTCGACGAACCGGAGCGCAGGCAACTGTACGGGCTGCTGCGCCGCGTGACGTCGGGCTGAGCGCCGCGAGAGACCCGGTAGCCCGGCTCGCTGCGGATGGTTTGCCAGGAGACGCACCACATCGAGAATCCGAAAGGCGTCGGCCGCTGGTGAAAGGCGATATCCCGCTGGCGATAATGCCGGGAATTCGGTCGTCGGCGCTTATGGGACCGTTCGGTGGGTCGAGTTGCGCGAGAAGCCGTGGAAACGGCGGCGGTTTCGGAGATGTTTTTCTCTCGTTCCGGTGACGGTCACGAATCGAAACCGAGTGCATGCCGTGTCGTCGCACGGCTTCGTCACCGAATCGGAGGAGAACTTTCGTAATTATTTACGATGTCACCCGGGCATCCGGGCCGCTCGGAGTTCGCGCTCGGGGAAGCACGGCTTATTCGGGGACGGTCGGCGCGGAGTTCCGCCGGAAGCGAGTTCACTGTCGCGGCCCGCCACCGATCTTGCATCTGTACTTACATTCTGTCCGGCCGATGTCGCGCACCGGGAACCGCGCTCACCGTTGGCACGCAAAACAGTGGCCCAGCCTTGGCGAGAGGCTGGGCCACTTCGAGCTCGGGTTCAGCTTGCGGTAGCAGGTACCCACCGGACCGCGGGTGCGGCCGGACGGTTCCGCATGGCAGCGAAACTGTGCCGCGCGGGACTGATGAACGCGGTGAACCAAGAGCGACGGTGCTCGGCGAGCGCCGCCGCGACAGCGGGGATCTGAATGCAGTGCACTCGCCCCGCCATGCCCAGGCGGTGGCGACCCGCCCGGTTGATTCTGGTGCCCAATGGTGTTCCTTTGCTTCGCTGGTGTCGGCCTGGATCGCCACGGCGAAGATTAGCGGAACGAAACTGATCGGCAGAGTATTTTGCCCGAGTAATTGCCTCGGCGTGTCGGAAAGTCGTCGCGGCCGAACCGTAAACATCCGGAATTGTTGCGAATCGGTCTCGGCGCTGTCACGGATCGGCCAAATGGCTTCCCGGGCGGTGGAATACGCGACCGCATCGGGTAATCGGCCGGATCGCCCGTCGACGGGCCGGGCCTACGAGGCGGACCGTCGCCGACGCGTTCGGGGCAGCACAGGCCCCTGCCAGGCCCGGATGCGAGACTGGTCGAATGTTACGAATCGGCCTCACCGGAGGCATGGGAGCGGGGAAGTCGACGGTGGCTCGCGCACTGGCCGACCTCGGCGCGGTGGTCATCGATTCCGACCTCATCGCCAGGGAGGTGGTCGAGCCGGGCACCGAGGGACTCGCCGCGCTGGTGGAGGCGTTCGGCGCAGGCATCCTCGCCGCGGACGGCAGTCTCGACCGGCCCGCCCTGGCCGCCGCGGCCTTCGGTGACGACGCGGCGCGCGCGAGACTGAATTCGATCGTGCACCCGCTCGTCGGAAAACGTACCGCGGAATTGATCGCGGCCGCACCCGCGGACGCCGTTGTGGTGCAGGATATTCCGCTTCTGGTGGAAAACGGCCTGGCGCCGTTGATGAATCTCGTGCTCATCGTCGACGTCGACGCGGAAACGCGAATTCGCCGTTTGGTGGAATTCCGTGGTGTCGCCGAATCCGATGCGCGTGCGCGTATTTCGGCGCAGGCCACCGACGAGCAGCGTCGAGCCGTTGCCGATGTATTGCTGGACAACAGTGGCGCGCCGGGTGAGGTCGAGGCGGAGGTACGCGCGCTGTGGGCGGAGCGCCTGGTGCCCTTCGAGCGCAACCTGCGCGCCGGGACGCCCGCGCGACGCGGTGACATCCGGCTGGTGCCCGCCGATCCGGCCTGGCCCGCGCAGGCGCAGCGGCTGATCGCAAGGCTGTGGGTGGCCTGCGGCAGCGCCGCCTCCCGGATCGACCACGTCGGTTCCACGTCCGTGCCGGGCCTGCCCGCCAAGGACGTCATCGATCTGCAGATCACGGTCGCCGACCTGGCCGCCGCCGACGGCCTGCGCGATGCCATCGCCGCCGCGGGATTCCCGGCGCGGCCGGAGAGTACCCAGGACAATCCCAAGCCGACGCCGCAGGACCCGGCGGGCGTGGACACCACGCTGTGGAGCAAGCGCTTCCACCAGAGCGCCGACCCCGGCCGGCTGGCCAACGTGCACGTGCGCGTCGAGGGTTCGCCGGGGCAGCAGTACGCGCTGCTGCTGCGGGATTGGCTGCGTGCCGACGCCGGGGCTCGCGCGGAGTATCTCGCCGTCAAGCGTGAGGGTGAAGCCAAGGCGGCAGGGCTGACGGGAGCGGAGGCCACCGCCGCCTACCTCGACGTCAAAGAGCCCTGGTTCGACGCCGCGTATCCGCGGGCGCTCGCTTGGCGGGAGTCGTCGGCGCCTTAGCCGCTCCGGCCCCGTCCGTCCGCCGCGCCGATCGGGTCGGGTGTGCGCAGGTCCGGGACTACAGCCAGGTCAAGGTGATGTCCATGGTCTCCAGCCAGCCCTCGAAGGTGTGACCGTTCGCGGCGATGCCGTCGATGGCGGCGGTGGCGTGCTGCACCGCCGCCTCGGCGTCGGCGAGGCTGATCAGGCCCGCGGCGTGCGCGGCGATCAGCTCGTCGACGTCGAGCAGCTGCGTCTCGCGTGCGGAGCGCACGACGATGTCGAGGTAGTGATCGACGGACTTCCACTTCTTCGGGGCGACCGGCGTGAATTCACCGATGTCGAGGTAATAGTCCTGGTCGCGCCGATGCGCGGGCAGGTAGTGGAAGATGGTCGCGCGCAGGTGCAGCTTCGGCAGCAACCAGGACTCGATGTAGTGGAACTGCGGGTGATCCGAGGTGCGCGCCATGTACAGGCCCCACGGCTCGACGTGGTACTTCTCGACCGGGCGCACGAAGCCTTTCGGATCCGTGTTCGTCAGGTCCGCGAGGTTGAAGTACTCGACTTTGGGCCGGTGCACGTCGACGATGGGTGCCTGCGTCATGCATCAAGAATCTACCGCCGTTCCCGGCGCGTCGAGCCGGAGGCAGTAATCCGCGGGCTACATCCAGGTGAGGGTGATGCCGTGGGTGGCGAGCCAGCCCTCCACGCGGTGATCGTGCGCGGCCAGCCCGTCCAGCACGGCCGTGGCCCGCTCGAACGCCCGGTGCGCCTGCGCCGTCTCGACCAGTCCCGCGGCATGCGCGGCGAGCAGTTCGTCGACGCCGAGCAGTTCGGCGGTGCCGCCGCGGCGCACGGCGATGGACAAGTACTGGTCCACCGCCTTCCAGCGTTTCTGGCCGACCCGGCTGAACTCGCCGACGTCGAGGCGGTAGACCGGTTCCCGGTGGTGTGCCGGGTTGGTCCGCGCCAGCGTCGCGCGCAACGAGAGTTCCGGCAGCAACCAGGATTCGAGGTAGTGCGAATCCGGTCCACCGACCCGGCGGGCCATGTACAGGCCCCACGGCTCGACGTGGAAGCGGTCGACCTGGCGGACGAAGCCCTTGGCGTCGGTGTTGCTGAGTTCGGCCAGATTGAAGAACTCCACCCGCGGCCGGTGCGGCGCCGGTCTGACGGGAGCGATCGGCCCTGGTGGGGCGGCCATGACGGCGCCGGCGACGGAGGGAACCACCGCGCGGATGTCTCTGGCGACGTACCCGGCGATGCCGGTCACAGCCGGCACGGCGACGAGCAATGGAATCAGACCGCTCATGGCTTTTGTCCTTCACCACGTCCGAACAACCAGATCAGGTTACACCTGGGTCGGGGTGCTCGCGCGGTTCGCGATAAGGTGTTCTTCCACACGAAACCTGTTGCCGCAACGGACATTTCGGACATGTAACCGTTCGCGCCGAGCGCGGGTACGTGGGCTGTGAGGATGCGGTCGAGCGCAGGCCGCACGGCGAACTCCGTGCCGCCGAGGATGATAGGAGCGGGCTCGCACCGCTTCATCGAAAGTCGTTGAAATCGTTCGCTTTCGGTGTACCCACCGCGCGGTGTCGCTGATCCCCTTCTTCTCGATGGCCGACAGGCGGCTCGATCGCGTCCGTGCGTATCGGTGGCACGCGAACTCGGGAACTTTCGGCGAACGACCGGCCGGCGACCGCTTTCGGTGTGATCGGTTTCACAGCGTCGAAGCGCGGGGCATCACCCGGCTCGTGACCGTCCGTTGTCCACGGGAACCTGTCGGTGGGTGGGCCTAGGCTGGTGAGCATGGCATTCGCAACCGAGATTCCGGCGGAGGGCTTCGAGAACAGGGCCGCCGAGCAGCCGCTCGCGCACTCGGAGTTCCGCCCGGTCGGCGAGATCGAGCGCGTCGGCGGCCGGTTCGAGGTGGTCAGCGAGCACCAGCCCGCGGGCGACCAGCCTGCCGCGATCGCCGAACTGGAGCGCAGGATCACCGCGGGGGAACGCGACGTGGTGCTGCTCGGCGCCACCGGTACGGGCAAGTCGGCCACCACGGCCTGGCTGATCGAGCGGTTGCAGCGGCCGACGCTGGTGATGGCGCCGAACAAGACGCTCGCCGCCCAGCTGGCCAACGAACTGCGCGAGATGCTGCCGAACAACGCCGTCGAGTACTTCGTCTCCTACTACGACTACTACCAACCCGAGGCGTACATCGCGCAGACCGACACCTACATCGAGAAGGACAGCTCGATCAACGACGACGTCGAGCGGCTGCGCCATTCGGCGACCTCGAGCCTGCTGTCCCGGCGCGATGTGGTGGTGGTCGCCTCGGTGTCGTGCATCTACGGCCTCGGCACGCCCCAGTCGTATCTCGACCGGTCGGTGCAGCTGCAGGTCGGCACCGAGATCGATCGGGACGCGCTGCTGCGGCTGCTGGTCGACGTGCAGTACACCCGCAACGACATGGCGTTCACCCGCGGCTCGTTCCGGGTGCGCGGCGACACCGTGGAGATCATCCCGTCCTACGAGGAACTCGCCGTTCGCATCGAGTTCTTCGGCGACGAGATCGAGGCGCTGTACTACCTGCACCCGCTCACCGGCGACGTCGTCCGTCAGGTCGACATGCTGCGGATCTTCCCCGCCACCCACTACGTGGCGGGCCCGGAGCGGATGGAGCGCGCGGTGCACGACATCGAGGCCGAGCTGGAGGACCGGCTCGCCGAGCTGGAACGTCAGGGCAAGCTGCTCGAGGCGCAACGGCTGCGCATGCGCACTCAATACGACCTGGAGATGATCCGGCAGGTCGGCTTCTGCTCCGGCATCGAGAACTACTCCCGCCACATCGACGGCCGCCCGGCCGGTTCGGCGCCCGCGACGCTGCTGGATTACTTCCCGGAGGACTTCCTGCTCGTCATCGATGAGTCGCACAACACCGTCCCGCAGATCGGCGGTATGTACGAGGGCGACATGTCCCGCAAGCGCAACCTGGTGGAGTACGGCTTCCGGTTGCCGTCCGCGGTGGACAACCGGCCGCTGACCTGGGAGGAATTCGCCGATCGGATCGGGCAGACGGTGTATCTGTCGGCGACTCCCGGTCCGTACGAACTCGGGCAGACCGGTGGCGAGGTGGTCGAACAGGTCATCCGGCCGACCGGGCTGGTCGATCCGCAGGTCGTGGTGAAGCCGACGAAGGGGCAGATCGACGATCTGATCCACGAGATCAGGCAGCGCACCGAGCGTGACGAACGGGTCCTGGTCACCACGCTCACGAAGAAGATGGCCGAGGACCTCACCGACTACCTGCTCGGGCTGGGGGTCCGGGTGCGCTATCTGCACTCCGAGATCGACACCTTGCGCCGCGTCGAGCTGCTGCGGCAGCTGCGGCTCGGCGAATACGACGTGCTGGTGGGCATCAACCTGCTGCGCGAGGGCCTCGACCTGCCCGAGGTGTCGCTGGTGGCGATCCTCGACGCGGACAAGGAAGGATTCCTCCGCAGCACGACCGCGCTGATCCAGACGATCGGGCGCGCGGCGCGCAACGTCTCCGGCGAAGTGCACATGTACGCGGACAAGATCACCGACTCGATGCAGTTCGCCATCGATGAGACCGAACGCCGCCGCGCGAAACAGATCGCCTACAACGAGGAAATGGGCATCGATCCGAAGCCGCTGCGCAAGAAGATCGCCGACATCCTCGATCAGGTGTACCGCGAGGCCGACGAGACCGAGGTGGAGGTCGGCGGCTCCGGACGCAACGCCAGCCGGGGCAGACGCGCGCAAGGCGAGCCGGGGCGGGCGGTGAGCGCGGGTGTGTACGAGGGCCGCGACGTCAAGTCGATGCCGCGCGCCGAACTGGCCGATCTCGTGAAGGAACTCACCGCACAGATGATGAACGCGGCTCGGGAGTTGCAGTTCGAACTCGCCGGGCGGTTACGCGACGAGATCGCGGATCTGAAGAAGGAATTGCGCGGCATGGACGCCGCCGGGTTGAGTTGATCCGGGGCGCAGCGGCGCTGCCTCCGCGGTCCGTTCCCGGAACGACCGCGGAGGCAGCCGAGCCGTCAGGCCTGGGTGGCCATCCATTCGTTCACCCGGCGCTCGGCCTCTTCGCGCGAGACGTCCTCGACCTTGGTGAGCACCACCCAGCGGTGCCCGAAGGGATCGATCACCACGCCGAACCGGTCGCCGGTCACGAAGGTCTGCGGCTCCTCGACCTTGCGGGCGCCGTGTTCGACGGCGCGCCGCACTACGGCGTCGACATCGGGGCAGTAGTGCACGATCGAGGTGTGCACCCACTCGCCGTTCGGCGCCAGCACGCCGTTGTCCGGGATGGGCAGCCCCATCTGCAGGGTCGAGTCGCCGATCTTCAGTTCGGCGTGCGCGGGCTGCCCGTCGGGCATGTCGTTGCGAGTGACGACCTCGGCCTCGAAGACGGCGGTGTAGAAATCGATCGCTTTGTTGCCGTCGCCGACCGCGAGGAAACAGGTGATCGAGTGGTAGCCATCGGCAATGGGATTCACTGTGTTCGTCATGACCACTACTTTCGCCGGTCCGGGCCCCCGGGTCTTGTAAGAAAGCGACACCGTGCCGCGTAGCGCCGAATCATCCGCCGCCGAGCCGCCGCAGCCCCGCAATCCCTTCGCGCCCGAGGACACGAAGGGCATTCTGCATCCGGACGAGCAGGCGAAGCATCGCTCTCTGGTTCGCTTGCCGCCGGGTCCCGCGGTCGACCGCTACATCGAGTGGTACTGGGCGGTGAGCTGGGATCTGCGGGGCAGGCCGCCGTACCGGGCGGAGGTCCTGTCCTATCCGAGCGTGAACGTCACCTTCGAGCGATCCGAAACGCGCACCGGCGGATTCGTCAACGGCGTGACCACCACGAAATTCATCCGCGAACTCAGCGGGCTCGGGGAGACGTTCGGCATCCGCTTCCGTGCGGGCGGATTCGGCGCGTTCACCGGCCTGGATGTCGGCTCGTTCCGCGATCGCGCCGTGCCACTCGCCGACGTGCTGCCCGACGCCGCGAACTTGACCGAACGCGTGCTGGACGCGCCGACTGTCGAGCGGCGTCGCCACATCGTCGAGGAATACCTCGCCGACCACCCCGCGGTCGAGGACCCGACCTATCGGTCGGTGCTGCGCATCATCGACGCCATGGCCACCGACCAGGAGCTCACCAGGGTCGATCAGATCGCCGAGCGGTTCGATGTGCCCGCCCGCACGCTGCAGCGCATGTTCCGCCGCTACGTCGGCGCGGGGCCGAAATGGGTGCTGCGGCGCTATCGATTGCAGGACGGCGCCGATCTGCTCGCGAAAGGCCGTACCGAGGATCTCGCCGCGTTGGCCGCGGAACTGGGCTATTTCGACCAGGCCCATTTCTCGCGTGAGTTCACCGCGGAAGTGGGTATGGCACCCCTGGAATACGCCAAGAATTCCCTACGTCTCCGGAACGAGGTCACCGCCAAGGTCATCCCGGCGAGGGCTTAGTTGCCGGACAGCCGACGAGGAGCTGGACATGGATGTCGTGGTGTTGATCGGACGAGTGTTGTTCGCGCTGCTGTTCCTGGCCTCCGCCCTCGGGCATTTCACTCAGACCGAGGCGATGGCGGGGTACGCGCGGAGTAAGGGCGTCCCGATGGCGAAGGCCGCAGTGTTCGGCTCGGGGGCGCTGTTCCTGCTGGGCGGCCTCAGCGTGCTGTTGGGCATCTGGGCCGACCTCGGTTCGCTGCTGTTGGTAGTCGCGCTGCTGCCGACGGCGGCCGTGATGCACCGGTTCTGGCAGGAGTCCGATCCGCAGACCAGACAGGGCGAGATGATCCATTTCAACAAGGACGTCGCCCTGGCGGGCGCCGCCCTGATGCTGTTCGCGTTCTTCGCGCACGTCGACGAACTCGGATTGACCATCACCGGTCCGCTTTTCGACCTCTAGTCCGCGCTCCGCGCGCTAATATTGCGCGTCCTTTTCACCGCAGGAAGAAGAAGCCATGGACATCATCGGAGCGATTCTCGGCATATTCTGGGCAAACTATCGGCAGTGGCCGTAGCCGCACGGTAGTCCGGGCCCGATCGGTCCGTTCCCGGCACGTGATCAACGTGCGGGGCGGACCGATCTTCGTGTGACGGACCTGGCTCTGTGATGAATATCCCAGGCCCGCAACGGCGTTGAAGGCCGTTGTGGCACATCACAAGTTTAGTTCTCCGAAATTGCGTCTGCCCTGGTTGGTCCGGCCCTTCCGGTATTCCCTGGCGAATACGCGGCGGGAATGGCCGGACGGCCCCGGTGTGATGTCTTGCGATTTCTGAAATTTCCGCACCGATTGCCGCTATGGTCGACCCCAGTCGCCGCGCCGGCGCGCCGTCGAACCAGAGGCGAACCCGTGCGCAGCACCCGACACACCGCATAGTTGGAGGAGAAATGACCGCCTACCGGACCATTGTCGTCGGTACCGATGGCTCGGACTCGTCGTATGTCGCCGTCGAGAAGGCAGGGGCGCTGGCCGGTGTGTCCGGCGCGACCCTGGTCGTGGCCTGCGCGTACTACCCGACCGACGACCGCGATGTCGCCGCCGCGGCCGACGTGCTCAAGGAGGAGGCTTACCAGGTACGCGGTTCCGCGCCGACCAATGAGATCCTGCGCGTCGCCAGGGACAAGGCGATCGCGGCGGGTGCGGCCGACATCGTCGAGCGCGCCATCGTCGGCGAGCCGGTGGAATCGCTGCTGGCGCTGGTCAAGGAGGTCGACGCCGATCTGCTGGTCGTCGGTAACCGGGGCCTGAACACCCTGGCCGGACGGCTGCTCGGCTCGGTGCCCTCCGATGTGGCGCGCAAATCGCGCTCCGACGTCCTGATCGTGCACACCGTGCGCTGAGTCCCGCCTCGGCCGAAAGGCTCCGTGCCCACCGCGAACAGTGTTGTGGCACGGAGCCTTTCGTCTTCCGGTGCGTCGGTGATCAGCGCAGCCGGTCGAGCACGGCGGGCAGGTCCGCGCTGTGCACCACGCCGAGCCGCTGGGTGGCGCGGGTCAGCGCGACGTACAGATCGTTGAGGCCACGCGGCGATTCGTCGAGGATGTCCCGCGGTTCCACCAGATAGACCGCGTCGAACTCCAAACCCTTCACCTCGTGCACGGTCAGCACGCGCACCGATTCGCCCGCGAGGTCGGCCAGCGGTGCCACCAGCGCCTGCGGCGCGATCACCGCCGTGGTCCCCGGCCCCGTCTCGGTGGCGACCAGCCGGGCGACCTCCGCGTGCACGTCGCCGGGCTCGACCCGGTACGCGCGCGGCGCGACGCCGGTCTCGCGGACCGAGCGCGGCGCGGTCGCCGTCGGATCGATGGCGGCGAGGACGTCGGCGGCTACGTCCATGATCTCCGCGGGGGTGCGGTAGTTGACGGTGAGTTCGGTCAGCTTCCACCGGGCCGCGACGTAGGGCTCCAGCATCCGCTGCCACGACGACGTGCCCGCCGGGTCGCCGGTCTGCGCGACGTCGCCGACCACCGTCACCCACCGGTTCGGGATGCGCCGCATCACCATGCGCCAGGCCATCTCCGACAGCTCCTGCGCCTCGTCCACGATCACGTGGCCGTAGGTCCAGGTGCGGTCGCCCGCAGCGCGCTCCGCGGTCGTCTGCCGGGTGCGGAAGTCCTGACGTTCGGCCAGCTGGCCGGCATCGATCAGGTCGTAGGCCATCAGAATCTCGGGATCGAGGTCGTCCTCCAGATCCTGGGGCGCGGAGCCGGTGAGGATGTCGAGGGCGTCCTGCGCCTCGGCGAGCTGGGCGCGCCAGCGGCGGCGGGCGCGTTCGCGTTCCTCGGTGTCGTCCACGCCGAGCAGTTCGGCCAGCTCGTCCAGCAGCGGTGCGTCCGCCGGACTGAACCGCCCGTCGTCCGGCCGGAGCAGTTCGGCGCGGTCGGCCGGGTCCAGCGAGCTGGCGGCCCGGTCCAGTCGCTTCGGGTCGGCGAGCAGGTCGGCCAGGACATCCTGCGGGGACAGGATCGGCCACAGTTTCGCGATCGCCGCCTGGATCTGCGGGTCGGCGCGCATCTCGTCGCGGATCTCGGTGAGATCGGCCGAGCTGAGCAGACTGGGCCCACCGGAGAGGTCGGCGCCCATGGTCGCGGCGAGCTGATCGGTCAGCGCATCGACCACCGAGGCGGCGAAGATCGGCCGCGCCAGGTTGTGCGGGCGGCGCGAGGAACGGGCGCGGCCACGGGCCTTCGTGGCGATCTTGCGATCCAGCGTGACCGGATAGCCGTCGAAGCCCAACCGGATCGGTTCGGCGGGCACCTCCTGACGGTCGCGCACGGCCTGCTTGAGCACCTCGAGTATCGTCAGCGACCCCTTGATCTCGCCCGCGCGCAACGAGTCCTCGCGCGCGGCCCGGACGCCGGGGTACAGATCGCCGATGGTGGACAGCAGCACGCCGGTTTCGCCGAGCGACGGCAGCACCTGCCCGATGTAGTCCAGGAAGGTGGCGTTCGGCCCGATGATCAGCACGCCGCTCTTGGCCAGCTGCTGCCGGTAGGTGTAGAGCAGATACGCCGCCCGGTGCAGCGCGACCGCCGTCTTGCCGGTGCCGGGCCCGCCCTGCACCACGAGCACGCTCTTGTGCTCGGAGCGGATGATCGCGTCCTGCTCGTGCTGGATCGTCTCGACGATGTCGTTCATGTGGCCGGTGCGCGCGGCGTTGAGCGCGGACAGCAGCGCGCTCTCGCTGCCGACACCGCCGTCCGCGGCCGTGACGCCGGCCCGGCGCGCGGCCGTCAGATCGAGGTACTCGTCGTTGATCGCGGTGACCTTGCGGTTGCGCGAGCGGATGTGCCTGCGCCGGGTCACCCCGTCCGGCGCCGCGGTGGTGGCCAGGTAGAACGGCCGCGCCAGCGGGGCGCGCCAGTCCAGCAGCAGGCTCTCGTAGTCGTCCTTCTCGTCGAGAATGCCGAGCCTGCCGATGTAGCGGTACTCCTCCTGTTCACCGTCGAGGTCGATGCGGCCGAAACACAGGCCGTGTTCGGCGGCGTCGTATTTCGCCAGGTCCTCGGTGTAGAGCTGACTGAAGGACTCCCGTTCGCTGCGGGCCTGCGGCGTGCCGCCGGTCTCCAGCAGCACGGTGCGCAGGCGATTGCGCGCGTAGTCGCGCATCTCGTCGAGCCGCTCGTACAGCACCGACAGGTAGGCCTGCTCCTGATCGGTTTCGCGGGTCCGCTCGGGCGCGCCGCCGCCTGCGGCACGGTCCTGAGTGAGGTCGGGCAAACTGAACTCCTTGTCACCGCGAACAGGCGCGAGCACGCCGCCGGGATCGGGCAGGTGCACGCACGGAAAACAGAGTTGTCGAGTCTACTGGGGTTGCGGCGGGCTCGCCGTAACCGCAGGTGAGGCCCCCGGCGCCGGGGCGGGGGCGAGGTCGGCGGGCGGTGTGAGCTGCACCGGCGTGAAGTGCTCGACCACCGGGAACGGGTCGTAGAAGTGGTGTAGCAGGTCCTTCCAGCGCTGATATTCCGGCGAGCCGCGGAATCCGACGACGTGATCGTCGAGCCGGTCCCATTCCACCCGGAGCAGGTAGCTGCCCGGCGACTCGACACCGCGCGACAGCGACAGCGTCCGGAAGCCGGGCATGCTCGCGATGATCGGCCGTGCCGCGGCGAAGGCGGCTTCGAAATCGGCGGCGAGTTCGGGGCGAACCGGCAGAAGTGCGTGTTCGATGATCATGGCGAGCTCGTCAGGACGCGTGGGTGCTGTTGGGTCTGCGGCCTTTGGTGACGGTGCCTTCCCGCCGTCCAGGCGGCTTCGCGCGGTACATCGCCAAGTCCGCGTCGTGCAGCACCGCCTCCGGGCTGCGCCGGTCGCCCACCCCCAGTTCGGTGACGCCGATCGAGGCGTTCACCTCGATCCGGTGCCCGCGCGCGATGATCGGCTCGGCCATGGTGGAGCGCAGCCTGCTCACCAGCGCGTCGATGTCGACGCGGCGGGTGCGGCCGGACAGCAGGACCAGGAATTCGTCGCCGCCGAGCCTGCCGACGATGTCGTCGCCGCGCAGTGCGCGCTGCAGGCGCTGGGCGACGATCTGCAGCACGGTGTCGCCGATGGCGTGCCCGAGCGTGTCGTTGATCGCCTTGAACCCGTCCAGATCGATGAACAGCACGGTGGACACCGGCAGCAGTTCCTCGGTGCTGGCCAGCGCGGCGGCCAGCTGGGACAGGATCAGCGAGCGATTGGCCAGCCCGGTCAGCGAGTCGTGCGTGGCCTGATACTCCAATTGCCTTCTGCTGGCGCGGAATTCGGTGATGTCGGCGAAGGAGGACACCGCCGACGAGCGCGGATCGCCTGGATTGAGCAGGCGGCTGCTGCCCGACAGCCAGCGCCGCTGGCCGTCCACCCGGTCGACGCCGAAGACATAGCCGGTGATCGTCTCGCCCGTGGCCAGCGTGCGCGCCACCGGATGGCGGCTCGGCGGCAGCGGCTGGGCGTTCGCGTCCAGCAGCACCAGCGGCAACGACTGGATGGTGCGCCCGATGACCATGCCGTCGGGCCCCTCGGTACCGAAGATGCGCTTGGCCGCCGGGTTCATCGACTCGATCCGGCCCTCCGGATCGATCACCACGACGCCCTCCTCCAACTGGGACACGACCGTGGTGAAGTAGTGCTCGGCCCTGCGCTGCGCGGCCTCGGCATGGCGCTGGGCGGTGAGGTCGTGGATGACCACCTGATAGGCGAGGTGATCGTGCCACGCGGTCAGCACGGACACCGTCTCCACGGGCACGGTGCCGCCGTCCACCCGCATCAAGGTCATCTCGGTGGGAATCGAGGCCGCGCCCGCGGTGGTGAGTGTGCTGATGCGGTCGAGCATCGAGGGGACGGAGGCGGGGTGGACGAAGTCGGTCAGCGGGCGGCCGATGATCTCCTCGGCGTCCTCCGCGGCGAGCAACCGGACGGTGGCCGGGTTGACGTAGACGACCCGGCCACGCTCGTGCACACAGATCCCGTCCGGGGTGTGCTCGACCAGGGAGCGGTAGCGTGCAGCCAGCTGTTCGGCGGCGTCGACCGCCGCGGCCAGCTTGTCGTCACCCACTCGAACCCCCGATCATCGACCCCATTATGGCCATTGGAACACGGGATTATTCTGGTATCGACGTGGACAAGATCACATCCTCCACGCTATTGCTTCGATCACAGTACTGGCACGTTCTCGGGCCGGATCCGGCGATCATGGCAGAAACCGGTTTCTGCGTCGAGGCGGGGCAGACGGTTGGGCCCGCCCTGGGAGCCGGTGAAGGAGCGATACATGCCGGGTGCCGACCCGAACGCCGCTACGCGGTTCCGCACCGATCCGCGGGGGCCTCGAGACAACATGACCATCGCCGGGATCGGCGCGATCACCGGGTACGGATGGGGACGTGAACAGCTGTGGGACGGCTTGCTCAGCGGCAAGTCGGCGGCGGCTCTGCAACCGGGCTACGGGCCCGGCCGCGACGACGACGCGTGGGTCGCGCTCGTCCCCGACGGCGGCGACCCCGAGGTGAGCACGAGCCGGTACGGGCGGGCTGTGCACGAGGCGGCGCGGGAGGCCGTCGCCGACGCACGCGACCGGGGCTGGCGGCCAGGCCGCACCGTCGGCCTGTTGCACGCCATCGTGCTCGGCGACGTGGTGAACTGGCGCGACTTCTACCTCGTCGACGGCGGCCGCCGCCGGTCGAGGGACTACCTGCGGCTGTTGCCGTCCACGCCGGTCTCGATGCTGATGCAGGAATTCGGCTTCCACGGCCCGGCGATGAACATCTCCGCCGCGTGCAGTTCCGCCAACGTCGCGCTCATCACCGCGAAGCTCTGGCTGGACGCGGGCATGGCCGACGACGTGATCTTCGTGGCGACCGACCTGTCCGCAACCCCGGACATGCTGGACAGTTTCGTGCGGCTCGGCGCCGCGGTCGCCGACGCCGAACCGCTGGACGCCTGCCGTCCCTTCCAGGAGGGCAGTCGCGGGTTCAGCATGGGCGAGGCCTCGGTGGCGTTCGTGCTGACCCGTTCGGTGGATCGGCCCTATGCGGCGGTGCTCGGTGGCGCCATGTCCAACGACGCCTATCACGTGGTCTCGGTCGACCCGACACACGAGCAGATCCTCGACTGCGCTCGCGGCGCGCTCGCCGCCGCGCACGTCACCGCCGCCGACGTGCGCTATTTCAACGCGCACGGCACCGGGACCCGGCAGTGTGACGTGGCCGAGCACCATCTGCTCGCGGACGTGTTCGCCGACCGCCCGCACATCTACGCGGTGAAGCCGCTTGCGGGCCACTGCCAGGGCGCCGCGGCCGCCGTCGAGGTCGCGGCCGCCGCGCTCGGCTACGACCGGGGCATCGTGCCCGCGGCCCCGATCGTCGCGCCCGCGCATCCACGGCTGCTGGACGGCCCCACACCGTTCGAGGGCGGCATCACCGTGAAGCTCTCCCTCGGTATGGGCGGCAACAACTCCGTCGTGGTGCTCGGCGCCGCGTGATCGTGGCCGCCACGCGAGGCGCGACGCGGGCACTCGCCCCGGGCCGAGCCTGAATTCCGCCTGCGCCAGTCTTTTTCGCTCGATGGGGGACTTTCGGCCCTGTTCGCGGCATCCCCCGCGGTGCTGGCATGGGGTGGGACGAATCGATCCGGAAGGCGGGGCAATGCAGATGGTCTCATCGGGGCTGCGATTCGCGTCGGACCAGTGGACGACGGCCGCGGGGCCGGAAGTGGCGGTGAACACGCGTGGAGAGGTCTCGGCCATGGACGTGACGCGGGCGGTGCGCGCCATCACCCGGGTTCTGCGCAGGCATCATCTCGACGGGCCCGCCCGGGTGCGTCTCGGCGCGCCGCCCGATCCGGAGGCGCCGACGGTGGTCCAAGTCGACGTCCACCACCGGGATGTGGTCACCCGGGTGCAGGTCACCGGGCCGCGCGGGTTCGCGGTGACCTTCGCCGCCGAGCGGCTCGACCGCCGACTGGCCCGCTCGGCCGCGGGTGAGACGCGGACCTGGCCCGATCCGGCCCGCCCTCCGCTGGCCCGCGCGGGTGCACCGCGTCCGATCGTGCGCCGCAAGCGGTGCGTCCTGTCCGTCTGCACGCCCGCCGAGGCGGTCGCGGTGCTGGACGCCATGGACTACGACGCCCACCTGTTCATCGACGCCGAGACCGGTGCGGACGCGGTGGTGTACTGGGCGGAGGCGGGCGTGCGACTCGTCCGCCAGTGGGCGACGTATCCGCCGATCCGGTCGACGGAGCCGGTGCGCGGCACCCCGCCGATCCTGGCCGACGCGGCTCCCGCCGCCTGCCTGGACCCGGCCGAGGCCGCGAACATCCTGTGCCACAAGGGATTGCCGTTCCTGTTCTGTACCGATCCGGGTAGCGGGCGTGGCGGGTTGCTGTACCGGCGCCACGACGGCGACCTGGCGATCGTGCTGCCCGCCTGACTCTCAGGCCAGCGGCGCGGACCAGTGCACCCTGGTGCCGCCGCTGTCGGTCCGCTGCACCGTGCAGTGACCGTCGGACATGCTCGCACGCTGCGCGAGGTTGGCCAGACCGCTCGGTGTCACCTGCGCGGGCATCCCCGCGCCGTTGTCCTCGACGAGCACGGTCAGTTCGTCGCCCACGGTGATCTCGACGGCGAGCCGGTTCCCGCCGGAATGGCGCACCGCGTTGCTGACCGATTCGCGCACCACGGCTTCCGCGTGGTCGGCGAGCTCGTCGCCGACCACCGACAGCGGCCCGGAGAACCGCACACTGGTCCGGAACGCGCCGTCGGCGGTCTGCTGGCGGATGGCGTCCTCGAGCCGACGGCGCAGTGGGTCGCCGCCGTGCAGGTCGAAGATCGACGTGCGGATCTCCTGCACGACCTCCTGCAGACCGTCCATCTCCACCGAAAGCCGTTGCCGCACCACGGGATCCTCGGTGCGGGCCGCGGTGGCCCGCAACCCGAGCCCGACCGCGAACAGTCGCTGGACCACATGGTCGTGCAGGTCGCGTGCGATGCGGTCGCGGTCGGCGAGCACGTCGAGTTCGCGCATTCTGCGCTGGGTCTGGGCCAGTTGCATGGCCAGCGCCGCCTGATCGGTGAACGCGGCGGTCAGGTCCACCAGTTCGCCGGGGTACGGGGGACACCCGCGTGGCCGCACCACGATCAGCACACCGAGCGCGAGGTCCGCGGTCTGCAGTGGCAGCACCAGCGCGGGCCCCGCCGCGCCGACCTCGGCCCCGAGATCGACCGATTCGGCGTCGGCTAACCGCACCGGCGCGCGACGAGTGAACGCCGTGCCGGTGGCGGTATCCGCGATACGCACCCGCTCCGGGCCCCCTCCGGGGCCGAACCATTGCGCCACAACGAGTTCGGTGGCTTCATCGGGCGGCGTCCCCGGCGCCACCACGGCCAGCAGCGCCTGCTGCGAACCGGTCAGCGCGCGGGCGCGCGCCACCACCTGCGCGAGCACGAGATCCGGCGCCGTGCCCGCGAGGAACTCGGTCGCGATGTCGCGCGTCGCCTCGATCCACGCCTGCCTGGTCCGCGCGGATTCGTACAGCTTCGCGTTCTCGATGGCGATACCCGACGCGGCGGCCATGGCGAGCACGATGGCCTCGTCGTCCTCGGTGAACGACTGTCCCCCGGCCTTTTCGGTGAGGTAGAGATTGCCGAAGATCTCCTCGCCGACCCGCACCGGGACGCCGAGGAAACTGCCCATCGGCGGATGGCCGGGCGGAAAGCCCACAGCGGCCGGATGTTCCGACAGATCGTCCAGCCGGATCGGGTGCGGGTGCGCCGGCAGCAAGCCCAGTACGCCGTGTCCCTCGGGGGAGCGGCCGATGTGGGCGGCCGTCGCGTCGTCGACGCCGTGGAAGATGAACTCGACCAGCCGGTCGTCGTGGCCGCGGATGCCGAGCGCGCCGTAGCGGGCCGCGACCGAGCGGGTGGCGGTTCGCAGCAGGGCGCGCAGGGTGTCGAGCACCGTTGACGGGAGATGCTGGGTCAGGATCGTCATGGATGAGTGGGGGAGGCCGGTGGGGGGCGCACAGCGGGCTCAGTTTAGTCGGGGACCGGTGCGCGCGGGGCGCAGTTGTGCGGAGTGGTGACCGGTCTCGCCGGAGACATCCGCGCCGCGCTTCTGTGGGTGTCTGTGGGTGCTCGCACCGTGCTGGCCAGTTCGTTCGCCGCGCGTGCTCGAGGTTTTCCATCCCACCACCGCGGAGCGATCTCGCGCACCGCGCATCCGTTGGGGGCGTCGCCGGCCGCCCTGCGTCGGGCTGCCTGCCGTAACTGTGTCGACCAGGGGAATGCCGAATGACGTCGCGCTGTTGACCAGTGGTGCCGGGAGGGCGATGCTACGGAGGCGTCCTGGCCCGTTTCCCGGCTCATCCGCAACGTCCGGCCACAGAGGTCCCGTCATTCGCCCAGGTGACGGCCGGTCCGCGAAACTTGTCGGTGCCCATGCCTAGCATGGCGGCCGGGGGTATGTCTGGACGCCGAACACGAAGGAGAAGGGACGGCCGTGGCGGAACGCCTCACTGTGCGCGGAGCTCGGGAGCACAACCTCAAGGGTGTCGATCTCGACCTGCCCCGCGACAGCCTCATCGTGTTCACCGGTCTGTCCGGCTCCGGCAAGTCGAGCCTGGCCTTCGACACGATCTTCGCGGAGGGGCAGCGGCGCTACGTCGAGTCGCTGTCGGCGTACGCGCGGCAGTTCCTCGGTCAGATGGACAAGCCCGATGTCGACTTCATCGAAGGCCTCTCGCCCGCGGTGTCCATCGACCAGAAGTCGACCAACCGCAACCCGCGCTCGACCGTGGGCACCATCACCGAGGTCTACGACTATCTGCGGCTGCTCTACGCGCGAGCAGGCACGCCGCACTGCCCCGTCTGCGGCGAGCTGATCGCAAAGCAGACGCCGCAACAGATCGTCGACCAGGTGCTGGCCATGGAGGAGGGCATCCGATTCCAGGTGCTAGCGCCGGTGGTGCGCACCCGCAAGGGCGAGTTCGTCGACCTGTTCGATCAGCTCAACACCCAGGGCTACTCCCGCGTGCGGGTGGACGGCGTGGTGTATCCGCTCACCGATCCGCCGAAGCTGAAGAAGCAGGAGAAGCACGACGTCGAGGTCGTCGTCGACCGCCTGGCGGTGAAGCCGAGTTCCAAGCAGCGCCTGACGGATTCCATCGAGACCGCGCTGCGCCTGGCCGACGGCATCGTGGTGCTCGACTTCGTCGATCGCGACGAGCACGCGCACGACCGGGAGCGCCGCTTCTCCGAGCGCCTCGCCTGCCCGAACGGCCACCCGCTCGACATCGAGGACCTGGAGCCCCGCTCTTTCTCGTTCAACTCGCCCTACGGCGCCTGCCCGGACTGCACCGGCCTCGGCATCCGCAAGGAGGTCGACCCGGAACTGGTGGTGCCCGACCCGGCGCTGAGCCTGAACGACGGCGCCATCGCGCCGTGGTCGCGCGGCCAGACCGCCGAGTACTTCACCCGGCTGCTCTCGGGCCTCGCCGATTCCATCGGCTTCTCCATGGACACCCCGTGGCAGGATCTGCCGCCCAAGGCGCGCAAGGCCGTGCTGGAGGGCAGCGCCGACCAGGTGCACGTCTCCTACACCAACCGCTACGGCCGCAAGCGCTCGTACTACGCGGACTTCGAGGGCGTGATGCCGTTCCTGCAGCGGCGCATGGAGAACACCGAGTCCGAGCAGATGAAAGAGCACTACGACGGGTACATGCGCGACATCCCGTGCCCGGTGTGCAACGGCGCCAGGCTGCGCCCGGAGATCCTCGCCGTCACCATCGCCGCGAACGGCGACAAGAAGTCCATCGCCGACGTCAGCGATCTGTCCATCGGCGAGTGCTCGGCGTTCCTGAACTCGCTCACCCTGGGCGAGCGCGAGGCGGCGATCGCGGGGCAGGTGCTCAAGGAGGTGCAGGCGCGGCTGGGCTTCCTGCTCGATGTCGGCCTGGAGTACCTCACGCTGTCCCGCGCGGCGGCCACCCTCTCCGGCGGCGAGGCGCAGCGGATCCGGCTCGCCACCCAGATCGGCTCCGGCTTGGTCGGTGTGCTGTACGTGCTCGACGAGCCGTCCATCGGCCTGCACCAGCGGGACAACCGCAGGCTCATCGAAACCCTCACGCGGCTGCGCAATCTGGGCAACACGTTGATCGTGGTCGAGCACGACGAGGACACCATCCGCGCGTCGGACTGGGTGGTCGACATCGGCCCGTTCGCCGGCGAGCACGGCGGCACGGTGGTGCACAGCGGGCCCTACGAAGAGTTGCTCACCGATCCGAACTCGCTCACCGGGGCATATCTGTCGGGCCGGGAACGCATCGACGTGCCGCTGGTGCGCCGCCCGGTCACCAAGAAGCGGCAGCTCACCGTGGTCGGGGCGAGCGAGCACAACCTGAAGGGCATCGACGTCGCCTTCCCGCTCGGTGTGCTCACCTCGGTGACGGGCGTCTCCGGGTCGGGCAAGTCGACCTTGGTGAACGACATCCTGGCCACAGTGCTGGCGAACCGGCTCAACGGCGCCCGGCAGGTGCCGGGCAGGCACACCCGGGTCAACGGGCTCGACCACCTGGACAAGCTGGTGCAGGTGGACCAGTCGCCGATCGGCCGGACGCCACGGTCCAACCCGGCCACCTACACCGGCGTCTTCGACAAGATCCGCACGCTGTTCGCGGCCACCACCGAGGCGAAGGTGCGCGGATACCAGCCGGGCCGGTTCTCCTTCAACGTCAAGGGCGGTCGCTGCGAGGCCTGCTCCGGCGACGGCACGCTGAAGATCGAGATGAACTTCCTGCCGGACGTCTACGTCCCCTGCGAGGTGTGCCACGGCGCCCGCTACAACCGGGAAACCCTCGAGGTGCACTACAAGGGCAAGACCATCGCCGAGGTGCTGGACATGTCCATCGAGGAAGCCGCTGAGTTCTTCGAACCGGTCACCTCGATCCACCGCTACCTCAAGACCCTGGTGGACGTCGGGCTCGGCTACGTACGTCTCGGCCAGAGCGCTCCCACCCTCTCCGGTGGTGAGGCCCAGCGAGTGAAACTCGCCGCCGAGTTGCAGAAGCGGTCCACCGGCCGCACGGTGTACATCCTCGACGAGCCGACCACGGGCCTGCACTTTGAGGACATCCGCAAGCTGCTGAACGTCATCAACGGCCTGGTGGACAAGGGCAACACGGTGATCGTCATCGAGCACAACCTGGACGTCATCAAGACCTCCGACTGGGTGATCGACATGGGTCCCGAGGGCGGCTCCGGCGGCGGCACCGTGGTGGCGGAGGGCACGCCGGAGGAGGTCGCGGGCGTCGCGGACAGCTACACCGGTCAGTTCCTGAAGGAAGTGCTGGACCAGCCACCCGCGCCGCAGAGCGTCGCGAAGAAGGCTCCGGCGAAGAAGACCGCGGCCAAGGCCACCAAGCGTCCGGCGAAGAAGGCCGCGGCGGTCGGCTGACCTCTCGTCCGAAGCGGGCGCGGTCGGGGACTCGGACCGCGCCCGCTTCGGCTCAGCGGTTGGCGATGGTGTGGATCAGTTCGGCGAGTTCCTTAGGCTTGGACCACATCGGCCAGTGCCCGGTGGGCAGGTCGACGTATTCGGCGTCGATGCGCGCCAGCTCGGCGAAGAGGGCGGCGTCACCGTTGTCGCGCAGCTTCTTGACCACGTCGGCGGTCATGCTGCTGCAGATCACGGTGGTCGGGATCGTCAACCGGGCGGTGGAATCGCTCAGCCGCAGCGGCGCGGCCGCGACGGAAGCGGGCTCCGGCACGGCGCGCTCGCGAAAGCGCGCCAAGACGGCCTCGTCCAGGCCCGCCAAGCTGTTGCCCGCGGACTCCAGCTCCGGCCATTCCGGCAGGACCCATTCTCGCGCGGCGACATCCAGCGCCGAGTTGATGACGAAGCCGTTCGGTAGCGGCGCGCTGTCGACGTAGATCGCCCGGCGGAACAGCTCGGGCGCGCGGTCGATGGCCAGGTAGGCGGGCGCAGCGCCGCCGGAGTGCGCGACGAGCACGACGGTCTCGCCCGCGGGCACCGCGTCGATGACGGCCTGCGCCTGGCATTCCAGGGTGGCCGACAACCGGTCGGGGTCGGCTTCGTCCAGGCCGGGCAGCGTGAGCGCCACCACCTCGTTGCCACGCCGCCGCAGATCGGGTGCCACCTCGTCCCACGCCCATGCACCGAGCCAGAATCCAGGAGCGAGAAGAATCCGAGTAGCCATGGGCTCACTGTGCCCTACCCGTTGGGATATTTCCTAAACATCGTTGTACCCACCGGTATTTCGCTCATAATGCCGCCCTTACTTCGGAATTCTCTTCTCGACCGGGCGGAACGCGGAGGATCGATCGGGGCGGGTGCCTGACCCGCTGCGGCCGGTCGATGGTCGGCGCGGCGCGGTGTCAACTCCCATCGGGCTCGGAACCGAACGAGGTCAGTAGACCGGGCCGGTGTACTTCTCGCCCGGGCCTTTGCCCGGCTCATCGGGATGCGCGGAGGACTCACGGAACGCACGTTGCAGCGACTGCAATCCCTCGCGCATCGGTCCGGCGTGGGGCCCCAGGTACTCCACCGACGCCGTCACGAGTCCGGCCAGCGCGGTGATCACGCGGCGTGCCTCGTCCAGGTCGCGGCGCGGGCTGGTCTCGGGGTCCTCGTCCGCCAGCCCGAGCTTCTCGGCCGCCGAACTCATCAGCATCACGGCGGCGCGGCTGATCACCTCGACCGCGGGGATGTCGGCCAGTTCGCGTACGGAGGCGTCGAGCTCGTCAGTCATGCCTTCAGGCTAGCGACGCCGCCCGGAGCATCCGGAGGTGGCCGATCTCGGTGATGTCGGCGAGGTGGATCCCGGCGAGTGACCAGGTCAGGTCGAACTGCCATCGCAGCAGGTCGCGGGGTGGTGTGGGCACCGGGGAAGCGTGGCATGCCGGACGCGGCCGGGCAATGATTCGCGGCCGATTCGGCGATAGCCGAACGGAATGTTAGACTTTCCGCTGACGACCGCCCCGGGCTGCCCCGGGGCTGATAAGTGGAGCCCGACTCCCACCGTTGCCGACGAGTCATCGTACGGTCCAGCGGTCCGGTCACTCACCCGCGAGGGTGGGTTTCTCGTGCCGGGGTTCTCATGGAGAACCCTGCCGCGCGAGAGTCGACCCGAGTTCGCTCGTGGTCGGTGATCGGTCGACATCGGGCCCCGTGCGCGGAATACCGCACCGGGGCCTTCGTGTTGAACAGGGGTTGCAGTTATTGCGCGCGGTCGTCTGACGACACCGCTTGACCTAGGAGGCCCCATCAGCACTGAGACCCGCATCAACGATCGCATCCGTGTTCCCGAGGTCCGGCTCATCGGACCGGGCGGCGAGCAGGTTGGGATCGTGCGTGTTGAAGATGCACTACGCGTCGCCCTCGAAGCCGACCTCGATCTGGTCGAGGTGGCACCGGATGCCCGTCCGCCGGTCTGCAAGATCATGGACTACGGCAAGTTCAAGTACGAGACGGCGCAGAAGGCGCGCGAGTCTCGGAAGAACCAGCAGCAGACGGTGATCAAGGAGCAGAAGCTCCGCCCGAAGATCGACGACCACGACTACGAGACCAAGAAGCGCAACGTCGTGCGCTTCCTCGAGGCCGGGTCCAAGGTCAAGGTGACGATCATGTTCCGGGGACGCGAGCAGTCCCGCCCCGAACTCGGTTTCCGGCTGCTGCAGCGGCTGGCGTCCGACGTCGCCGATCTCGGTTTCGTGGAAACCTCGGCCAAGCAGGACGGTCGCAACATGACCATGGTCCTCGCCCCCCACAAGGGCGCGAAGACCCGGGTGAAGGCGCAGCAGGAGTCGGCTTCGCGCCCGGCGCCCAGCGCCGCCCCGGCCGGTCAGCCCGCCCCGGAGCAGGCCGAGACGGCCGGCCCGCAGTAACACCGATCAGAACACCGGCGGTCCGCCCCGACCGCCGGGACGACAGATAGAGGAATCCATGCCGAAGATGAAGACGCACAGCGGCGCCTCGAAGCGATTCAAGGTGACCGGCAAAGGCAAGCTGCTGCGCCAGCAGGCGAACCGTCGCCACCTGTTCGAGCACAAGCCCAGCCGCCGGACTCGTCGTCTGGACGGTGTGGAAGTCGTCGCCTCCGCCGACGTCCGTCGCGTGAAGAAGCTGCTCGGTCTCTGATCGCGCCCGCGCGCAGACCGGCACGCACTCGCGACCGGAGTTACCTCCGTCGCCACCCCGACCCATTTCCGGGCGCCGCCCCGCGCCCCCAGATCGAACAGGACTGACCAGTGGCACGCGTCAAAAGGGCCGTCAACGCTCAGAAGAAGCGCCGTTCCATCCTCGAGGCCTCCAAGGGCTACCGCGGCCAGCGCTCGCGGCTGTACCGCAAGGCCAAGGAGCAGCAGCTGCACTCGCTCACCTACGCCTACCGGGACCGCCGGGCGCGCAAGGGTGACTTCCGCAAGCTGTGGATCGCGCGCATCAACGCCGCCGCGCGGATCAACGACATCACCTACAACCGCTTCATCCAGGGCCTGAAGGCCGCCGGTGTGGAGGTGGACCGCAAGATCCTCGCCGAGCTCGCGGTGTCGGACGCCGAGGCGTTCGCCGGCCTCGTCGCGGTCGCCAAGGCCGCCCTGCCGCAGGATGTCAACGCGCCGGCCGCCTGAGTCGCGTTCGTTGACACCCGGACGACTTTCGGAACGACCCGTGGAAGCGCTCAGTGAGCGCAATCCGCGGGTCGTTTCCGCTGTCAAGCTGCAACGCGGAGCGCAGCGCCGCAAAGCGGGCCGATTCCTCGCCGAAGGAGCCAATGCCGTCGCCGCGGCCCTGGAGACCGCGCGCGTCCACGAGCTGTTCTATTCGCAGGCGGCCGCCGAACGCGACCACGCGCTGATCGCGGGGGCGTCCGCGGCGGGCGTCCGCACCACGCTGGTCAGCGACCGCGCGGCGGAGCATCTCGCGGAAACGGTCACGGCGCCGGGCTTGGTAGCGGTCTGCGATCTGCTCGACGTGCCCTTGGCCACGATCCTCGACGCCGGACCCCGGATGCTCGCCGTCCCGGTCGAGATGGCCGAGCCGGGAAACGCCGGCACGGTCATCCGAGTCGCCGATGCGGTCGGCGCCGACGGCGTGGTGCTGGTGGGCGACACGGTCGACCCGCACAACGGCAAATGCGTGCGAGCCAGCGCGGGCAGCATCTTCCATGTGCCGATCGCCCGGCACCGCGATGTCGCCGAGACGCTGGATGCGATCGCCGCGGCGGGCATCACGATCCTCGCTACGGCGGCGAACGGCGAGGTCGACCTCGACGACGCCGACGAATTGTTCACCGAACCGGTGGCCTGGCTGTTCGGCAACGAGGCGCACGGCCTCGACCCGGCCGTCGCGCGCCGCGCCGACCACCGCGTCCGCATTCCCATTCGCGGCCGCGCCGAGAGCCTGAATCTGGCGACGGCCGCCGCGATCTGCCTGTACGCGAACTCGCGCGTGCGGTATTAGATTTCCAGCGCCTGCGGCGCTGGGTGTTCGCGGCCCCCTTGTGGCTCGCGTCGGGAACCGGGCCGAGGTGGCGAAGATCGGCCGCGCGTCGCATACGGTCACCCGGTAGCC
>NZ_JBEXME010000016.1:0-157099 GCF_040610355.1 Nocardia sp. NPDC004168 | reverse complement strand
TCCGGCGGTCGCCGAGGCCGCGGTGATCGGTGTGCCGGACCAGAAGTGGGACGAGCGTCCGTTGGTGGCGATCGTGCTGGCCGAGGGCGCCGAAGCCGAACCCGAAGAACTGCGGGAGTTCTTGGCCGACAAGTTCGCCAAATGGCAGCTGCCCGAACGGTGGACGTTCATCGCCGAGGTCCCCAAGACCAGTGTGGGCAAGTTCGACAAGAAGCGGCTACGCGCCCAGTACGCCGACGGCGACCTGGAGGTCACCACCCTGTCCTGACCCTGCTGCCCCGCGTCACCACTTCAGCATCGGCAGTGGTGACGCGGGGTGACTACGCATCCGCCGCGCGGGCTGCCGGTGCCACGGCGCGAGCCGGGCCTCGACCTCATCGAAGACCATCGGCCGCACGGCGGTTGCTCACCCGTCAGTCCGGAACGCCGACCATCTCCAGGGCCAATGGCACAGCGGTCGGCTGGTAGTCGGGCGAGGTGTCGCTCAATACTTTGAAAGCGGTGTGGGCCAAGTGACTCGCCATGCGGGCTTGGGCCGTGGCCTTGGCGCCCTCCACCAGCGCGGACAGAATCTGCGCGTGTTCATGATCGCCGGCCTTGTGCCAGCTGTTGGGCTCGCCACCCTGGTAGATCCGGATGTACCGGACACACCGGTCGGCCAGTTGACGCAACTGCTTCTGCATGGTGTCACCGGCGCCGCAGGTGATCGTGCGGTGGAACGCCGAGTGGATGACGAACCAGCGCTCGGTCTCACCTTCCTCCGCGGCCACCCGCATGGCCGCCAGTTGCTCGGTCGCGTGATCCCGGGCGGCGTCGTCGAAGCTGTCCACTGTCATGGCGACGGCCAGCGACTCGAGCACGACTCGGCTGGCATAGATCTCGTCGAGTTCACGCGGGTCGAGCATGGAGACGCGGGTGCGCTGGTTCGGTTCGATCTGGACCAGGCCCTCCTCCTGCAGCATCCGCAGCACCTCGCGCAACGGCGTGCGACTGACACCGAGCTGCTCGGCCAGCGACACCTGAGAGAGCTTCGTCCCAGGCCGCAGCGTGCCGTCGAGAATCCTTTCGCGCAGGTAGGCGTGTACATACGGGATAGCTTGGCGTGCCTCGGGTAGTTCCACCCTGGTGATGTGCGGGACGAGCACTTTGCGACTCATACCCCTAGCGTAAGCGATGTGTATACATATTCCTTCTCTTTCGGATGTCGGCCGCGTAAACTGCATACAGTATTTCGGAGTCGTGGCGTCGACGAAGGCGTCCCCTCCCCCGCGCGAAACCCGTGAGGACGTGACCAGTGTGAGAATTATCGGAGTCATCGGACTGGGCAAGATGGGCCTGCCGATCGCTGAGAACTTGCTGGCCCGGGGGTTCGACGTCGTGGGGTACCGGCGCAGCATCGAGTGTCCCGAGCTCGAGGCCGCGGGCGGCACCGTCGCGTCGTCGCCGGCGGAACTGGCCACCTCGTGCGAGGTCATCGTGTCGATCCTGCCGACCGCGGATGACGTCGAGCGCGTGGTCAGCGGACCCGAGGGCACGCTGTCGACGATGCGCCCCGGAGCGATCCACCTCGAGATGAGCACGATTCCGGTGACGCGCAAGCTCGCATTGATGCGTCAGCTCCAGCATGTCGGGGCCACCATGCTCGACTGTCCGATCAGCGGCAGCCCCGGAATGGTCGGCCCGCGGCTGGCCAGGATCTTCGCCTCCGGAGCGGCGGAGGCGATCGATCGAGTCGCCGACGTCTTGGACGCCATCTCGGGGCCCTGGGTCAGAACCGGCGACTTCGGGACCGGCACCCACCTGAAGTACATCTCCTCCATGCTGGTGGCGACCCATACGGTCGCGGCCGCGGAAGCGATCGCGCTGGCCCGCCGCGACAACTTGGACCTCGAGATGGTCCAGTGCGCCCTGGAGACGTCCATCGCGGGCTCGGCGCTGCTCGAGCAGCGAGGTCCCGTGATGGCGCAACGCTCATGGCTGCCCGCTCCCGGGCCCATCGCGACGCTGCACGAGATCCTCGACCAGATCGAGGCGCACCTGCACGAGGTCGGCGAGCATCGGCCGGTGTTCGAGGCGGCCAAAGCGGTCTTCGACCAGGCCTTGGCCGACGGTTGGGGAGAACTCGATATAGCCAGCGTGCACGACCAGATCTCCGCCCAGAACGCACTCGCACAGGACGTCACCAAATGATCTACGTCACTCACCGTCTCCCGGTCAACGAGACCGGCGAGCCGACGCTCGATCGGACCGCCGTGTGGCAGGGCCTGGTCATGAAGGCCGACAACGCGCTGCCCTTCGTGCCGGCCATGTCCCACTGCCTCGTCACCGCTCGCCTCGATGACGTGACGTTCGAGCGCGAGATCGAGCTGTTCGGCGACCGCTATTCCGAGCGAGTCAGCCTCCAGCCGCAGCAGCGGGTGATTTTCACGCGCATCTCGGGGCCGGTCCTCGGCACGATCGTCAACGACATCGAGGAAGACGAGGGGGAGCTGTTCCTCCGGTTCAGCTTCGCGCTGGTGCTCGAAGGCTTACACAGTGGTTCTCCCGAGGAGGCGGCGTACGCCGAGGAAATGACGACGCAGTACATAGCGGCGGTCGGCGCAACGCTCGCGGCCATCCGTCGGGTCGCCGGTGGAGAAGCGTCCGTCACGCTGCCCATAAGCTGACGTCCGGACCGTGGGCGACGAGCCCCGCGTTCCGGCGCGGGGCCGTGCGCCTGGTCGGGGTACGCACACGCCCGAATTCGCTTCCACCGCAACCTGATCCAGTCCGGTCGGCATGGCGACGGAGTTCAGCGGCGTCGAGCCTTGGGTGGCATACGCGCGTGGGATCATCGGGCGGCGCGCGTCGTCGCCGCTTTGCGCAGCAGGTGTGCCCCCAGTCTGGGCAGTAGCTCGTGTTTGACGGCTTGCCATGAGCGAACCTCTTCCGCCGACATGGCGGCGACTGGTGCGTCCCTCGTCTCGAGCCAGACGGTGCACGCGGCGGCAAGCACCGACATGGTGGCGACTGCGGTGGCGGGGTCGGCTGCCATCGTGATCGCGCCGTTGCCGCGCAGAATGAGCGCGTCCGACGCGCCGATCGCCTCGGCGAGTCGCAGGCCGCGGTCGGCTTCGCGGACCAGTAGCGCGGAGGGGTACACCGGCACGGAATCGCCCAGCCAGCACGCCTGGCCGTGGGTCGGGGCGATGCGGTCGGCGAGCATGCCGACAGCCAGCGATGCCGCCGGCTGGGCCCGCGCGATCGCTCCGGTCGCCGGGAAACGGTGGTAGAGGGCCAAATGGGCCCACGCCTCGGCCGGGCATCCGGGTGGCAAAGACGTCGCGTTCAACGGGACACGGATGCAGTTCGACGCCTCGACGGTCTCGAGATCCGCGGCAGGTGTGATCACCATGTGGCCGAACTCCCTGGCGGATACATGCCCGAACGCGTCGACCAGCCCCATGGTGGCCATGGCGCGCGCCGCGTCGGAAACCTGGACTTCGATGGGTTGGGTGGTGGAAAAGCTCACCGGATAACTGTATGCACTTTTTAGCCTGAGCGCCAAGCGCGGGGCGAAAATCGACGCTTCGGGGAGTTCATTCCGCAAAGCGGAATTTGTGCTCAGGGAGATGGCCGGACGTGACTGGATCGGGTCAATGTGTATGCAGTTCATCTCGAAAGGATCCAATTATGGCCAGCGCTTTGACCGCCGCCGTGTTCCACGCGGTCGACACTCTCGACTCGAAGGCCTTTGCGGGGCTTTTCGCCCATGATGGCAAGACCACCTTCGGCAACGGCCCCGTTCTCGAGGGCCGCGAGGCGGTCGAGGCGGGTACTGTCGGCTTCTTCGGCATGCTCAGTGGGATGCACCACGAGATCGTCCACGAGTGGGTCGTGGGCAACGACACCATCGTCGAGCTGGTTGTCACCTATGCGCGTAAAGATGGCCGAGAGGTCTCCATCCCGGTGGTGTCGATCTGGACTGTCGGTGACAGCGGCCTGATCGATAGCTATCGTGTCTTCTTCGACGTGGCCCCGGTTTTCGCGTGACCAAGCCGACGTGACCAGGACGTGTCGCGGTCGTCACCGGAGGCGCCGCCGACCGGTGCCGACCGCACCGCCGCGACCGACTATGGGCCGGTCCGGACCGCCGGGTTCATGGCGGGGCGCAAGGCCTGGCCGCGGTCGGTCAGCCGATAGGACTGCGGCCGGGGGAGTGCGTCAACGCTGGAGTGACCAGCGCGAGGCGAGCCCCGACTCTCAGGCGAAGTTCTCGGCGATCGCGGACGCGGTCGCCCGGACGTCGGGTACGAGGTCGACGAGGTGCCTGCGGCTGGAGCCCGCCGAAGGGCACGCCAACACGACCGCGGCGATGACCATGCCGGGCCGGGTGGTGACCGGGACGCCGACGGCGTTCACGCACTGCTCGTTCGTCTCCAGGCAGAGGGCATAACCCTGCCTGCGGACGACACCGAGTTCACGACGGAGCGCGACGAGCTCACGCGTCGAACCATCACGCATTCGGACGTGGCGGTCGGGGTAGAGCGCGACCAGTTCGCTGTCGGGAAGCTGGGCCAGGAGCACCTTGCCGCCCGATGTGGTGTGTGCGGGCAGCAAGTGCCCGACACGACTCCGGACGCGGTGGGCACGGCTGCTCTCGACGCCGTCGATGAACCGGCAGCCGTTGCCCTCCAGAGTCACCAGGAAAGTCGTACAGCCCGACCGCCGCGAAAGGTCGGCCAGATAGGGATGGCCGAGGACGCCGAGGTCGTGTGGTGGCTCGGCGCCCCACCGGAATTGCGTCAGCCGTGGTCCCGGCAGGTAGGCGCGTTTGCGGTCCTGTTCGGCGAACCGGTGCCGCTTGAGGGTGGACAACAGCCGCGCAACCTACCGTTCTCGCGCAGAGCGACGAGGAGCGTGAGCACGTTCTCGGCCGAAGAGATCGACTCGTGGGATGGCATGGTCCCTGCCCTCATCGACGATGGACGCTCCCGGTCATGCCGCGACCATTCTGTTCTCGAGTCGACCGAGGCCGTCGATCTCGCTGACGACCAGGTCGCCGGCGTTGAGGAAAGTCTTGCGCGGCAGGCCGACACCGGCCGGCGTACCGGTCAGGATGACGTCACCCGGCTCGAGGGTCAGCACGCGGCTCGCGGCGGCGATCAACCGCGGCACCGTGATCACCATGTCGGCGGTGGACGCTTCCTGCTTGATCTCCCCGTTGACCGTCAGCCGAAGCGTGAGGTCGTGCGGATCGCCGATTTGCCAGCTGGGCACGAGTCCGGGCCCCAATGGGCACGACCCGTCGAATGCCTTGTGCTGAAACCAGTCCCAGCCGAATGGTGCGAGGACCGCGTCTTTCCTCGGGAAAAGTCCCCGAGCGGACAGGTCGTTGGCGACCGTGTAGCCCGCCACGTGATCGAGGGCCGCGCGCTCATCGATATCGTGACCGCCCGCGCCGATGACGACGGCCAACTCGACCTCCCAGTCCACGTCGGCGCGTTCCGGCAGACGCACGTCGTCGTGCGCGCCCAGGACCGTCGTGGTGGGTGGCTTGAGGAAGAAGAAGGGCTCACCGTCCGGATCCGGACGCTGCGTGCCCATCTCCTCCGCGTGTCCGTAGTAGTTCGCCCCGGCACAGATGACCTTGCGGGGGTAGGTGAGAGGTGCGACGAGTTCGACATCCGGTATGACCTCGAGCGCCGAGGGCTGGAAGTTCCGGAGCAGGGGCGTGAACTCGGCCCACCGATCGACAACTTCCAACAAAGTGAGACCCGATAGCGGCTCCGGCGCCCGGCCGACTTCGCCGTCGGCGAGCACGCCGACACTCGGCTGCGCTCGGTTGCTCCCGACGAACTGGACTAGACACCACTGGCGCGACGACATGAAAACCCCTTAGGAATCAAGAACTCGCTAAAGTGCACACACTTTTGCGGCGGATGTCAAGCCGGGCCGCTCGACAGGCTCGCTACTCCGGAGCCCGTGCGCAATGGCGGTGGAGTGCGGGCGCTGCGTCACGTCGAACGGCCGCGACGGTCCGCTCGTAGTCCAGCGTCGGGTACGCGCCTCACGAAACTGCCTGTTGCCCAACCAAAATCAGATACGCGACCGCGACGGCAGCGATCGCTATCGCTGGGATCAGCTGCGCGAACCGGTCGCGAACGCGGAGGTGGCCGATAGCGGCGCCGACCATCAGCGCCACGATGCCCACTGCGGCGAGGGCGCCGACGGCGGGGATCGTCAGCCCCAGAAGTACTCCGATCGCACCGAGCAACTCCAAGGCCCCGATACCGCGGAAGGCGTTGACGCTGAATCCGAGGTGCGCCGCGGTGTCGCGTTGGAAGCTGACGGCCAGGGTCATGGTTGTACCGGCCCCTAGCAGAACGATCGCGAGCAAAGCTGCGAGGATGGTTGTTGCGGTCATGGCGATCTCCTGTTTTCGATGTCGAGAATTGGTCCCTGGATGTCAGGGCGGTGGGCATAGCTGAGTGCTGTCTGCCTCATATGAGGCTCGAATGCAGCCCCGCGGTTCGGGGGTGGGGCTGACGCCGACGATCTGGATCTCGCCGATGTCGACGGCTCCGTCCAGCGGTTCGGCGCGGGCCTGCCCTCAGGTCCGGGGCCGCCAGCCGCAGGTGATATGGGTGGCTCGAGATGCCACCCGGTACAGGTGTGCTCTTGCCGAGTCCGGTCGTAGACGAGGGGAGCGCGGGGCGAATTGTCGGGCCGTCCCTGTTCACTCTCCTTCCAGGATCGGCAGGAGCAGACGTGATCTGGAGTGCACCGTATTGACGCTCGGGCTGCCGACGGGGGCGTGACTGAACAGCAGCATGGGGCGGAAGTCCTCGCGGCTGTCGTCGCTTGTGAGGATGAGCCGGATGCGGTGCCCGCGGCGGAATCGGCGGGCGTTGGCCACCAGCGGGATGCGGTAGTCGACCGGCTCCCCCGCAGGGACGGGCTCCCACGTCCTCATCGGGAGGACGGGCCTGCCCGTCGCGCTCGCGTCCTCGTCGACATAGCGCATGCCGGCTCGCAGCCAGCCTTGGGTGACGTCGATGGCTTTGCCGTCCGGTCCGACGTCTTGCAGGAGCAGGATCCATCCCGTGTCGGCCGCACTGCTGGTGGCGGTGAGCCGTAGCTCGGGGTGACCGACCATGTCGAGGTCGCCGAGAAGGGGATCGCTGGTCCAACTCAGTTCTGCGGGCATGGCGTTCGCGCCGTCCGTGGCGTAGCTGCGCTCGCCCGGTTGCTCGTCGCCGGTGAGGGAGCCGTCGGAGTTGAGCGACAAGGCCATGTGCGTCGCAGGCGGGGGCCAGGAGTCGGCGGTGAGCCACCGTTCGGCCCCGGGCAGCCAGTAGCGGATGGCGGGGCCTTCGAGAATGCCGGTGTCCCGCCCCTTGAGCCAGTGGTCGAACCAGGCGAGGGCCTCGATGTGCATGCTCTCCCATGGCCAGGGCAAGCTGTGCTCCCCGAGCATGGTCATGCGCACGTGCGGGTTGTGGGCGAGGGCCTTCCAGGCTTGGAAGAGGCCGGGTAGATGCAGGGGGACGTTGGACCACTCGCCGCCGAGGTAGACGGGGATGTCGACGCGGGACAACAGTTCGGTCAGGTCGCGGTCGTCCCACCACGCATCCCGGGTGGGGTGTTCGGCGGTCACCGCGTTCAACAGGGCCTCCCATGGGTGGGCATCGTGGCGGAAGCGGCTGACCAGCCGCAGGCCGAGAGTCGCCTGGACGCCGTCGGTGTGCCTGAACCGGCGGTGGACGGCGGGAATCGCGAGAATTCTGCGCAGGAGGCGGGACAGGCCCTTGCGGTAGAGAGAGTCGCCGTGGGCGGACAGGACGCCTAGCGCACGGAACCACGGGGTGATGAAAGCCTGGCTCAACAGGCCGTTGTGGTAAGAGGCTTCCCAGGCCTGAACGGTGACATTGAACGGGAACAGGGCCTCGAGATGAGGTGGGCGCTGGGTGGCCGCCGCCATCTGGGTCATGGCGTAGTAGCTGATGCCGATCATGCCCACGTTGCCGTCGCACCACGGCTGCCCCGCGACCCACTCGACCAGGTCGAACAGGTCCTGGCGCTCCTGCTCGTCGAAAAAGGTGTAGGTGCCGTCCGAGCCCACAGTGCCACGAAGGTTGGCGATGACATGGGCGTAGCCGCGTGGAACCCAGAAGTCGGTGGTGCCTGCCTCGATGACCGCCGCAGGGGCGCCGAGGTCCTGGAGTTGGCGGGGATAGGGTGCCGCCGCGATGAGCGCGGGAAATCTCCCGTCGGCGTCGGGGCGGTGAATGTCGGCCAGCAGCCTGGTGCCGTCACGGACCAGGACAGGCACATTGTTCTCGCGGGTCGTCCCGTGGAGAGCGGGGGACAGGTCGCGATACTCGCGACCTGTGGTCTGCGGTCCGTTCAACTGACGCTGACCGGGCTCCGCACCGGCTGCTCTTACCCGAGCCACGGCATCCTCATTTCCACATATACAGAAATTAACGGGCTCACGGTACGCCCGGCGCCCCGCTACAGGCAAGAGCAATTTCCATACATGCTGAAATATCTGTCGTCGGCGGCCCGCGCGCCGCGCTCGGCGGGGCGAACGGTGATGAGCATGGTGCGGCCGCCGGCGTACTCGACCGCGGCGCCGACCGACTCATCCCTGCGGGGTCATCCGCCGCTCAGACGGTTTCCGAAACATCCACGCCCAGGGGACCGGTGAGGTAGTGCTGCACGGTCGGCCCGATCAGGCGGACGACCTGCTCCGTGTGCAGATCGGCGATGCTGTCGAGGGCCCAGACGTAACGCGTCATGGCCAGTCCCACGATCTGAGTGGCCACCAAGTCCGCCCGCAGGCCGGCCTCGTCGTCGGGAAGGCTCGCCGACACCACCTGCAAGACAAGATCGGAGAAGACGGCGCGGAGGCGCTCCATGGCGAAGGGCTCGTGACTCGCGGCGAGGATGATCGACCGCAGAATCTCCGAGGTCGCCGGATCGTCCCACATGCGCAGCGCCGCCTCGACAAAGGCTCGTCCGCGCTCCTCCAGTGGCACTCGAGCGGCCTCCCCGATTGCCGCACCAAAGGATTCCGGCGGCTCCAGCGCCGCCTTCAGCAGTCCCATCTTGTTGGAGAAGTAGTAGTTCACCAGGGTGGGGTCCACTTCGGCTGCCTTCGCCACGGCTCGCAACGAGGTTCCGCTGTAACCTCGCTCGGCGAAGGACTTACGCGCCGTTGCGAGGATGCGGTCCGCCTGCGCGCCACGTTCGCCCCGAGGCCCCCGCCCCGCTCGTGCCACCATGTTCCACCGTCTCCTCTGCCGGTTCCGCACTTCCCGACTGCGTGCGACCAAGTTTCCACACACACTGAAATCTGTTTCAGCCTACCGGGCAATTCAGCCCCCGGTCCCGCGGGAGGCTTCCCACAGCCGTCCGAGCACCGCGAGAGAAAGTGACCCGTATGGCCGCGACGGCCTTCGAAGGGTGTCCTACCGCTATCGCTGCTGTCCGGGCGTAGGGGGAATAAGGTTGAGGGCTTGGGCCTTTCGCAGCGCTGCGATGCGATCGTGCACACCGAGCTTGCGGTAGAGGTTCTCGGTATGTTTCGTCACCGTCGCCGCCTTGATCCCGAGTCGGGTGCCGATGGCATGCGCGGTAAGGCCGTCGCACAGGAGCGCGAGCACCGCCGACTCCCGGAGAGTGATCTTGTACTCCGCGGGATCCGCGCGCATCGTGTGGTGCGCGAAGGCTGCCGCCTCGTGCGCTTCGACCGTGTCGAGCAGCGACCTGGCGAGCACGGCGTATTCGAGATCCCGGTCGCTGAACCCGCCACCGCTGCGGCTCATGATGACGCCGCGGATCCGGCCGGGTTCGGAACTCAACGGCAACGCCAGCTGGCGGTCGATGCCGATGGCATCCTTTCCTGCCCGGTATGCCTCACCCTTCCACCAGCGATCGTCGGCTACCTCATCCATCGTCAGCGGGGTTTTGTCTCGCGTCAGCGCATAATGCCGAAGCAGGGGGTGAGACCGCATATGCGCGTGGATCAGTGCGTCGAGCGGTGCCTCGTGTAGCCAGTCCGGCGATCCGGTGAGCGCATGGCCGGTTCCTGCCCGCCAGTTCAGGTCGATGAGAACCGCCAAGTCGCACGGTAGATCGGCGGTCAAGCGTTCCATCAGCAGCGGCCAGACCCGCACCGGCTCCTTCTCGGTGATGATCTGCAATGCGAGATCGTGGATGCGTTTGGCGTCTCCCCCTGGCACAGCGTCCATTCCAGCATTGTGCAGCACCGGTTCCCGGAGATCGGCTCGAGCTGAGAACGATATACGAAGTTCTTCGTATATCCGCCTTGGAGCACCGAAATTATCGTTGGTCTCCGTAAGTATCCGGCGGACCGCCCCTTTGGATCGACACGGCGTCGGCCGCATCGAAGGATGGTTCGCCCGGGAAGCGGACCAGGAAGCACGCTGCACCGGAAGCGCGCGCAAGTTTGCCGGGGGAATGTATGCGAACATTTGTCGTCAATCTCGATCGTGACACCGAGCGACTGACCGTGATCTCCGAGAATCTGGCGCGCCACGGGATGCTCTTCGAGCGGTGGCCTGCCACCGACGGGCGGACGCTGGATTTCGATCGTCCGGAGCAGGGCGAAGTTGTCCAGGACTTCGGCCGCTGGGCGTCGCTGGAGGCTGCCTGCGGGATCAGTCATATCAGGCTCTGGCGCCATATCGTCGACCACGGGATTCCGTGGGCGATCGTGCTCGAGGACGACGCCGAGCTGATCTCTCCGCTACCCCACGACGTCGACGAGTGGGGACTCCCTCCGGACTGTGATCTCGTCTTTCTGAGCAGCAGGGCCACACCGGGCCGGATTCGTTCGACCAGCGGCAGGTTCTCCTACGCTGACCTGATCGGCGGGGCCGGTACCGAGGGGTATCTCGTCGGACTCGCGGGTGCGGTCAAACTCCTGCAGATCATGACTCCACTCAAGGATCCGCTCGACTTCCAGATGTACGCCCATGCGGAGTCCGTACAGCGACACGATGCGTTCCCTTACTTCTGGAAACTGCCCATCAATCCGGCCGCGGCGCATGTGCGGCTCGACGCCTACCGCCTCGTTCCCGATGTCGTACGCCATACCGGAGCGGAATCCAGTATCGGGAACAGCCGCCATCCCAGAGCCAGATTCTACTGTCGGCTGCTTCTCGGGCTGGACTTCGCCGACGGAGGATACGGATCGGGCGGCTACACGAACATTCGAGCCGAGTCGGCCCGGCACACTGGCGATTTCGCCGCACGACGACCATCCCGGCACGTCACCGACTTCTTTCACGGAGTCGACTTGTCGCATTGCCCGGGTGGGCGCGCGTACGAGGTCGCGACGACACTCGCCGACCACGGAGTGAACAGCGTTCGCCTGAGCGTATGGGTCGACGACAACTCGCCGATGAACCTCGAGCACGCCATCGGCTTGGCTCAGGCCGCTCGATCCGCCGGACTCGCGATATGTCTCACTCTGCACTATTCCGACACCTGGGCGGATCCGGGTAAACAGTGCAAGCCACGGGCGTGGGCATCGCTGCCGATCCGGACGCTGATCGAGGAAGTTCGCCGCTACACCGCACACACCCTCACCGAGTTCCGCCGTCATGACATCCAGCCGGCCATGGTGCAAGTCGGCAACGAAATCACCAACGGGATGTTGTGGGCGGAGCCGGGCCAGGATCCACGCAGCGGCGCGCGGCTACACCCGGAAGACGGCGTCGAGAGCGACTGGAATTCAGCCGATCAATGGGTGATTCTGTCCGAACTCTTGCGCGCGGCGACGATGGGCGTGCGGGAAACCGCCGATTCCACCCTCATCTCTGTTCATCTCGACCGCGGCGCCGACGTCGAGGGCGCCGAGTGGTGGTTGCGGTACGCGGACCATTTCGACGTCGACTACGACGCCGTGTCGCTGTCGTTCTATCCACTGGCACATCACGACGCTACGATTTCGCGGCTGCGCCGAATCGAATCCCTCTGCGCATCGCGACCGCACAAGAGCGTGTTGATCGGCGAGACTGCGTATCCCTTCAGACCGATCGCGGGGAACGACCGTACCTACACCGACATCGAGCGGGAGTTCTCCTTCGACGCGCGCGGCCAGCACGAATACCTCAGATCCGCTCTGCGAACCATTGGAAACCTGTCGACAGGATGCGGACTGTTCTGGTGGGGAGCATGTTTCATCGACGACAGCGTCGAGCGGTCCGTCGACTACTTTCGCGCCCACGCCCTCTTCGACGCCGATTGGCGCCCTCTTCCTGCGCTCTCGGCCTTCAAGGAGAATCCGGGGTCGAGGGCCAACACACTCATAGCCGAAGCCGCCGGGCCACGTTAGTGCCGTACGCCACGCTCGACCGGACAGCCCCAGGCCCGAGCGCTGGATCTAGGCCTCTTCGAGGGCTTCGCCGATTTGGTGAGCGACGCGATTGTGCTGGTCCTGCGCCAGCCAGTGACCGGCCGCGAGGACCACCGCAACGGGCCATTCGATGATCTCCGCCGCAGCCAGCGCGCCGAGCGCACCGTAGTACGCCAACTGTTCGGGTCGAGGGATGCGGACCCGGCCCACTACCGGCAGTTCCACCGCGAAACCCTGCGCGGCCAGCACGCGATCTACGGCATTCCGGTGGCCGGTATGCGATTTTTCGGCCATTTTTTACCTTCCGGTAAGAGTGTGTTGGATAGGTCGATGCCTGGCATCCGCACGGTGTCCAGTGTGATGACAAATGGTGCAGGCGGCGGCTCCGATCAGCTGACGGGCGCGCTGACGCAGGTTCTGGCCGTGCCGTTGCGTGAGCTGTACGCAGTGCTGTGGCGCCTCGGGGTCGTCGAGATCGTCGACTGATCACTCCGTTGCCGACCGCCCGCGGCGAACAGCCACGGGGCATGTCGGCGACAGCGGTCGACAACGCCTGCCGCCGACCCACCGGGGCGTACCGCAGGTCCACGTGCCACGACTAATGCATGCTCGGCGAGCGCTGCGTCCGGCCCGCGCTCTCCGGCGCGGGAATCGCACGCTCGTCGTCTCGGCGGGCCGACTGGCCGCTCTGCGCGTGCGGCTCGGGGCGCCCGGCGCGATCACCGGCCTCGGGCGGCGGCAGCCTGCCCGATCGCTGCCCGAGCTTCTGAACCACCAAGGTAGCGCCGCCGACACCCAGCAGCACCGGCCAGTCCACCAGACCCGTGGCACCGATCGCCACCAAAGTCAGTGCCGCCGCCGGTGTCGAGTGGCTGCCGCTGCCGAGCCCCTTCTTCACGCCGATCGCGGCACCTTGGATGCCGCCGATCACACCGTTGACAGCGGCGCCGCCCACGGCGCCTGCCGCGGCCGTCGTCGCGCCGGCCGTCCGGGCGATCATGTCCACCACGCCTTCGGAAATCTTCATGGGTCACTCCGTTGCGTTCACCATTTGGACACCTACGAGCAAACCAAAGTTTACCTCTGGCGAGAAGTTGGAGCGGGTGTTGCGTCAGTCCGCGATCACTCGCTGTATATCGCGCTGACCTCTGCGGCGAAGTCGCGGAGTACGAGGTTGCGTTTGAGCTTCAACGATGGGGTGACATATCCGCTGTCCTCGGTCAGCTGGGTGTGCAGCAGGCGGAATTTGCGGACGGCCTCGGCGCGCGACACGGCTCGGTTGCCGTCGTCGACAGCGGCCTGGACAGCGGCCAGTAGATCGGGGTCCGCGGCGAGATCGTCGACACTGGCGTCCTGGGGTTTGTCATGCAGCTGTTTCCACAGGGGGAAGTGCTCATCGTCGATGGTCACCAGGCAACCGACGAACGGTTTGCCGTCGCCTACGACGATCACCTCACCGATGATGGCGTGGGCGCGGATGCGGTCTTCGATCACCGCGGGAGCCACGTTCTTACCGGCGGCGGTCACGATGATCTCCTTCTTGCGCCCGATGATGGTGAGGTACCCGTCGTCATCGAGAGTGCCGAGGTCGCCTGTGGCGAACCAACCCTCGCGGAACGACTCGGCGGTGGCACGCGGATTGTTCCAATACCCGGTGAACACGTTCGGTCCGCGCAACAGGATCTCGCCGTCCTCATCGATCCGGACCGAGGAGCCCGGGAGCGGTTGGCCGACCGTGCCTATCTTCGGCCGGTCGTCCGGATTGAACGTGGCGGCCGCGCATGTCTCGGTCAGCCCGTAGCCCTCCAACACGGTGAATCCCACTCCACGGTAGAAATTGCCGAGGCGTTCCCCGAGTGGCGCTCCGCCGGATATGGCGTGCGTGGCGCGGCCGCCCAGCGCGGCGCGCAGCCGCCGGTAGACCAGCCGGTCGAACAGCGCATGCCGGATCCGCAGCGAGAGCGGTATGTGCCCGGCGCCCCGGGCCCGGCCGTAGTCGATGGCGGTCGTGGCTGCCAGATCGAAGACGCGCTCGCGGTGGGCGAGTTCCGCTCGAGCGCGTGCGGTGTTGTACACCTTCTCGAAGACTCGTGGCACGCCCAGGATCAACGTCGGCCGGAATGCGCCGAGTTCGGCGGTGACATCTTTGACATCGCTGACGTTCGCGATATCGACCGGGACGTAGGCCGCCGCGACTTCGGCGATTCGGCCGAGCACATGTGCCAGCGGCAGGAACAACAGCACCGAGGACTCTCCGGTGCGGAACAGCGTCGGCATCCGGGCGGTGATGTTGCCGAGTTCGGCGAGGAAGTTGCCGTGGGTCAGCTGACACCCTTTCGGGCGGCCGGTGGTACCGGAGGTGTACACGATCGTCGCAGGCACGTCGGCCGCTACGGCGGCCCGGCGCTCCACGACGGTGGCGTCGCTGATCCGTGCGCCCTCCGCCGTCAGGTTCGCTATGGCGTCGGCCTCGATCTGCCAGCTGTGCGTCAATTTCGGCAATTGGTCGCGTACTGCGGCGACCACGGCCGTGTGGTGATCGGTCTCTGTGACGATGGCGGACGCGCCGGAGTCGGACACGATCCACTGCACTTGTTCGGACGAAGAAGTTTCATAGACGGGGACCGAAATCGCGCCCGCGTACCAGATCGCGAAGTCCAGCAACGTCCACTCGTACCGCGTGCGGGACATGATGGCCACGCGATCGCCTGCCTGGATGCCGTTGGCGATCAGTCCTTTCGCCGTCGCCCACGCCGCGGCGCGGAACTGGGCGGCGGTCACATCCTGCCAGCGGCCGCCTACCTTGCGGGAGATGACGGTCAGATCGGGGTACCGCTCGGCGTTACGTTCGATCAAGTCGGTGAGGTTCGCCTCGGCGGGCACCTGGTACAGAGCCGGCAGTCCGAATTCCCGCATGATCGGTCCTCCTCGGCGCTGCCGGAGGGCGCACGATGCGCTCGACCTAGGTGAGCCGCGCACTACCGAGTATGGTCCGCGGCGCATCGATGCGGCGATGGACGTTGGCAGTCGCGCGTAAGGACATAGGTCCTCTTCAGTGCTGAGTGGTAGGCCCACGACGCCGCACGCCCAGGTTCTGGGTAGCCGGTGACGTGCCAGAGTGCCCGCTGTTCGGTGACCTTCGGCCGTCACCTGCGCCACTGGTTCGCGCGATGCTGAATCCAGGCGAAAGCGGGCCTACCGGTTCCTGGTCACCGAGGCCACTTGCCGGACCGGCTCAGAGTTCGTCCTGGACGGTGGCGAGGCCGCGGCTCCGGGTTTCGCGCCTGCCGGACGAATCTCGATGAGAGGCAAGCGATGCCGAGAACACACCCCGATTCCGAGACACTTCGATCCGCGTTGGCGCTGGCATCTCGTGCGCCATCGGTGCACAACACCCAGCCCTGGCGGTGGCGGCTGGGGCGCGAGACCGTCCACCTGTACGCCGACGAGAGCCGAAGACTCCCGCACACGGACCCTGACGGACGTGACCTGCTGCTGAGTTGTGGTGCGGCGTTGCATCATCTGCGCGTCGCCGCTCGTGCGGAGGGGTGGGAGACGGTGATCCATCGGCTACCGAACCCCGCCGCGCCCGAGCATCTCGCTGTCGTGGAATTCCGTCCGACCACATGCACGCCCGAGCACGTCGAGTTGGCGCGCGCCATCGGCAAACGCAGCACGGATCGCCGCCGCTTCAGCTCGTGGGAGGTGCCGCCCGCGTATATCGAGGCCATTGTCGCCGCCGGGGTGGCGACCGGAGTGCTCGTGCGCGATGTCGAGGCCGAACCGGCGCGGACCCAGCTGCTGCGAGCGTTCGAACAGGCGGCCTGGCAGCACGCCCGTGACGTCTCGTACGGCGCCGAACTCGCCCAGTGGAGCGGCAGGCACGCGGCGCCGCAAGGGGTGCCGGCGCGCAACGCGGTGTCGACCGAGGCCGACCCCACGGTGCGTCCGTTCTCGAACCCGGGATTGCCGCAGGCGGTGGTGCGTGACATCGATGCCGCCGACCGGATGATCCTGCTGAGCACCAGCAGTGACGATCGGTTGTCCCAGCTGCGGGCCGGTGAGGCCACGAGCGCGGTGCTGTTGACCGCCACGTCGCTCGGGCTGGCCACTTGCCCGTTGACGGAGCCGATGGAGTTGGCCGACACCAGGGAACGCATCCGTGCCCACGTTCTCGACGACAGCGCGCATCCGCAGATGATCGTGCGGATCGGTTGGGCGGTTCCGAGCGCGGATCCGGTCCCGCCCACGCCGCGCCGCCCGCTCGACGAGGTGGTGCATCCGCTGGATCGTTCGGGTTCATGACGAGGCGTGCCCTGGAGGGGTGATCCAAGGTGGCGCGGTATCCGTCGCGGACGGTTCGCCTGTGGCGATGCCGGCCGTGGAACGGCAATCCACTGATGCGCGCTTCGGACCGGTGGGAGGCACTGGTGCGGCTGTTCGCCGCGATGGCAGTGCTGATCGCCGTGCCGCTCGCCGTCGTCGCGGGCACGGCAGGCAGCATGAAGGCCGCGCAGCGGATCCGGGTGGAGAACTCCGCCAAGGTGGCCGTGACGGCGACGGTGGCAGGCGCACCGGAACCGGTGCTGACAGTCGCTGGACAGGACGACGCACGGGCACGGTTCCAAGCGCCGGTGCGGTGGAGCCGGGACGGCCGCGAAGGCAGCGCGACCGTCCCGGTCCCCGGCGCGGCGGAACCCGGCAGCCACGTCACGGTGTGGTTCGATTCGGCCGGGAAGACAACCACACCGCCGCGGCCGTACTCGGACGCGCTGTGGGCCGGAGTCGCGCTCGGCTCGGTCACCTTTGTCGGAATGTGTTTCGGTGCGATGGTTTCGGCTTCATCTACCGCACGGTTGCTCGACCGAATGCGTGGCGCTCGCTTGGCGGCCGAATGGCGGCGTCTGAGCGGACCGATCGGAACGGACATGGAATGACGGACCTGGGATCGAGGAGAGCGCCATGACGGAGAACTCGACCGCGCACGTGGAACCGCCGGATCGGCCGATCGTCGTCGCCGTCGATGGTTCGGCCAGCTCGTGTCACGCTGCGGCGTGGGCCGCGGCCGACGCCGCGCTGCATCGTTCCCGACTGCACATCGTGACGTCCGTCGCTGTGCCGCCCGGGTTCGGCCTCGGCGCCACACTGACCGAATCCGATATCGAATGGCTGCGCAAGGACGGGGAACGGGTGCTCACCGAGGCTGCCCGCGTCGCCAGGACCACGGCAACGGGGGAGGCGCTGGCGATCAGTACCGAGTCGACGCTCGAGCCGATAATCCCGGACCTACTGGCCCGGTCCGAGCACGCGAGAATGCTTGTCGTCGGCAGCCGCGGGCTCGGTGCGTATCGGCGCGAGTTGCTCGGATCGGTGAGCACGGCGATGACGCGGCACGCACACTGCCCGGTCGCGGTCGTGCGCTCGACTTCGGCGACCGACGCCTTCTCCGCGGGAAAGCCCGTGCTGGTCGGGGTGGACGGAACCGACAACAGCGTGCCCGCTATCGAAGTCGCCTTCGAGGAGGCCGCGCGACGTAAGGTCGGGCTGATCGCGCTGCACGCGTGGAGCGATTCGAGCGGTATCGATCTCGTGCCCGGCTGGGATGCGGTGGGGGAACGGGAGGACGCGTTGCTCGCCGAGAATCTCGCCGGATTCGGCGAGCGCTACCCGGAGGTGCCGGTGCGGCGTGTGCTGGTGCGTGACCGGCCGGTTCGTTCTCTCGTCGATCAATCGGACGAGGCCCAATTGCTCGTGGTGGGTAGCCACGGCCGCGGCGGGTTCACCGGCATGCTGCTCGGTTCCACCAGCGCGGCGTTGCTGCATACGGCGGAGTGCCCCGTCATCGTGGTGCGTCAGAGCTGACGCGGGCGTCGTTTCGCACCGAGAGCGCCTGCTCGAGCAGCACGCGCCGTTCGGCGGCGGCGATCGCCCGACGGGCCGCGGGCACCGCGTCCGGCGTCACCGAGATCGAGGTGATGCCCATCCGTACCAGGTGTTCGGCGAATTCGGGGCGTGTCGAGGGGCCTGCTCACACAGCGAAGCGGTGATCTTCAGCCGTCGCGCCGTCTCGACGATCCTGCCGATCGCGTCGAGGCGGGATCGGATTCGTCGAACAGCTCGGCGCAGGTGGCGGAGTCGCGGTCCACGCCGTGCATCAGCTGGGTGAGGTCGTTGCCGCCGATCATGAGACGTTTCTTGTCCACGGCACGGCCAGACTCATCTGCCGCAAGGTCACCACATGCTCGTCGGCAGCGCTGTCGAGCAGCCACTGTGCGGCCACTCAGGCGAATGGGCATACAGGGTCCACATACAGGGCGATATCGGCCACGAGATCCTCCTATCGCTAGGCTCCAATACCCAAGGGGGTATATTACACATCAATCACTATACGCAAGGGGGTATGCATCACGACGATCCGATGGATACCCCTAGGGGTATTATGAACTGGCACTGAAAGAGAAAGGGCGCACCCATGGTCGGCGACGAAACCGCTATCACCGAAACACTCAACAGGCTGCGGCGCGCACACGGTCAGCTCGCCGGCGTCATCGCCATGATCGAGCAGGGCCGGGACTGCAAAGACGTGGTCACCCAGCTCGCCGCAGTCTCTCGCGCGCTCGACCGCGCCGGATTCAAGATCGTCGCGACCGGATTGCGCGAATGCCTGAGCGGGAGCTCCGGCGACGGTCAGCAGCCGATGACCGTCGAAGAGCTGGAGAAGCTGTTCCTCGCTCTGGCCTGACTACGATCGCCCCGCACGGAAGGACCGCATGATGAACCTGGGACTGTCCACCACTTTGCACACCGATTTCGGCGATGCCGTCGACCGGACCCGGGCCGCTCTGAGCGAGCAGGGATTCGGCGTTCTGACCGAGATCGACGTGCGAGCCACACTCGAAGCCAAACTCGACGCGCACATGGAGGATTACCTCATCCTCGGGGCCTGCAATCCGCCCCTGGCGCACGAAGCGGTCGGCATCGATCGGCAGATCGGGCTCCTGCTGCCCTGTAATGTCGTCGTGCGCCGCAACCCCGACTCCGACAGTGAGGTCATCGTGGAAGCGATGAATCCGCGACTGATGGTTCAGGTGTCGAACGAACCGGCGTTGCAACCCATCGCCACTCGGGCTGCCGCCAAACTGCAGGCGGCCATCGACTCGCTGAACTCCGCGAGCCGTGGTGTCTGACTGCGCGGTCGGTCCCGCGTCCCGCTAGAACCAGGTCACCTCTGTTCGGTTCGTCGCGCTTCCCGCACAACCGCCTCCGCCGCGCGTGGGACGGCTGCCGCGACGGGCTCGGACAGGGGTCCCGGTAGTAACCGTCGAAAAACCAACGGATATGGCGAAGCTGCTGGTCAGCGGCGGCGGTCGGCTCCCGGCCTCAGTATCGAGGTCAGCTCGCGCATGGCTTGGGGGACGGTTTGAAGTAGCGGCGGAGGTTCTCGGCCTTGCGGTGCCGCGACTTCGCCATGAGTTCGAGCAGGCTCGCGCCGGACTCGCCGATACTACGGCTACCCCGGGGATCAGGGGGTGCTGGAGGTGAACATGGGCGCCGGCGGTGACGGTGTCGCCGCCGCGTACCGGCTCCTGGACGCACGAGGCCTGCACCGTACATGGATGTGTGCCTGTGGTTCGCACTCGATGGCCGGTTCACGGTCGCACCTTGCCGTGTGGTCCGAACCGGGCGACCTCGATGTGAGTCGCCGGGTCGACGACATCCTGGTGGGCAGCGGGCGACCGCTCGACGCACTCTGGCGCGAAGACGCACCCTGGTTCTGGGAGCTCAACGCCTGAGGCTCTTGAACACAACGAGAACCGGCCAGAGTATCTGGCCGGTTCTCACGTTCCAGGCTCGCACGCTGCGCAGCGGTCCGGTGCGGACCGCTGCGGGCCGAGGACTATTCCAGAGTCAGAGTCAGGGTCCGGTTCTCGGTGGTGTCCTTCTGGATCTCGACTTGGCTCATGTCCTCGGCGTCAGGCGGCAGGTAGGCGAACGCGGCGGTGATCTCGACCGCACGGTCATCGTAGTAATACGTCATGAGTTCAATGCCGTCGCCGTCGCGAGCATCTGCGCGATTCGGGCCCTCGCCGTAGTCGTAGCCCAATGGCACCCTGACCTTCGTCTGCCGAGATTCGCCGTCACAGGTCACCCGATCCAGGGCCTCGTCTTTCATGCGGACGGGTCGGCCTTCCGGGCTTTTGAACCGTTCGGACTCGACCTTGACCCACAGGGCGTTGGCCTGGCCGGGTTCGCAGACGTAGGTGATCTCGGCGACGACCCACCAGCTGTAGTCGCCGTGTGCGTCTGGGAACGCTCTCCCGATCCATATGCTGGTCGTTGCGCTGGCCGGTCCGGCCGCGTTGACCAGTACAGCGGCGGTCAACGCGAGTATCGAAGCGAAAAGTCTTCCACGAACCACTATGTGCGCCTTTCGGTGTCGGTAGGTGGTGGAAAAGATCCGTCGAGCGGACAGCAGCCTAGACCACGCCACACAGCAGTTATGCACGAGTCCTATAAGTGACACCAGAGGGGTTTGCGCGAGTCCCGGGGTAAGCGCGAACCCCAGGTCGGCGACATGGTGGGGCTCGGACCGGGATCCGCGGCGCGGTGCCGCGGTTGGTTCTTCGCGGTCAGTTCCGGAAGGTACTTATAGAGCGTGGTCCGCGATATCCCCAGCAGCCGCGCGATCGAGGACACCGACTCATCCGGCCGGGTCTGCGCCCGCCGGCCGTAGGAACCGATATGGGTCGCATCCACCTTCAACTGCTCGGCCAGTCGTGCCACCGCCACCGGCGGCGCAGTCACCACCCGATGCGGCACGAAGCCCAGCCACGGCAACGTGCACAACGCAATCGCCAGACCCAACCGATCCGCCGGACCCCGGCCCCGGCCCGGGTCAACAAACGCCAGATCTGCCGGAGTCAACGTGAAATACCGGAACAACTCCTCGCGACTGATCTCCGGGAACCCCCGCAGACGCTCCAACTCCTCGTCCGCGAACACCCGCGTCGCCACGAACCCTCAACCTCCACCCGCGCCGACCAACATCATCGGCAGCCAAGCCGAGCATCAACCACGCACACCCGCACCCAGAACGCGAAAACTCGCTCCCACCAGGGTGTTACGCCAAATCCGTTGTTTACGCGCCGTTTCTACCGGAACCCCGGACAGACCGACGCCCGGCTCGAGGCGCACCACATCCACCGCCACTACGACGGCTCCCGTCGTCTCCGCGGTATTCATTGCCCACGCCGACGGCCACGGCCCACGGCGCGGTCATCGGCGCACACCATGTCGCGGTCCAGGAAGTGGGCCGAGCAGGGTATGCACGGATCGTAGTTCCGGACCGCGCGTTCGCACATCGTGGCCAGCGCGGCGTCATCGAGGTCGAGGTGGTCGGAGACGACGCGCCGCGGATCGTCCAGTCCGGTCAACCGGGAGATGCGCCGCGAGGGACCAAGGTCCCGAATCGCGATTGCCGACGGCATCGGGCCCAGCGGCGACGGTCCAGAGGACCGGCCTGCCTCGCTCGAGTGGTCTTTGGTCACTTCTCCCGGGGACGATCAGCCGCATTCGAGCCTGTGCCGCGGCTCATACCGTTGAGGTCGGCACCCGGCTGGGTGCTACGCGACCACAGGCTCGGGAGGTCCCCATGACAGAGCAGCGATTCGACGACCCGCATCACCTCGCCACGGCGAAAATCGTTGTCGGCGTGGATGGTTCGGACGGGTCGTGGACCGCCCTCCGGTGGGCGGCGCGGTTCGCGGCCGATCGCGGACGCGAACTCGAGATCCTCCACGGCATGGACGCGGTGGGCAACGACTGGGTACTCGGCGACTACGAGGTCGTGATTCCCTCGGTCCTCGACGTCATCCGGCAACAGGGACAGGATGTGGTCGCCCGGGCCGAACGCGTGGCCCGATCGGTCGCACCCGAGTTGCGCATCTCGTCTCGCGCGACCACCGATACCGGGAAGCAATTGCTGATCGAGCACAGCGCGGAGGCGTACGCGGTCGTGCTCGGTGCGACCGGAAACTCGGGGACGTTCACCCATCTGGGCTCCACGCTGCTGGCCGTGACCGCCCACGCGCGCGGCGCCGTGGTCGTCGTGCGCCCCGACCCTGATGCCGACGGCGCGGTCCACACATCCGGCCCGGTGGTGGTCGGCGTGGACGGTAGCCCCGTCGGCGACGCGGCTATCGAGGCAGCCTTCACGGAAGCGGCCGAACGCGATGTCGAACTCGTCGCTGTCCATGTGTGGAGCGACTGGGACTCCGGGCGCTTCGCCGGTCACGCCCACCGGGCCGAGGCCGAACTCGACAACATCGAGCGGGCGGTTCTCGCCGAGCGTGTCGCGGGGTGGCAGGAGAAGTTCCCCGAGGTTCGCGTCGCACGGAAAGTCGAGGTTTCCGCGCCGGCGTCGCACCTGCTGTCCTGGTCGAACGTGGCGCAGTTGCTGGTCGTTGGCAGTCGCGGGCGGGGCGGTTTCGCGGGCATGTTGCTCGGTTCCACCGCGAACACTCTGGTACAGCATGCCTCGTGCCCGGTCATGGTCGTCCACCCGTGATGACCGAGATCGGGCACAGGGCGGTGTAACTTCGACGTACGCGGCGGTAGCCGCCACGGTGCTGCTCGTCGGCGGACCATGTGATATCGGGAGGCGAGTGCCGATGGCGGCGACGGATCGGTGGTCGTGGCCGCGCATCCTCGGCGCGGACGGCCCGGCGGCAGTGATCTGTATCCGGTTGGCGGTGGGGCTGGTGTTCCTCAGTGAGGGGATTCAGAAGTACCTGTATCCGGACAAACTGGGGCCGGGCCGGTTCGAGAAGATCGGCATCCCCGCACCGACGTTCTTCGCGAACTTCGACGGTGTCATCGAAATCGTCTGCGGCGTCTTGATCGTCATCGGACTGCTGACCCGCTTCGCCGCGCTGCCGTTGCTGGTGGATATCAGCTTGGCGATCGTCTTCACGAAGTTGCGTGAGCTGCGCCCGGGCGGGTTCCAGGGAGTGGAAGGCTTCTGGGGAATGGTCCACGACGCGCGCACCGATGTCGCGATGTTGCTCGGGTTGATCTTCCTGATCTGGGCTGGGCCCGGCCGCTGGTCACTGGATGCGTGGCTCACCCGCCGTGCTCAGCACGACGTCCTTGCGTAGTCCCGTCGTAGGAGTGCCCACGATGGTCACTGTCATGCCCCCCCGACATGGCGGGTCTGGCTGCGTCGTGTGGACCATCCATTGCCATCTTGATTCATGGTGTTTCGACATTGCGTCCTGTTGGCGAAAGTTGCCCGATTTGGCCTGCTTCGTGCATGAATCACCTTCTGTCGGAACGATTTTCGAACCTCGCCGAAGCATGTATAGAATCCGATCCGGTACAGCGAGTCCCGGCTGAACTTCGGTGAGGAACCACCGAGCGCGAACCCTAGGGGTGAAAAGGAGACAGCATGTCCGGACTGGAGTTCGCGACTCTCCGTGATCAGGTGGCCGCGCTGCGGACGAAAACCATCTCGGCCACCGAACTGCTCGAGCTGACCATCGCGCGGATCGAAAAGTTCGACGACAAGGTCAACGCCGTTGTGGTGCGGGATTTCGACCGCGCCCGCGCCGCAGCGAAGCAGGCGGACGCGGCGCTGGCGCGCGGTGAGTACGCACCGTTACTGGGCGTGCCGGTGGCGGTGAAGGAATCGTTCAATGTCGCGGGTCTGCCGACGACGTGGGGATTTCCCGATGCGAAGGATTGGCAGCCTGCCGAGGACGCGGCGTTGGTGACGCGGGTGAAGGGTGTGGGCGGTGTTGTCATCGGCAAGACCAATGTGCCGCGCGCCCTGCACGACTGGCAGTCCTACAACGACATCTATGGCACCACCAACAACCCGTGGGACCTGACACGCTCGCCCGGCGGCTCCTCGGGCGGCTCGTCCGCCGCGCTCGCGGCAGGGTATGTCTCGCTGGCACTCGGCTCCGACATCGGCGGCTCGCTGCGGGTACCAGCGCATTTCTGCGGCATATACGCCCACAAGCCGTCTCGGACGCTGCTGCCGGGTCGGGGGAATACGCCGCCTCGGACGCCTGCGCTGCCGGCCCCGCAAGACCTCGCCGTGGTCGGGCCCATGACGCGCAGTGCCGCCGACCTGACGTTGGCGACCCTGTTGCTCGCCGGTCCCGACGAGGTGGAGGCGGTCGCATACAAGCTCGCGCTGCCACCGCCGCGCAGCGCCGAGTTCGACGACTTCCGGGTGCTGGTCATCGACACTCATCCGTTGTTGCCGACGTCGACCGTCATCCGCGACGGGTTCGACCGGATCGCTCGAGGGCTCGAAAAGGCTGGTGCCGCGGTCGCCCGGCACAGCGCGCTGCTGCCCGACCTCACATTGACGGCGAACACCTATCTGACACTGCTGATGTCGCAGTTCGGCGCGGATGCGCCGGTCGATACCTACCGAGCGCTCCAAGCCGCCGTTGCCGACATTCCGCCGAACTCCGACCGTCCGGAGGATGTCATCCGCCGCGCGTTCGTGGCCGGCCACGGCGACTGGATCAGGGCGGACCGTGTCCGTATGGTCCTGGCCGACCAGTGGCGACGCCTGTTCGACGAATTCGACGTGGTGCTGTGCCCGATCACGCCGACGCCTGCCTTCCCGCATGACCATTCGGACATGGACACTCGCACTATCGATATCGACGGCACCACGCACCCCTATAACTACCACCTGGTGTGGGCGAGTATCGCGACACTGCTCGGGCTACCGTCTACCGCAACGCCGATCGGGCGCTCGCCCGAGGGGCTGCCCTACGGCATGCAGATCATCGGCCCCTATCTCGAAGACCACACCACGTTGCGGTTCGCGGAGTTGATCGAGCAGGAGTTCGGCGGATTCAGCCCGCCGCCCGGTTTCGTCTGAGGGAGGTCGACTCGCTTCGCTCTTGTCGCGGGCCCGAAGGGTGCGCTGATCGGATCCGGTGACGAACCGGTAAAACCGCTGTGCGGCTCAGCTGGACCGGTAGCGTTGTTCCAGCACTCGGCTTTGTGTCTGCGTCCGGCTTTCGCCGGGACGACGGTATGGCGATCGCTGGAGGAGTGGTGGCCCGGGTATTCATCAGCCACGCCGGCACAGACCGGGCGTGGGCCGACGAGATCCACGGTTGGCTGGTCGCGGAGCGGCACGAGGTGTTCCTGGACCAGCATCCGGTCGACGGCCTTGCCGCAGGGGAGGAATGGGAGCAGCGGCTCTACGAGCGTTTGCGATGGGCCGACGCGGTGGTCTGCGTCATCACCCCGACCTACCTTCGATCTACCTGGTGCGCAATCGAAATCGGCATCGCGAAAACCCTCGGCAGCAGATTGCTTCCAGTGCGTGCGGCGGCGGGCGCGACACATCCGCTGCTGAAATCGATCCAGCAGCCCGACGCCGTGGCCGATGCCGACGCGGCGCGGGCTGGACTGGCGCGATCGTTGCGCGCGCTGGACGCGGGCGGAGGATCGGGCTGGCCGGACGACCAGTCGCCGTACCCCGGCTTGGCGTCGTTCGAGACCGCCCAGCACCGGGTCTTCTTCGGGCGCGCACGGGAGGCGAGCGCGATCGCTGAGCGATTGCGCGCCCCCGCCTTCCGATCCACCCCCTCGGTCTTGCTGGTCATCGGACCATCAGGATGCGGCAAATCCTCCCTGGTGCGCGCCGGTGTCATCCCGTTGATCGCGGAGGAAAACTACTGGCTGCCAATGGAACCGATGACGCCCGGCGTGGACCCTGTGGGTGCGCTTGCCCGGACGCTGGCGATCGCCAGACGACGGACCGGACTCGATTGGCAACTGTCATCGGTGCGCGACCGCCTGGCGAAAGACGGCTTGCGAGAAGTCTCGGATGAGATATTGATCGCGGACGAGTCGAGCCGCCGGCGCAAACTGCTGTTGGTGGTCGACCAATTCGAGGAATTGTTCCGACGCGCCGAGCCCGCGCAGCGCGCGGAGTTCACCGAACTGCTCGCCCCGGCGATCGGCGGGCCCGTGCAAGTGCTGGCCACCTTGCGGACGGAATTCCTCGACCAAATGATCGTCGATCCTGCGATGAGCTCATTGTCGACCGAAACGTATCCTTTGCGCCCACTGCGGAAAGGCGGACTTCGCGAGGTCATCGAACGACCTGCGCGGGTGGCCGGTTTCCGCATCGACGACGGCCTCGTCACCGAGCTGCTCGCCGACACCGACAGCGGTGAGGCGCTGCCCTTGCTGGCATTCGCACTGGAGCGACTGGCCGACGGTGTGCACCGCGGTGGGACGCTCTCATTACAACGCTACGACGAAACCGGCGGTGTACGAGGCGCGCTGGTACGTCAGGCCGAAGTGGCGCTGGCGGAAGCCCGCGCGGCCACCACCCTCACCGACAACCAGATCATCGACGTGATGCTGCGCCTGGTGACCGTCGACGAACGGGGTGTGCCCACCCGCGCCCGGATACCGCGCGACGAGCTGACCGAAACCGACGCCACGGTCGTCGACGCGTTCGTCACGCAACGACTGCTCACCATCGATGAAGAAGACAGACGAATCGTCGTCTCGGCGGCACACGAAGCGTTTCTGCAACACTGGCCGCTACTGCGAGACGCGATCGAGAAGGAGGGCAAGGCGCTGCGCGCCCGCCGCGCGATCGAGGAAGCCGCCGCTGACTGGAAGCAGGACCGCGCGGCGACCAGGCTCTGGGAGCGTGGACGACTGGAGTCGGCGATGGACGACACCGGCGCACGCATGCGCGTCCAACGGAGGCCGAATCTGCGCACGTGGCCACCGCGCCTACGTCGACTGGCGACCAACCGTGTCGACCTCAGCTCCAGCGCGAAGGAATTTCTCGAGCGTAGCTATCGCAGAGATCGCTTCCGGCGTGGGCGCGCGACGGCCGTGCTGTCCACTCTGCTCGTCGCGGCGCTGGTCGCCGCGACAATCGCGGTGATCCAGCAGCGCAAGGCTGTCGACCAGCAACGCACAACTGTCGCACGCGCGCTGCTCACGGATGCGCAAGGCCTGTTTCAAGCCGAACCGCGCACCTCGATCCGTCTCGCGCTGGCGGCCGACACTATTCACCCAAGTGTCGAAACCCGCAACTGGCTTGTGGACTGGCTCGCCACCACCGACTACGGCGGAACGCTCGACGGCAACGGACGAGAGGTGAGCCATACCGTGTTCTCCCCGGACGGTCACATGCTCGCGGTACAGACCTATGACGGCGTCATCGCGCTGTGGGATCTCACAGATCCGCGCGGACCGCGCCGGTACGGCGATCCGTTGACCGGCCCGAGTACCCTCGCGGAGCCTGTGTTTTCACCGGACGGACGCCGACTACTGACCGGTGCGGGGATCGATATCGATGCCAGGAACGCCAGACTCGGTATGGTCTCGCACGATCACACCTTCGACGGAAACGGCCTGGAAGGCGTGCTGGAGTGGGATGTCAGCGATCCGAGCCATCGGCTGGTCGGCAAACGCCTGCTGCCGGATATCGACGAGAAGACGCAAATGGTGCTCGACTCCGGTGGGGCCTTCGCAGTCACTTTCGGCTGGACCCAGCCGACGCGGCTGTGGGACTTCACTGGTCCGCCGCGAGCGGTAACGCTGGCGCCGCAGGAACAACACGCCGATGCGGTCGCGATTTCGCCCGATCGGCGGACAATCGCCACCGGTGTTCCCGGAGGTGTATTCCTATGGGACGTTTCGGACCTCGGCACACCACACCAGATCGGGAGAATCGAAGCCCAACTGCCCGGACGATCGCCACTCGGCCCCGACGCACTTGCCTTCTCACCAGGCGGGGGAATCTTGGCGGTTTATCTGGACCTCGCCGGGCTCACCCGCTGGGACGTGGGCGATCCCACCCGCCCGCAACAGCTGGGTGCGGCTATGCGAGCGACCCGCCATTTCGCATTCGCACCGGCGACGGGTCGACTCGCCGTAGCGTATGGCAACGCGGCATACCTTTACGATCTCGACGATCCAGCAAACCCGCGACAGTGGCGCGGGGCGTGGGTCGGCCAGCCGAGCGATGTCAGCGCCGTAGGGGTCGCCAGCACCGGCCGAGTTGCCACCGGTGCTCGGGATGGTCGCGTCACGCTGTGGGACAGCGAATTTCGCGTTCAGCCCAAGCCTGCCGGTCCGTCGTTGTACGGAAGTTTCGATAGGAAGAGGCCACCCTGCTGTGTCACCACGGTCGGTGACTTGATGGCGATCGGCGGCGCCAACGGCAACGTCGACCTCTGGGATATCTCGAACTCGCGAGTCCCGCTCCGACTCGCCACCTGGAATGCCGAGCACGTCGATTTCTCGAGGAACGATCACCGACTGTCGGCGGTCGCCTTGTCCGCTGACGGCAAGACGGTGGCCACAGGCGGGCCGGACCGGACGGTATCGCTGTGGGACATCAGCGATCGCGCCCATCCTCGTCGTCTCGGACCACCTCTGACCGGGCTCGGCGGAATCGTGCGGGCGATCGTGTTCACACCTGACGGCAATCGCCTCGCCGCGGGCTCCGACAAGAACTCACTGGTGTGGGACATCAGCAAGCGGGAAACGCCGCGCCGGATCGGACGCGGCTTGCGCGACCGTCAGATAACAGGACTGACATTTACCGATGGCCGCCTACTCGCCCTCGGCTGGAACGGCGGGGATGCCGCGTTATGGGACCTCACGAATCCCGATGAACCGTCGTTGGCCGGCACGGCACCCACCAGAGTGATGGTCGGTAGGCTCGCATACTCGCCCGCCGCACGAGTCCTGGTCACGAGCAGCACGGACAAGACCATACAGCTCTGGGACATGCAGGATCTCGCACATCCGCGTCGGCTCGGCGACCCGCTGCGGGACACCATGGGCGGCGATGTCGACGTGATCTTCGATCAGACCGGCCGCCTGCTCGCGGAACTGGGGTTGGATGGAAGGATCCTTCTGTGGGATATCACTGATCCAGCACGTCCAGTACAAGTCGGCGACCCGATCGACGCCAGGGCCGATGCGGTGGCCGGTGCTCAATTGAGCACCGACGGTGACACACTGGTCGCGGTGTACAGCGACGGCCCAGCGGTCATCTGGGATTTGAGCGCGCTGAACGAATTACGTCGGCGGACCGTCGAAATCGCGTGCGCGACAGTGGGTACGGGACTCGATCTCGCTGGCTGGCAGCAATACATCCCGACGATCGAATACCGCCGGACCTGCCCGTGACGTTCACGGCTTGCGCGTCAGCCGTACCGCTCGGCCCCCGCTTTCGTCGGTGATGAGGATCTCGCCGTGCGGTTCGACGGCGATTCCGCTGATCGCGCCGAGTTCGGCGTACGGCAACCGAATCGGCGTCGTCGATCCGGCCGGAATCCGCCACAATCTCCCGTCCTGTGTGGACGCGCCGACCATACTGGCCGTGTCCGGAATCCAGGCGTTGTCGGCCAGCAGCAGCGCTCCGTCGTGATCGAAGGCGAGCGCGGCGACCGCTTCGCCGGCAGGCAGCGGAGTTTCGGTGGGCGTCACCGAACCCGGCGGGATACGCAGCAGTCGATTGACCGGGGCGGTGCTCGTCACCACCAACTCGCCGGCGTCGGAAACCGTGATCGGCGCACCGAGGTGATCGACCGTCAACAGCACAACCTGCGTACTGGAGCCTGCCGGGAACTTCAGGATTCGGGCGTTGTCCGGGTCGGTGATGTACACATTCCCCGTACGGTCGACCGCGACGCCGGCTCCGTTCGCACGTTCGGAACTATTCAGGTCGGCCGCGCCGAACCCCACTAGCGGCAACAGCGCGACATTTTTCGTGTCGGCCGCCACCTTAAGCACCTGACCGTGCTGATAGTCGCAGACATAGAGCTGAGCGTCCTGTCCGATGGCGAAACCCGAGGGCCAGTGCAGATCCGGCAGACCGATGCGCTCCGGAGTGTATCGCCCGGAGGGCAGCCGCTGGATGCCCTCGTTCTCGGACACGTAGACGTCTCCGCTCGCGGAGACCGCGATGCCACTCGGCCCCGAAACCGGCATCGGCAGCTCGGTTTGCGCCGCCCAGCCCCACATGTCCCGGTTCGAACGTTGAGCCGGCCACCACACCCAAACCGCCACGCCCACCGCCACCACCACGACAACCCCCGCCGCGATCCACCCTCCCCTCGACCGCAGCCTCATATTCAGCATTTGGCCGGTACCGTGTCGCCCGCCAGGCGGAACTCGAACCGGATCGCGCCCGGGCTCTGCGCGGGCAGGACGATGGCCGCGCCGTGCCCGGGCCTCCAGGTCCGGGGGACCAGGACGTAGTGGTCACCGATGCGGCTCAGTGGCGCCAGCCCGTCGTAGCGGAACCGGTAGGCGGATCCGGTGTCGGGGTCGGGGTCGCAGGGCGTCGTTCGGACATCCGGCCCGGAAAGGTGCAATTCCTTTTCGCTGTAGATGATGACTTGGGAACTGGTGGGCAGTTGCGCGGCCCATTCCCGAGCTCGGGTCTGACCGACCGCGACCGAGTAATCGGTGGCGATCCAGAACAAATTGATGCCGACCATGAGAAACAGGATCACCCACTCCGCGACCGCTGCCGCCTGCGACGGTGGCGGCACTGTCGCAGGCAGGCTTTCACGCAGACGCTTACGACGCAGCACGACCAGCAGCCAGAACACCAGCACCCCAGCGATGATCGACACCGGTGCCACGCACAAACCCTTGTTGATCGGGGTCACTACGTATATCCGGGACAGCCCGTTGACGAGGACCGCCCCGGCGATCAGCACGATCGCGGCGGTGGCCCACCGCCCCGGTCGACGGGTGCGGATCGAATCCGGAAGCGCGACGTATCCCCACAGCACCGCCATACCGATGAGACCGACGAGTGTCAGCGGCACGAACAGTGCGTCGACGGTGCGCATCAGGTACTCACGGATGCTCGGATTCAGCGTCGTCGAGTCGACACCGAAGTAGTTGAAGTACCAGTAGACATGCGCCCATCCGAAGTAGAACAGGACGGCGGTGAGCAACGTAGTCGGCGCGACCAGTTGCCCGATGGATCGTGCGACGTGACCGAACCCGTCGAACGCCGAACCCGTTGCGGGTGTCGACGCCTGCTCATCTGGTGGTGGTGACACGTGGCTTGCTCGTCGCCGTCTCGGTGGGCGTTTGGGTTCGGGTGGTCGAGTCGGTTCCGGTAGGGGAGACGGTTCTCGTGGGGGAGGTGGTGTCGGATGTCTTCGGTTCGAAGCCTTCTGTGCCGCAGGGAAGTTTCTGCGGGGACAGTGTTCCCGTGAGCAGCGTCAGTGTCGAGCCGGACATCAGAATCAACGACCCGTTCACCGACTCTCCGGTCGGGGTCGAATCCTGCTTCGCGCCGGAGAATCCGGAGTACTGGCAAATGCTGCGGTAGGTGTCGGCCTTGTCTTGTGCGACGGCAACGCTCGCGCAGCCGCCGCACGCCGCGGCTATGCGCTGCACTGCCAACTCTTTGACCGCGACGATTGGTGCGCCCTGGAGTTCGGTGAACGCCGGAATCCGGAAGGGCGCCCCGGCCGCCTTACCGGCATCGGTTTTGCCTGGTCGCCCCGGCGCTTCATCACCCGGCGGGGCATCGGTTCCGGACAACAGTTGGGTCGTCGTCGCAGTGCCCGCTTGCGGGTCGGGTATCGACGTGGCGCATGCCGATAACGCGAGCGCCGCCCCACCCACGACCATCATTCGCCGAGCGAACATTCTTTCCCTCCCCGCATTCCGGAACACGATTACGTCGGTGCTCAGTCAACGCGCACGTGACCGACCGTGTCGCACCACTGATCATCTCACTGCCCAGGTGACGAAGCACCATTTCTGTCACTCATGACGCTGTGTGCGGCATGCGAATGCGCCGAATCTCGGCGGCTGGGCATTTCCGCGACGAGGTGCAGCGACTTCGATTGTCGTTTCGCGGTCACCACTCCGGATCGGCGTGGTAGATCTCGCGGTATTCCTTGGCGAAGACGCGGCGGCCGAGCAGACGCCACGCGAGCCGGGCGGGAAGTGGCATCTCGGCGAGAGTTTTCCGGCGGTCGTCGTCGGAGACGCCCTGCAGAATGAAGCCGAGGAAGACCAGCTGGCGGTCCTTCGGCATGTGCTCGCGTCCGCGTTCGCCGAGAGCCTGCCATTCGAGCGCGGTCATGACGTTCTCGACCACGGGCAGGATGTGCCGCTCCTCCTCGGCCATGTGCTCGTCGAGGGTATCGGACAGCGCCCGCAGCGTGGCCGCGAGCCGGTCCCGAACCGACGGGTCGGCGGCGGTGGCGAACTCGGTCCCGTCGCGGTGGGCGCGCTCGGTGAGTTCGGCGATCCGCTCGTGCTGTTCCTCCATGCGCAGCACCAGAGCGGCGTCCGCGGAGGCGCGCTCGAGCAGGATCGGCCACATGAGCTCGTCCTCGCCGGTGTGATGGTGGTGCAGGCCGTCGCCGAGTTCGCCGAGGAAGGTGATCAGGCGCCGGGCGCGCTCGACGTCTCCGGGCGCCACCGCAGCGACGAGGCCGGGCAGAGCGCTGAAGTGTCTGCGGAAGGCGTTGTGCAGGACGACCATGTCGTAGGTGTCGGGGCGGCCGGGCGCGGTGCGGGTGGTGTTCATGCGGTGCTCCTGTCGCAGTGGTGAACTGTAGCGACTGTGCGGCCCGCCGCTTGCAGCCCACTTGTAAGGCACTGCATGGGGGTCGGTCTTAGACTTGGCGCGTCATGGTTCGGATCCGGGTGCTCGGCGCGCTGACCGCGGCGGACGAGCAGGGCGAACTCGATCTCGGCGGTCCGCGGCAACGTGGCGTGCTGGCGCGGCTGCTGGTCGCACGGGGCGAGGTCGTGCCGGTCGATCGGCTCATCGATGACCTGTGGCGGGGTGAACCGCCGCCGCGGGCACTCGGCGCACTGCAGGCCTACGTCTCCAACCTGCGGCGGTTGCTGGAGCCGCAGCGGGCGCCGCGCACACCCGCCACCGTTCTGATCAGCCGGACCCCCGGCTACGCGGTCCGATTCGCCACCGAGGACGTGGACGCGTGGCGCTTCGGCGCGGAACTCGACGCCGCTGGGCAGCAGGGCGATCCGCGCGAGCGACGGCGCACGCTGGACCGCGCGCTCGCCCGCTGGCAGGGCCCCGCCTACGCCGCCTACGCGGCGGAGCCGTGGGCGACCGCGGAAGCGGCGCGGCTGGAGGAATTACGGCTGGGCGCACGCGAGCAACTCGCGGCAGCCCTGCTCGAGCTCGACGAGCCGGCGCTCGCCGCTGCCGAGGCCGAGGTCTTGAGCAGGGAGCACCCGCTGCGGGAAGAGGCGTGGCGGCTGACAGCGCTGGCTCGATATCGGGCGGGCCGCCAAGCCGACGCGCTGAGCGCCCTGCGCCAGGCCCGCAACGTTCTCGCGGACGAGCTCGGAATCGATCCGGGTCCGGCTTTGACCCGGCTGGAGGCGGACATCCTCGCGCAACGAATCCCGCTGCGCGAGCGGGCGATTCCACTCCCGCAGACACCGTCCACGTCCGCAGCGGCCGCGAGCGCACCGCAGGCCGAGCCGAATCCGGGATTGTTCGGCCGAACCGGAGAACTCGCCGCGCTGCGCGACGCGGCCGCCGGTGCCGGCCCTCGATCGGCGACTGTGGCGGGTGAAGCCGGCAGTGGGAAATCGACTCTGCTGCAGCACTTCGGCGCCGCTTTGCGCGCGAACGGGCACCGGGTGGTGATCGGACGCTGCCCGGAGGACGACGCCGCTCCGTCGGCTTGGCCATGGGTCGAGATCCTGCGCGCCCTGGCCCGCGAGCACGATCCCGGCGGCTTCGCGCCCGCCCTGGCGCCGCTGCTCACCGACGGTGCCGGTGCACAGGACGCCGACCGCGACCATGGCCGTTTCCTGCTACATCGGGCGGTGTGCGGCTACCTGAGCGCCGTCGCCGCCGTCGCCCCGTTGGCGATCCTGCTCGATGACGTACATCGGGGCGACACCGAGACAGCGGCGCTGCTCACCGCGGTGGCGACGCAGGTACCCGGGCTCGTCGTGATCGGCTACCGCCCCGACGAGGTGCCGCCTGCGTTGGCAGACGCGCTCGCGGCCTTTGCCACCACCGTGCGCGCTCGGGTTCGCCTGCGCGGCCTCGGCGTCGAGGACAGCGGTCGCCTGATCACCGCCCTGACCGGCAGCACACCGGCGGCCGCTGTGGTCCGGACGTTGCACGAGCGCACCGGCGGGAATCCGTTCTATCTCATCGAGGTCGCACGTCTGCTGCAGAGCGAGGGCGAGCTGGTCGCCGCGTCGGACGTTCCGGAGGGTGTGCGGGACGTACTGCGCCGCAGGCTTTCCCGGCTTCCCGAGACCGGGGTGGCGCTGCTGCGTCTGGCTGCGGTGATCGGCCGGGAGTTCGATGTCGCGGTGCTGGTGCGCGCGGCCGAGGTGCCCGAGGACGACGTGCTCGACGCGGTGGAAGCGGGGGTGCTCTCCGGGCTCCTGGATGAACCGGCCAGCGGCCGAGCGCGTTTCACGCACGTTTTGGTGCGGGACACGCTGCTCGGCGACCTCTCCCGGATCCGCCGTGACCGATGGCATCGGCGGGTCGCCGCCGCGATCGAGGAGATCGATCCGGGCGATCTCGCGGCTTTGGCCCACCACTACGGCGAGTCGGTGAACCCGGAGACGGCACGACGGGCCGCCGACTACGCCGTGGCGGCAGCCGAACGGGCCGAGCGGCGCTACGCCCACGACGTCGCCGCGGCCGGGTATGAACGCGCGGCCGCCGCGCTCGAGCGTCACACCGGCGCCGACACCGTCGAGGAACGGGTCGCGATGCTGTGCCGGGCGGGTCGCAGTCATCTCGCCGGTGGCGCCGGGCTCGCCGCTCGAACCGCTCGGCACCGGGCCGCGGCGCTGGCCGAGGAGGCCGGCCGAGTCGATCTGCTGGTACGGGCGTTCACCGCGTGGGACACACCCACCCCGTGGATGAATCGACAGTACGGCGTGGTCGAGCACCGGGTCGTCGGTTGGATAGAGGACGCACTGCATTCCCCCGGCCTCGCTCCCGCCGACCGGTGCCGACTGCTGGTGACGCTTGTCGACGAGATCGGCGGCGAGGCCGGCGAACGCGCGGCGGTGGCCGCCGCCGAGGCCGAAACTCTGGCCCGCGAGCTCGGCGACGACGCCCTGCTCGCTCCCGCGCTGCAAGCCCAGGCCTCGCTGTACGACTCGCCGGAGCGCGGCCCGCTCGGAGCCGAGTTGATCGAGGTCGGGCGACGCACCGACCGGAGCGATTACCTGCTCCTCGGCCACACGGTCGCGGTTCAGGCCGCCGCGTCCGCGGCTGACATCGCCGCCGTCCGGGAGCATCTCCAGGCGGCCACCGCGCTGGCAGACCGCTATCAGTGGCGGCAGGCGCAGGTGGCGAACGCGATGGCGTGCGGGCTGGTGGCGCTCATGACCGGTGATCCCGACACGGCCGAGCAGCACTATCTGCGAGCCAACGAACTGCTGACCCGCGCGGGCATTTTCAATGCGGGCGGAATCCTGGCCATGGCGCTGTTCGTGGTGCGGCTGCACCAGGGCCGCGCCGGTGAACTGGCCGAGATGGCCGGCGCATTCGCCGATAGCGCCGTCCCCGCGACCGTCGACGCCATGGTGGATTTCATGGTGCTGGCCCTGCTCTCGGCCGGCGATCGGGCGGAAGCGGCGCGGATCCGGCGCCGGGCCCGGCCGATCCGCGACGACGTGTTCCGATCGCTGTTCCTCACACTGCGCGGCATGGCGGTCGCGACACTGGGCACGCCCACCGAGGCCGCCGCGCTCTACCGCGATCTGCTTCCCTACCGTGACCGGCTCGGTGGCGCCGACACCGGTTCCTACGCGGTCGGTCCGGTCGACACCGTTCTCGGTGACCTGGCGGCCCGGCGCGGCGATGCCGAACTCGCCGCCGCGCACTACCGGGCCGCGCTCCACGTCGCCCAACGCTGCGGCAACCCCACTTGGATCGCGGCCGCGGCCGAACGCATCGAGCGCTGACGCTTCACTGGTCGCTCACAAGTCGGACCCGGACCATCGTTCCCGACGATCCGGACCGACCGAGGAGTACCCCGATGCCGAATACCCGCCGCTTTCGCGCGGCCACCGATCTGTACCTCAAGACCGTGACCACCGCGCACCGCAAGCTGCTCGACATCAGCGGCGGCCGTGCCGGCACTCGATTCAAGAAGATGCCCACCCTGGCTCTCACCACGACCGGACGGCGAACAGGGATGCCGCGCATCGTGATCCTCACCGTTCCCGTCGTGGAGGGCGACGACAGTTATCTGATCGTCGCTTCGCGGGGCGGAGACGACATCTCCCCGGATTGGTTCCACAACCTGTGTGCCGATCCCGCGGTCGAGGTGTCGTTCCAGCACGGCCCGAAGCAACCGATGACTGCCCGCGTGCTCCCCCCGCAGGAACGCGACCGGCGGTGGCCAGAGGTCGTCGCAGCGTACCCGGGGTACCAGACCTACCAGAAGCGGACCACCCGCCAGATACCCTTGGTCCTTCTCAGCCCACGCCGGTGAGTGGCGTCGCCGCGGGGAGACCGGCCTCGCGGTACTGGAAATGGGTTGGCCGACATGACTCTCGAGCTGATAGCGTCCGGGAGCCCGTGACATCGCATGAGGAGGTGAGACCCATCAACGCTGTATCCAGTGGGTGCTCCACATCTTCTTCACGGTTGGGCGATTTGACGTAGGTGTCGCCGGGAGCGCCGCGAACATGGCAATCCCGAAAGGCAATAACCTATGCGTTCTGTGAATTTCACTGCGGAGACATCGTTGAACGGTGTCATCGAACGCGACTTCACTGTGGGTGAGGTACCCGGCGTGCTCTTCTCGCCCCGATCCGGCTCCGGCCCCGCACCCTTGGTGCTCATGGCGCACAGCGGCGGCCAGCATAAGAGGGCGCCGGGCATCGTGGGCCGGGCGCACCACTTCGTGACCGGCTACGGTTTCCACGCCGCCGCCATCGACGCACCCGGACACGGCGACCGGCCGCGAACGACGGAGGACGAGCAGCGGATCGCAGTCCTCCGGCGTGCTCAGGCTGCGGGCGAGCCGATCGGCCCTATCATCGTCGAATTGCACACCTACCTGGCCGAGCGCGCCGTGCCGGAATGGCAGGTGACGCTGGACGCCCTGCAGGAACTGCCGCAGATCGGCGCGGACGGGCGGGTCGGGTTCTGGGGCATCATGCAGGGCACCGGGATCGGGGTGCCGTTGACGGCCGTCGAACCCAGGATCATCGCGGCGGTCTTCGGCTGCCTGGGGCATGAATCCCTGGTCGAGGCGGCGGCACAGATCACCGTCCCGATCGAGTTCCTGCTCCAGTGGGACGATGAGCTGCTCGACCGTCGATCCGGTCTCGCGTTGTTCGACGCCTTCGCCTCGAAGGAAAAGACGTTGCACGCCAACGCGGGCGGTCATTTCGAGGTACCGAGGTTCGAGGTCGACAGCGCGGCACGGTTCTTCGCGCGGCATCTCGGCCAGGTCGACACGTCACCGGCCTGACGGGACAGGTATCGGCGGCCGGGCGCGAGCCGGCTGCCGATACCTCAGCCGTAGACCGCTCGCCTGCCGGCTGCGGACCTCGCTCGGGGCGTCACGGTGGATGCGCGAGATCGCCAGCGGCGGAGTGACAAGATCGCGCGGTCTGGTCGCCTGAACCGAGCCGGGTGATCATGACATGATCTCGATCATGCCGATCTCCACCAGTTCGTTCGACCATGTCCGCTTGACAGTGACCGACATCGACAGATCCCGGGCCTTCTATGACGCTGTCTTCGGATGGCCGATCGCTTGGGAGTGTCCCGCGGACGCGGACGAGGCCACCCGTGCACGATATGGGTTCCTCTTCGGCGGTGTGATCTACCAGATGGGTGATGCACTGCTCGGACTTCGCCCGGTCGCCAGTGACGAGTTCGACGAAGATCGAGTAGGACTCGACCACCTCGCCTTCGCCCTCGCCACTCGGTCGGATCTCGATTCGGCGGCTGCCTTGCTCGACGAACTCGGTATCGCGCACGCGGGAGTGAAAGACCTGGGCCCCATGTACATTCTGGAATTCCGCGATCCGGACAACATCGCGCTGGAATTGGTTGTGCGCAAACAGTGATCGCTTGCCCGCCGACATGCCGGTCGGCGGCAATGGGATTCCCGCCAAGATCACGATCGGTGACCTGTGGGACCTGGTCATCGGCGCCTGCTGACCGTCCTGTGCTTCCGAGGCGAGGAACGGCGGCGCGCGTGTTGAGCGACTCGGCAGCTACCGCGAGGCTGGGGACAGGAGCCGGCCGCTGAGAACGGGACGTTCGTTGAGGTCGTCCAGAGGCACCCCGACGCCGAGGTTCTCTGCCAGCCTGTAGAACATTCCGCGGGACCCCAAGGGACCGTATTCGTGTTCTTCGGGTCGGGCGCCGAGGGCCTGCATCTCGGTGTCGAAGCGGTGCATGTCGCTGCCTGTCCGGTCGGCTGGGACGAGGCTGGTCATGGTGTCGAGTCCGGTGATGAGGCGGCCGTTCTCGGCGTACCGGAACACCACTCCCGGTTTCTCGCTGGCGTTCAGCACCAATGCCGCGGTTCCGACTGAGGCGCGCAGCACCAGTCCTCGGTCTTCGATGCATTTCCAACTACCGTGCTCCCACACCCAGGCCCAGCTTCCGTAATGCCCTGCGCTGACCACATATCCGTCGGATGCGTAGAGATGGCCGCCCAGCTCGTAGTGGAAGTCATCCTGCTCGCGCACTGCCACGGTGTTCTGGTCGACGCCCATCCGCTCCAATAGCTCCCGGGCGTTGATCTGACGCGCGAAGGTGATGCTGAGCAGCGGCAGATCCCGGCCGTACATCCACCCAAGGCCACCGGTCATGGCGTTCACGACGCCCCCGGTTCGTTGATCCCGATCGAGGTCGGGAAACGCAGTCCATGATCATCAACCCAGGCGTCGTCATCAGCTGAAGCAGTCATAGCGGCTGACGCTGCCATGAGCCACCGACATCCATGGCCGGGTCCGGATTCTTGGTCTATCTCGCACGTTGGATCCGCAGTCCCTCCAGGGGCGGCGGGAGCGGATGTTCAGGTGGTGTGGGTCTGCTCGATGAGGGTCGCGGTGGCGCGGTCGAGGAATTCGCAGAACTGTTTGTGCTCGTCGGGGGTGAATCGATCGGTGAGGGCGCGTTCGAGCACGATGACTTCCTGATAGGCGCGGTCGAGCAGGTCGCGGCCGGTCGGGGTGAGGGTGGCGATCATGACTTTGGCGTGGACGGGCGACGGTTGCCGGTCGATGAGCTCTTTGTTCTGCATGCCGGTCAAGACAGTCGCCATGCTCTGCTGCGTGACCCCGCACGCGCGGGCCAGTTGGGCACCGGACATGGCGTCGTCGCGGGACAAGATCAGCAACACCGTGTATTGGGTCATGGTCAGTCCGTAACCGCGTAGCACCGCCTCATGGTGGGCCATGAGCGCCTGCTCGGCTCGGCGAATGCGCGTGCACACGTATTCCTCGACGGGCACGTCGACCATGTCACAACTCCCTAAGTTGACTCAGCATCCTGATACTGCTTAAGTGCTCTGTATCAGGATACTGAGTCAACACAGAAAGTTGTATGTGATGAAGGCTGTTGTGCTGGACACCGATGACACCTTCCGGATCTCGGAGATCGACGAGCCCGTGGCCGGGCCGGGCGAGGTCGCGATCCGCGTCGCCTATGCGGGGGTGCAGTACGGTGACGTGCTGGTGCGTGGCGGGCACTTTCCGGTGCCGCGCCCGTTCGTGCCGGGCTTCGAAGCCGCAGGCCAGATCATCGCGGTGGGCGAGGGCGTGGACGAAGGCCGGATCGGTGAGCAGGTCGTCGCGCTGGTCGGCGGGGGCGGTTACGCCGAGGTCGCGACCGCGCCTTCGGTGCTGGCGATCAATGCCTCGCGCGTCGACGCACGCACCGCGGCAGGGTTCGGATGGGTGACTCCGACCGCCTACGACCTGATCGATTCCGTCGGCGGGGTCCGGGCCGGGGACCGTGTGCTGATCCACGCCGCAGCCGGTGGTGTCGGATCACTGGCCGGGCAGTTCGCCGCTGCCGCCGGCGCGGAACGGATAGTCGGCGTGGTCGGCAACTCCGGTCAGCTCGATTACGCGCGTCAGTTCGGTTACCACGAGGTGCTGACGCGAGAACAGTTCCCCGATGGCATCGGTGCGGAAACCTTCGACGTGATCCTCGACCCGATCGGAGGAGCGACGCGGGTCGCGAGCCTGGCCCGGCTGGCTGCCCATGGCCGGATCGTGGTCTACGGCAACATCGCCACCTTCGAACCGGTCACCGTCTCGGCCAACGACCTGCTGATGCACGGCCAGTCGCTGATGACCTACAACAGCAATCTGGGCAGCCACACCCACCCGCAGCGACTCGCCGACAGCGCCACTCGCGCGATGGCGCTGGTCGCCGACGGGTCGGTGCGCATCGATATCACCGCCGAATACGCCCTCGCCGACGTCGAGACCGCGATCGCGAACCTGGCCGGCGGAGTGACCCGCGGCAAGAGTGTCGTCCGCATCGGATGAATCACCGTCGGCGATCCGGCCGGGACACCTGCTCGAGTGTCGTGCGCTGGATCAGCCGCCTTTTCTCGTTCGGGTCACGTGTGGCCGCCACCGCGGAGCCAGTCGGTCCACGGGATGCTCCAATCGCCGTTGTGCCAGATATCGAGGGGTTCGCCGCCGGTGTTGCGGACCTCGACCACGTCGCCGGGGATGACGAAGTCGTAGAACCATGTGGCGTCGGCGGGGGAGAGGTTCAGGCAGCCGTGTGAGACGTTGGTGTTTCCTTGCGCCCACATGCTCGCGGCCAATTCGTGCACGAAGATTCCGTCGTGGCTGATGCGGACCGCGTGGTTGATGCTCGTGCGGTAGCCGAGCGCGGAGTTGGTGGGCAGGCCGTAGGTAGCGGAGTCCATGATCACCGGATCGTTTCGGTCCAGCACGGTGTAGATGCCGGGGCGAGTCCAGAACGACATGACTCTGCCGCCGACGACCGCGGTGCCGCCCATGCCCATCGATGTGGGCATGGTGCGCACGAGGTTTCCGTTGTCGAAGACCTCGATCTGTTTGGTGTCGTCGTCGGCGACCGCGACGTGCGCAGGTCCGATGGTCACTGAAACTTGTTGGTCACGCGAGCCGTAACGGCCGTCGCCGAGCGCGCGGCCGAAGAACTCGGCCGCGATCGTGATCCTGGTTCCCGGTGCGTGATAGTGCTCCGGCCGCCAGTGTGCGTTCTGATCGTCGAGCCAGTACCAGGCGCCGGCGACGGCAGGCTGGGTGGTGACCTTCAGGTAGCGTTCCGCGGCGGTCCGGTCCACGGGTTCGTCGAAATGGGCGACGAGCACGAAACCTACTCCGTAGGTGTCGTTTTCGGCCAGCTCGACGAGATTGGACGAGCGTAGTGAGACGTCGATGATCTGTTGCGGTCGCACCGTGGCGCAGGTTGTCGTCGCGGCGACGTCGCCGGTTTCGCCCTGAGCGACGGCTTTCGCGGTGTAGGTGTGTCCGTAGCCGAGTGGTTCGGCACTGGTCCAGGTTCGATGATCGGGTGCCGATACGCCCGGCAGCGATCTGCCCGTTTCATCGATCCATTCGACCGATCGCAGCGTCCCGTCGGTGACGGTGACCGTGCCGAGACTGCGCGGTTCGACATCCTGGGTGCCGGGGGTGGGGTCGAAGCGGATTGTGGCAGGTGTGGGTGGCGGCGCGAGTTCTCGCGCCCACCCCCATCCGGCCAAGGCGAGACCACCCGCACCGGCGAAGCCGATCAACAGCCGACGACGTCCCAATGCCACCGTCTATCTCCCTTCTCCGGGGTGCTGGGGCCGACCTCTGTCCGCCAGCATGCGACAGCTACGCGCCGCCCGTGAGACCGACGACCAGCATCTCCACCGATCCGCCGCACAACCGATACCGTTCCTCGATTGATCGGGGTTCTCCCGAGTGTGGATCGGCAGCGATTGCCGGCAGCTCTGGTCGGCTGTGGGGCGCTGGCAGGATAGGTCGCATGCTCATCGTCATCGGCGGACTTCCGGGGGCAGGTAAGACCACGTTGGCGCGCCTATTGGCGGCGCGGATCGGTGGCGTGCATCTGCGGGTCGACACCATCGAGCAGGCGATCGTTCGATCAGGTCTGGCCGAGCATCCCGTGGGGCCTGCCGGTTATGTAGTGGGGTACGCGCTGGCCGGGGAGCATCTTCGGCAGGGGTTGACCGTGATCGCCGAATCCGTGAACCCACTGCCGATCACTCGCGACAGCTGGCTGGGCGCTGCCCGAGATGCCGGTGTCGCCGCGGTGGAAATCGAGGTGATCTGCTCGGATCCGGCCGAGCATCGGCACCGTGTCGTTTCGCGATCGGTCGACATCGCTGACCTGCCGCTGCCGGAATGGCAGCAGGTGCTCGACCGCGAATATCAGCCGTGGGATCGGGACCACATCATCCTCGACACGGCTGGCGAGGGACCCGACCAGTCGTTGCGCCGCCTGCTCGGGCGCCTCCGTCACCTCGGGACGTCCAGCGTCCTGACCAGCGGCAGCAACGATCACGAAGTTTAGAATGACGATGTGCAGCGCGCTGCAGTGACCGATCCGTCGCGTGTCGTGGTCCTCGGGTCCGGGTTCGCGGGTCTGTGGGCGGCGCTCGCGGCGGCCCGGCGGCTCGACGAACTCGGTGTGGCGGGCGGGACCGTCGATATCACGATGATCAGTTCCACGCCGTACCACGACATCCGCGTGCGTGACTATGAGACCGATCTGAGCACATCCCGCATCCCGCTCGGCGTTCTTCTCGATCCGGTCGGAATCGAGCACATCACCGGCGAAGTGACGGCGATCGACGCTGCGGCGCGAATCGTGGAATCCACCGCGGGCGCTCACGGCTACGACCGGCTGGTGCTCGCGTTGGGCAGCCAGGTGGTCAAGCCCGATATCCCTGGCCTGCGGGAGTTCGGGTTCGACATCGATACCCACGACGCAGCGACGAGACTGCAGGCTCACTTGCGCCGGCTCGCCGAGGGGCCCGCTGACCCGGTTGCCGCCACCGTAGTCGTCGTCGGGGCAGGTTTGACGGGGATCGAAGAGGCGACCGGGCTGCCCGCGATGCTCGCCGACGTCTTTGCCCCGCGTGCCGTCGCACCGCGGGTCATCCTGGTCGACCGCAACCCGTTCGTCGGCTCGGACATGGGTGTATCGGCCCGACCGGTCATCGAGGCGGCGTTGGCCTCCAGCGGGATCGAGACCAAGTTGGGCGTCGGGGTGATGTCCATCGATGAACGCGGCGTGACGCTTTCCTCGGGTGAAATGGTGCCCGCCGCCACTGTCGTCTGGTGTGCGGGCATGCGGGCCAGCCTGCTGACCGCGGACTTCGGCGTCGACCGTGACCGGCTGGGGCGACTGCCCGTCGACGATTATCTGCGTGTCTGCGGTGTGCCCGGGGTATTCGCCGCAGGTGACGTCGCTGCCGCGAAAATGGACGACGAGCATATGTCGGTGATGTCCTGCCAGCACAGCCGCCCGATGGGCCGATGGGCGGGATACAACGTCATCGGCGATCTTCTGGGCGAGCCCATGAAGCCGTTGCGGATCCCTTGGTATGTAACGGTTCTCGATCTGGGACCGGCAGGAGCAGTGTATACCGAGGGCTGGGACCGCCATGTGGTCGCATGCGGCGAGGCAGCCAAAGACACCAAGCGCGCCATCAACACTCGCCGTATCTACCCTCCGCTGAACCGCGACCGCGACGAGTTGCTGGCCGCCGCCGCACCCGACCTGCAGGCCGCACCCGAGTACGGACACTAAGGTTCGGTATCCCGATCGAGAGAAAGGCCAAGCCGCGATATTGGGGTCCAGCGAATAGAGCCGACCCGCAGCAGTTCGGGGACAACGGCAACAATCCCAATTCGTGGGAGTCCGCACATGCTGCATGAGTGCACCGATATTCGCTGCTGAGCCGGTCATCGGTGATTGCAGATGGACGTGTATCCGGCCGGGGTCTGGTAGCCCACGGCGGAATATCTGCGGTGGTGGTCTGACGCGACGCCGGGGGCGCTTGTTACCGTGGCTTATGACGAGCGAAGCCGTGCCACGACGCCGCGAGTTGCTACGTGACTTTTTGCGTGCCAGGCGGGCGCGGGTGCGGCCCGAGGATGTCGGGATTCCGGCGACGGGCCGGCGGCGCACGCCTGGATTGCGGCGAGAGGAGCTCGCGGTGCTGGCCGGAGTCGGGGTGTCCTGGTACACCTGGTTGGAGCAGGGGCGCGACATCACCGTCTCCGACGAGGTGCTCGATGCGATCGCCCGAGTCCTGATGCTGAGCGAACCGGAACGAATCCATCTGTACCTGCTGGCAGGACTCAATCCGCCCACCCTGGAGTGCGCGCCCGTAACAGCCGTCACGCCGGAAGTGCAGCAGTTGATCGATGCTTGGGACGGGCGGCCCGCGGTACTGCGCGATCGGTACTGGAATGTGCTGAGGTTCAACGACACCGCCCGGATGGTGTTCGGCTACGGCGACGGCGAACACAATTGCCTCCTCACGTATTTCACCAATCCTCGCTATCGCGCCATGGAGGAGCTGTGGGCGGCGAACGCACCCGCCATCGTTGCCGCGTATCGCGCAAGCGCGGGCATTTGCCCCGGCGACACCGATTTCCGCAGGGTGGTCGACAATCTCCGGTTGATGAGCCCGGAATTCACCGAACTGTGGGAGCGGCAGGAAGTCGGAGTTCCGGAGCAGGCGGTGAACGCGCTGCGTCATCCCGACGTCGGTGAATTGTTCTTCGACGCGACGACGTTGACGGTCGCGGACCATCCCGAATGGCAACTCGTGCTGTACAACCCGAGGCCGGGCACCGCGACCGGCGAGCGCCTGGAACGGCTACACCGCGGGCGCGTCGCCTCGCCCGCCTGACGGCCGCAAGGTGGTGGTGCCACACCCACCATAAATGCGCACTGTTTGCTTCGGGGCTGGGTCGGCACGCTGGAGCCATGACGCACGACAGCTCCCGATACAACGGCAAGATCGCACTCGTCACCGGCGGCACCAGCGGCATGGGGGCGGCCACCGCGCGGCGGCTCATCGCCGAAGGAGCGAAGGTGATCGTCACCGGGCGCGACAAGGCCCGGCTCGACGCGGCGGTCGACGAACTCGGGCATCGGGCGATCGGGATTGCCGGTGACGCAGCCGACCTCAGCGATCTGGACACCTTGGTGACGACTATCCGCGACCGGTTCGGCCGGTTGGACGTGGTGTTCGCGAACGCGGGCATCGGCGCGTTCCAGACCATCGAGGAGGTCACCGAAGACGAGTTCTACCGTGTCCTCGACACCAATCTCAAGGCCGCGTTCTTCACCATCCAGAAGACGCTGCCCCTCCTGCCGGACGGTGCGGCGATCGTTATCAACGCGTCCTTCGCCGCGTATCGCGGCGCGCCCGCCGCCGCCCTCTACACCGCGAGCAAAGCCGCGGTGCAGAGTCTGGCCCGGACCCTCGCCGCCGATCTGACAACCCGGCGCATCCGCGTCAACTCCGTGAGCCCTGGGTACATCGACACCCCAGCCTTCCAGGCCGAAGCATCCGCCGAGATCAAGTCCACGATCGCCACCACGGTTGCCGCCGGCCGGGTCGGCACCCCGGAGGATGTCGCGGCGGCGGTCGCTTTCCTCGCGTCGGACGAAGCGTCCTACATCAACGGACAGGACATCCTCGTCGACGGCGGACTGATCTCGGTCATCCCGGCAGCGGTGCTGTAGCCGAGCTTCGGCAGGAAAAGCTTGTCCGAAGACGGCCGTGCTGACCGCGGGCGCGTTCGAGGGCGGCGTATCACGTATGCCCTCGAAGATCGCCGCGCTGAGTCGACGACCTCAGCCGACACTAGTTCTCATCGGGCGTGTGCTCGGAACCGGCGTCGAGGGGGTTCGCGGCCATTCTGACCGCGAGGCCCGACTGTATTGCGCGTGCGGCGGAGCTGCCGGGCTTACGGTCGGCCTGAGCCCGGAAGCAGGCAAGGAACTCGTCGGCGAGCCCGAGCCGGGGGTACCGCTGGAGTACCTCGGCACGGAAGGCGGGGCTGAAATCGTCGATGTTCTTTCCCACGATGTCCAGCGCCGCGGCCCGCGACAGCAAGTGCCCTTCGGGATCATCGGCCACGTCCACGTCAGGCCCCATATGCCCGGCGATGACTTCGCCGAGGCGTTCGCGGCGCTCGTTCGGCCAACCGGCGCCGGCGGCGAACACCCGGGCGACATGGCCGCCGGCCTCCTCGAAGGAGACGGTGTGACTGTCGAACTCCGGCACGAGGCTGATGTCGTGGAACATGGCAGCCGTGAACAGCAGTTCGGTGTCGTAGCGGATGCCCTGTTGACTGCCGTAGGCGGCCGCCCAGATGTAGACGCGGTGCGAGTGGTTCAGCAGGGCGGCGGAGTGGTAGGCGGCGGCTACCTCCAGGGCGGCCGATGAGGCGGCCGTGTCGGGGATCACGAGGTGGTCCACAACGCTCATGCTTCGACAGTACGGCGTGGCGGCCCGTGCTCCTGATCCATTCCGACGGCCCGATCGTCGGCCATCACTACTGAAGGCGGGCCATCGGCTGCACCTTCAACTGGCCCGCCGATTGTGGACCTGAAGTGCGTAACGTCGAAGCCGACCAGTACTCCGACGACCGGAAGGACCTTCATGCGAGCCATCACAGTCCGGGATCGCGAGGCTGGCATCGGCGGATTGACCCTGACCGATCTGCCCCACCCGCACGCCGCTGAGAACGATGTCATCGTGCAAGTCCACGCCGCCGGCTTCACCCGCGGCGAGCTCGATTGGCCAGGGACGTGGACCGATCGCGCCGGTCGCGACCGCACCCCGAGTGTCCCCGGCCACGAACTGTCAGGTGTAGTCGTCGCGCTCGGCTACGGCACCACTGGACTCACGGTGGGCCAGCACGTCTTCGGGCCGACCGACTGGGCCCGCAACGGTTCGCTCGCGGAGTACACCGCCGTGGAAGCCCGCAACCTGGCCCCGCTCCCCGCTGACGTCGACCACGTCGCCGCGGCCGCGCTACCGATCTCCGGTCTGACGGCCTGGCAAGCCCTGTTCGACCACGCTCACCTCGAAACCGGCCAAACCGTCCTCATCCACGGAGTCGGTGGCGCCGTCGGCTCTGTCGCCGCGCAACTCGCCCAGGAGGCGGGAGCCCACATCATCGGCACCGGCCGAGCCTCCGACCGGGACGCGGCCCGAGATTTCGGCGTCCACGAGTTCGTCGACTTGGACGGAGAGCTCCTGGAGGACGTCGGCGAGGTCGACGTGGTACTCGACGTGATCGGCGGCGACATCCGCGACCGCTCTACCGCGCTACTACGCCCCGGCGGCACCCTCGTCACCATCGCCGGTCCACCCACCATCCACCCTCACGACGGCCGAGCCATCTTCTTCGTCGTCGAGCCCAACCGCGAGCAACTGGCCCAACTGGCCACCCGCCTCCGTCATGGCCGGCTCATCCCGCTCGTCAGCAGCGTCTGCTCCCTGGCCGACGCCCCCGCGGCCTTCAGCCCCGACGGGCGCACCCGCGGCAGAACGATCGTCAAGGTGACCACGGACTGACGAGACCAGCTGTTTCGGCCGTCGACCGAAGCGTCCAGCTCGGAGGCGCCTGGATTAGCTCATTAGATGCTGTCGCCGAAGTTACGCGGCAACTCGACCGATGAAATGCCGTTAATCAGGGAAATGCCACGGCAGAATGTGGCGATGCGGACATTTGCTAGATTGTTGCACGCTGTCGTCGCCGGGGCGCTGGTTGTGGTGGCCGGTCAGGGTGTCGCGGCCGCCCCCGCCGCGAGCGACGCCCATATTCAGTTGCCCTGGCTGACGTCTGGGCCGGATGCGGTGCAGGCGTCGGGTGCGGCGCTGGCAGACGGAATCACCGGCACGGTGCTGTGGTCGCGACAGCCGAACACCCCGGTCCCGATAGCCAGCATCACGAAGGTGATGACGGCACTGGTCGTGATCAATGCCGGCGACCTCGACCGGGCCATCACCGTGCCGCAGGAAATCATCGCCTACGACACCGAGTACGACGGAAGCACCGCAGGCCTGGTCCCCGGTGAGGTGCTCACCGCGCGACAGCTCCTGTACGCGATGATGCTGCCGTCCGGCTGCGACGCCGCCTATACCCTTGCCGAAGCCTACGGGCCCGGACAAGACGGTTTCATCGCCAAAATGAACAACACCGCGCGTCAGATGGGCCTGACGGGAACACATTTCGCCGACCCCAGCGGGCTGCCTGCCCCCACCGACCACTCCACCTACTCCACACCGGCGGACCTGGTCGCCCTCGGCCTGCGCGCGATGAGCCTGCCGGTGTTCCGGGAGATCGTCAGTTCGCAGAGCTATCACGTGCCCGCCGGCCCGGACAACCGCGCTCACCTCTGGCAGACCACGAACAGGATGCTGCACGACTATCCCGGCACTATCGGCATCAAAACCGGATACACCGACGCTGCGGGAACCTGCCTGCTGTTCGAGACGGTCAGGGCAGGAATACCGCTGATCGGTGTGGTCCTGCACAGCTCACCCGACAGCGGCGCTGCCGCGAAGGATGACGCCGAGCGCATGGTGAACTGGGCCTACAACCCGATCTTCAGCGCGCTGCCGATCAGTTAGCGCCGAATGCGGTGAGCCCTCTGCTGATCCGGTTCCGATGTCGGCCTCCAGCTGTGGTCATGCCGCTTCGAGGACCGGATCCGTTCGGCGACGAAGTGCCCTCCGGTGGTGGCGGTGCGCGCCGCCTCGACCACCTGTTCGCGCTGTTCGCGGTGATACCGTGAACGCGACAAACGTCCCGTCGACCGACAGTGAGTGGCCAGCGTTGGTGTCCGAGTCCGTTGTGAGTGAGGCCGAGTCTCGTAAAGGACTTCCGCGCACCAAGCGCGGGGAACGCACACGCGCCGCGCTGATCGCCGCGGCGCGCGAGGTATTCGAGCGCGACGGATACCTCGATGCCAAGATCTCCGATATCTCCAAGGTCGCCGGGACGGCGTCGGGGTCGTTCTACACCTATTTCGACGGCAAGGAAGAGATCTTCGCGGCGGTGGCGGAGCAGGTGCAGGAAGAGATGCTGCACCCTCACGTTCGCGGGCGCACGGGCGTCACCGACCCGCGCGACCTCATCGAGGCGGCCAATCGGGACTACCTTCGCTCCTACAAGCGCAACGCGCGCCTGATGGCCGTGCTCGAGGAGGTCGCCCTGATCAACGAGGATTTCCGCGAGCTGCGGATGGAACGAGGCAAGGCTTTCGCGGAGCGCAACGCGAAGATGATCAGCGCGCTGCAGGAATCCGGCCGGGCCAGCGCGGACCTCGATCCCATGATCACCGCGCACGCCTTGTCGGTGATGGTGAGCCGGATGGCCTACCTGGTCTTCGTCCAGAATCAGCGCATCCCGTTCGAGAAGCTCGTCACCACCCTGACGCAGCTGTGGGTCAACGCGCTGCAGCTCGAATCGGACTGATATATCGCGCAGGGTGGGCAGCGTTGATAAGCGATCGTTCGAAGGAAAGACCGCCATCGGTGTCGTTCCTGGTGAGCGGGGAGCGGGATTCGTGTCCGGCCAGGTCGTCTATGTGGCCGGCGGACCTCGGGACTAGGACGGAAGGACAGCGACCGATGAAGGTATTCCAGGGCTTGGCCGAGATGGAGAAGGCCATCGGAACTCACCTCGGATACAGCGACTGGTACACCGTGACCCAGGAACAGATCGACCGTTTTGCCGACGCGACGGGCGATCACCAGTGGATTCACGTGGATCCGGTGAAAGCGGCGACGGGGCCGTTCGGCACGACCGTCGCCCACGGATTTCTTACGCTGTCTCTCATTCCGATGCTGACCCGGCAGATCTATCGCGTCGAAGGGTTGTCGATGGGCGTCAACTACGGCGCCAACAAGGTGCGGTTCCCCGCGCCCGTTCCCGTGGGGTCCCGGCTGCGCGCGGGAGTCGAGTTGCTCTCGCTCGCGCCTGCGAACCTGGGATTCCAGGCGGTCAGCCGCGTCACCGTCGACATCGACGGCGCCGCCAAGCCCGCGTGTGTCGCCGAGACGGTCGCGGTGCTGGTGCCTTGATGAGCGACCGTAACCGCGAGGATCTGCCCGGCTTGGATCTGGATCGCCTGGCGGCATGGCTGGCCGATGTCGAGCCGGATCTGCTCGCCGGGCCGCTCACCGGCCGCCTGATCGCAGGCGGGAAATCCAACCTGACCTACGAGATCAGCGACGGCAGGTCGGCGTGGATCGTGCGGCGGCCCCCGCTCGGTCACGTGCTGGCAACCGCACACGACATGTCCAGGGAATACCGGGTGATGACCGCGCTGGCCGGCACCGGCGTACCCGTTCCCGCCACCTACACGCTCTGCGAGGATCCCGATATCCTCGGCGCGCCCTTCTATCTGATGGAGCGGGTGATCGGGACGCCCTACCGCACGGCGGCCGAACTCGCAGCGATCGGCGCCGACCGGACGCGAACCATCTCGACCGGAATGGTCGACGCTCTGGCCGCTCTGCACGCCGTCGATCCCGCGGCAGCCGGACTCGCGGATTTCGGACGTTCGAGCGGATTCCTGGTGCGGCAGGTGCACCGCTGGAAGAAGCAGTTGGACGCCTCCTACTCCCGGGAACTGCCGGGTGCGGACGCGCTGTACGGGAGGCTCGCGGCCCACCAGCCTCCGCAGTCTCCGGATGGAATCGTCCACGGCGACTACCGGCTCGACAACATCCTGATGGACTCCGAAGACCGCGTGGTCGCCGTAATCGATTGGGAAATGGCCACTTTAGGTGATCCGCTCACCGATGTGGCGCTCCTGCTGCTGTATCGCCGCCTCGGCGAGATCGGCGTCACCGGTGTCAGCGACGTGGCGCTCGCGCCCGGGTTCCTCACCGAGGCCGAACTGCTCGACCGCTATGCCGAACACAGCGGCCGCGACCTCGCGCACTTCGGTTTCTATCTGGGGCTCGCCGCCTTCAAGCTCGCGGCGATCCTCGAAGGCATCCACTACCGCCATCTCCACGGGCAAACCGTGGGATCCGGCTTCGAGACCGTGGGATCCGGGGTCGAACCGCTGTTGCGCATCGGGATCGAAGCACTCGAGTAGAACAACCGATGACCGGCACACTCTCGACGCCCCCGGTGAGACCGTCGTGGGCGGGCGCCGGTCGGCTCGGCAGCCGGGCAGATCGCGCGCGTCGTCGGCATTGCGGGGCGGACCCGGCAATGGGCGAAGTTGAATCTGAAGTCGAATTCAAATACGGTGCGTAGGCAGCCGTCAGTCAGTACGAGGAGTCGCCATGTTCGAGCTCTCGGAGCGATCTCGCCGATACCGCGAGGATCTGCTCGCCTTCATGGACGAGCACGTCTACCCCGCGGAGGCGGTCTACCACGCACAGATGACGGAGTCCGGTGATCCGCATTTCCACCCGCCGATTCTCGAAGAACTCAAGACCGAAGCGCGCAAGCGCGGTCTGTGGAATCTGTTCCACCCGCACCCGGAGTGGGGTCCGGGCCTGACGAATCTGGAGTACGCGCCGCTCGCCGAGATCATGGGACGAAGCGCGCATCTGGCGCCGGAGGCGACCAACTGCAACGCTCCCGACACCGGGAACATGGAAGTGCTGACGCTGTTCGGCACGCCCGAGCACAAACAGACGTGGCTGCGTCCGCTGCTGGACGGCGAGATCGCCTCGGCGTTCGCGATGACCGAGCCGGCGGTCGCCAGCTCCGATGCCACCAACATCGAGCTGCGCATGCGGCCCGACGGCGACGAGTACGTGCTGAACGGCCGAAAGTGGTGGACCTCCAACGCCTTGCACAAGAATTGCAAGGTCCTCATCGTGATGGGCAAGACGGATCCGGATGCGCCCGTGCACCGTCAGCAGAGCATGATGGTCGTCCCGATCGACACCCCTGGCGTGACGGTCCTGCGCAACCTGCCCGTCTTCGGGTATCAGGACCGGGAAGGGCACGCCGAGGTGGTGTTCGAGAACGTCCGAGTGCCGCGCACCGCGCTGCTGGCCGGTGAGGGCGACGGGTTCATGATCAGCCAGGCCCGGCTCGGGCCGGGACGGATCCACCACTGCATGCGAGCGATCGGCATGGCCGAACGGGCGCTGGACCTGATGATCGACCGAGCGCAAGCGCGGACGACGTTCGGCGCGCCGCTGGCCGACCGCGCCAACATTCAGGATTGGATTGCCGAGTCCCGCATCGAAATCGAGATGGCGCGGTTGCTGACACTCCAGGCCGCCTATCTGATGGACACCGTCGGAAATCGCAACGCGCGCGTCCAAATCGCCGCGATCAAGGTGGCCGCGCCCCAAGTCGCGCTGAAGGTGATCGACCGGGCCATCCAGGTCCACGGCGGTGGTGGCGTCTCCGACGACTTCCCTTTGGCGAACATGTACGCGCATCTGCGCACTTTGCGTCTGGCGGACGGGCCGGACGAGGTGCACAAGCGCACGATCGCCCAGATGGAGTTGCGCCGCCGCGATCCTTCATGGGGCAAGCGACCGTAGCCGGACAGGACGAAGCGGCACAACCCACTTCAAAAGGAGGAACGTATGGCCGAGCCCTGTGTGGTGGTGGCGACCATGATCGTGAAGCCGGGCCAGGAAGAGCTGGTGGAGCGGACGTTGCGGACGGCCGCGCCCGCGGTGCACTCCGAGCCGGGCTGTCTGCTCTACGCACTGCATCGACGGATCGGCGAACCCGGTCGATTCGTGATGATCGAGAAATGGGCGTCGAAAGAAGCGCTGCGCGCCCACGGCCAGAGCGCGGTGTTGCGTGAGGTCAACGAGGCCTTGGGCGACGCGCTCAGTCATCCGGCCGAGGTGCTGGTCTTCGACGCGCTGCCCGCGGGCGATTCCGAACTGGGAGCGCTCTGACGCACGAACGACTGCCCGGCACGATGTTCACCGGAGCGAATATCGGAAAGTTCGTGCTAATGCTCTGAATGGGATGCGTCCGGGCTCGCGTTCTCGGCCAGCACGATGTCGGTGGATTCCTTGGTGCTCGGGCTCATTCGGGGTGCCCTTCGTTGTTCTCGCTGAACAGGTGCTTGCGAGCGTAGATCGGCGGAACGCCGAACTCACGACGGGCCGAGAGCGGCCCACAGCCGCTCGATGGTGTCCGCCGCGTCGCGGTGCAGGACGCCGGTGAGCCCCGCGTGTTCGGCCGCGACGATGTTCTGTGGCAGGTCGTCCACCATTACCGTGGCTCCCGGCTCCACATTCAAACGGGCGCAGGCGATGTCGTACGCGCGCCGCGATGGCTTGCGTACACCGATCTCGCCGGAGATGGTGACGGCGTCGAACATCGAAGCGAGGTCGAATCCGGCGTAGCAGTCGTCGCCGAGTGAGTTCGACAGCAGCCCCACACGGAATCCCGCATTCCTGACTTCGGTCACCAGCTCGATCATGGCGCTGTCGGCTCGCAGGCCGGACTGGATGCGGTGAACGAGCCCGGCTCCGTCCACCTCGACCCCGTGCGCACGCAGCCGCGCCGCGAAGCCCTGTTCGAACTCTCGCTCGCCCATGCGTCCCTCCTCGTGGGCGACCAGCAGTGCCCGGGCCTCCACGTCATCGCTGAACAGGCGCAGCGGTAGGCGGGGATCGCAGCCGATCGACTCGCCGAACTCTCGGAACGCCTCGAAGACGCTGGACGTCAGCACACCCCCGAAGTCGAACAGCACGGCGGTCGCCCGGTGCTCGGCGGGTACGGAGGTGGGACCGGTCATGAGAGTTCCTTTCCACTCCGTGCCGCCGGACGCGGCGTCACGTTGTCGAGTGCGTGCAGTTGTCGGCGGCGCGGCCGAGCACTGGGCGATGTCCGGCAGTCCGAGCATGCTTTCGCAACCCGAGCGTAGTTGAATCTGAGTTCATGTTCAATATCGAGCGCTGGGCTAACCGCATGAGGCGCCGATGAAGAGCGGCCCCTACGCCTAGCCGTATCTTGAACGTGACATCGGATTCGGGTAACTATCGAAGTCGACTTTTCAGCACCACGAGATATCGGAGCAGTCTCTTGACCACGGTCTCCCCGCGGAGTGCTCGTCTGACCTTCCGCGCCCTCGAGCCGATCCACGGCATGATCTACTTCACCCCGCACGGCCCTGAGATGTATCGCGACCTCGGTCTGACGGATCCGCGGATGATGTACTTCGCCTCCAGGTCCGCTGCCTTCGGTCCGGTGGCGGCCGATGTCACCGTCGCCGCGTTCTTCAACTTCAATCCGGCCGCGGTGCGTGTCGCCCTGCCTGCCGCGTGGGAAATCGCATCTCCCGCAGCGATCTTGCGCGCTAGGTTGCTCGCCGTGGACCGTTCGCTGCGGCAGGCGTGGGGCGATGACATCGCCGGCGCCGACGTCCGCGAGGCCGCTGATTTGGCACGGCGTGCCGCCGAACGCGCCCGCGAGCGGCCCCAAGGGCGCGCGCTGTTCGCGGCCCATGCGGCGCTGCCCTGGCCCGACGAACCGCATCTGGTGCTCTGGCACGCACAGACACTGTTGCGGGAGTATCGAGGTGACGGCCATGTGGCGCTGCTGACGACGGAGGGACTGGACGGTATCGAAGCACTGATCACGCACAGCGCGACCGGCGAGGTCGCCGCCGAGGTACTGCGCCTCAGCCGATCCTGGAGTGAGCAGGACTGGGCATCCGGCGTCGACCGGCTTCGTGCCCGCGGGTGGTTGGCGAACGGCGCTCTCGCTCTGAGCGAGCACGGCGCCGCCCGGCGCAGGGCGATCGAGGACAGGACCGACGAGCTGGCGGTCTATCCGTACGAGGCGATCGGCGAAGACGGGTGCGCACGTCTGCGCGCTCTGGCCTCGTCGTTGGCGGTTCGGGTCATCGAAGGCGATCTGGGATTTCCGTCCGTGCTGTCGGAGCGCTACCGGCAGGCGATCCAGGCCGAATCTCGATGAGCCGGGCGAAGGTGGCCGCGGTGCGGCCGGAGATCACCCGGGTACTCGCGGTCCCCGCCGCGTTCATCAGGGAGATTCCGCCGGAGTTCGAGGACGGCAACCGGCACATGAACGTGATGCACTACTTTCGTCTGCACGGCGAGGCGATGTGGCAGCAACACCGTGCGCTCGGCTACACCGAGTCCGGGGAGTTCGGTCTGTTCGCGATGGAGCAGCACGTCGCCTACTACCGGGAAGTGCTGGTGGGACATGAGGTCTCGGTGCACGTCTGCGATCTCGGGCGCACCGACAAGGTCGCGCGCGGCATCTCGTATCTGGTCAATCGCACCGTCGGCGAGGTCGCGAGCTCGTTCGAGTTCCTGAGCATGAACGTCGATCGGGTGTCTCGCCGCCCGGCGGAATTCGCCGACACGGTCGCCGCCGCCCTGGACGAATCAATCGCGCGCGCTCGATCGCTTGGTTTCGGACCCGACGACGGGGTGCTCGAATTGCGTCCCTCGCTGGTTCGCGAGCGGGACTGAACAGCTCCGGCCGAGCTCATCGGCTCGACTGGAGCAATACCTCGAAATTCCTCTCGGAGAGTGGCATTCGTGCCGCGAAAGTCATCGGTGGACGAGTGGGTGGAGGACCTCCCTACCCGAATTGATGCCAGGGTATCCGGGCGCGGGCGAGTTCGGACTGTTCGTCGGCGGTGAGTGGTGCACGCCCGCTTGCTTTGGCCAATGTGGTGGTGCGGTCCCAGCCAAGGCGCGTGGCGGCCGTGCCGACACCGAGAAAGTCGGTGACGGCGGCTGCGGCCGCGGGTGTGGTCCAAGCGGGGGCGCTGAGGGCGTTGGCCAGGTCGAGGCCGTGCAGGGCCAGTTCCACGACGCGGGTGAGCAGGAATTCTCGCAGAGTCATGCCGTCGCCCCATCGAGTGACGAGGAGCCGCTCGGGCGGTTGTCCGGCGATGGCGCGCAGAGCGCGGCGGCGTTGATGGTCGAAGGCGGCGACGAGCGCCGCTGTATTCGGATGTGCGGCTGCGGCGTCCTGGGCCGCCGACACGCGTGCGGCGTTGGCGGTCGCGTCGAAGATGCGCGGGTGGTAGTAGCCGGCGGCATCGAGGTTCGCGCGGGCGGGCGGGGGAGCGGCCAAGCCGTCGGGGACGCGAGCGATCGCAGCTGTGACGTGCGCGACGAGTTCGGCGACTGTCCATGGTGGGCATGGGGTTGGCAATGTGAACTGGTGTGCCGTCAGTGTGGCGGTGGCCCGCACCCAGGCGGTGCACTCCTCGTCGAAGGCCCGGGCCACGAGGTCATCCGTAGGCGCGTCAGGCATCGACTGGCCCTCGGCGCTTCGTGCGACGCAGTGTCGCGAAGACCGCGAGGGCGGCGGTGATCGCGAGGGTTGGATGCACGATGCGGTCGCGCATGTCGACCGGGATGACGCCGAGGATGGCGTCGCCGCCCACGATGCCCAGGGCGGTTTCGATCGCGTAGAGGATTCCGACTGCGGTGACGACCGGGACGGGTCGGGTGCGCAGCCCGGCGAGCAGGGTGATACCGACTACCGCTTGCAGGGCCGCGCGCCATCCCGATCCAGGAAGGGAGAATGCCGGAGCGCCGAGCAGTGTGGTGAGCGACCGGATGAGAAGGAACAGTCCGACGACGGAGCAATACCACTGTGTGGCAGTCATCTCCGCTGATCTTCGAAAGGTATGGGCAACCACGAGACTCCTTATTGCCATAGTGGCAGTAACTGTATTGCTTATACTGCCACTGTGGCAATAGCGGAGGTGAAACGGCGTAGGCGCACCGTGGCGGAGGCTCGTGCGGAGATTCTGGGAGCGGCTGGCGCGCTGCTGCGTGAGCAGGCATCCGAAGCGGTGACCGTGAGCGCGATCATGGCCCGGACGACGTTGTCGCGGAAGTCGTTCTATGTGTACTTCCCGGATCGGGTCGCATTGCTGCGTGAACTACTCGCTCCGTTGCGCGCCGAGACCGATGCCGCCATCGCCCGGTGGCGCACTGCGGCCGATCCCCGCCCGGCCGCGCGTGCCGCGCTGGAATCGGCCGCGCGGATGTATCAATGCGACGGCGCCTTGTTGCGCACCCTGGCCGTGGCCTCGCAGCGGGACGCGGAGGCCGCCCAGTTGTGGCAGGAGTTCCTGGCTCCACTGGAAGAGGTTGCGGCCGAGACGATCACGCGAGCCGACGAGCGGCTTCCCGCTGTGTCGGTTGCCCGGGCCCTGGTCGCGATGAACGTGCACTATCTGCTCGACGAGGTCGTCGGCGCCGCACCCGAGTCGGTGGACGCGGCCGTCGACACGGTCGCCGTCATCTGGGAGCGCACCCTCTATCCCCACGACTGAGACGGCGGTCGTTTCCGGCTCGACATGACCAACCCCAGAATGACCAGCAGGCTCAGGACCTATCGGTGCGGTGTCCGCGCAGCCGGAATTCGGCTGTCGCCCCCCTCCGGGGCGCTCAGGGCAGGTACCCGACCAGAGTCTCGCTGAGACGACGCGCCGCCACACACGCTTTTTGAGGTGCATCGGGCTCGGAGATTTCGGGTCACGAATGCGACGAGGCCGCCCGGAACTGTAACGGCGACGTAGCACCCGAGCTTGTTCGTGCCGCACCGGCGAGGAGGGCTGCAGGCGCGGGTTGCCCCATTCGGTCAGCCGCGCACGTGCAGCCCGAAACCCGTGCGGCCCGAGGGCTCCAGCCCTTCCTTCAGCTGCAGCGAGGGGATCTCATAATCACCGAAGTTTTGCCGCCGGAACGCGATCGGCTCGGTCGAATCCAGGGTGAGCAGGCGTTGCTGCCAAGCCTTGGCGACGTCCGGGTAGTCCTCGCCGGTCATCCGGTCGGTCCCGTACAGCACGAACGGCGGCAGCACTTCGATGCCCGGGTAGTAGAGGATGCCGTGGTGGATCGGGAACAGTAGATCCTCGATCGGGCCGTTGATGCCGCGGGCGGCGTAATGCGACTCCGGGCCGCCGGCGGTCACCGACAGCAGAGCTTTCCTGCCCGCGAGTGTGCCTTCGCCGAAGCGCTCACCGTACTTCGTGTCGTTGTGCTCGCCGACGCCATATGCGAAGTGGTAGGTGAACACGCGGTCTACCCAGCCTTTGAGGATCGCGGGCATCGTGTACCACCACAGCGGGAATTGGAAAATGATCATGTCGGCCCACAGCAGTTTCTCCTGCTCGGCCGCGACGTCCGGGGTAAGCGTCCCGGCGTCGAAGGCCCGGCCGGAGTCCAGGGCGACCTTCAGCGGACTCGAGGCGTGGGGCCCGTAGTCTGCGGCGTCCACGACCGCCTTCCAGTTCATCGCGTACAGATCGCTCACTCGTACCTCGTGCCCGGCTGTCTCCAATGTGGACACAGCGAGGTCCTTCAGCGAGCTGTTGAGCGACTTCGGCTCGGGGTGGGCGTAGACGATCAGCGCCTTCATGGGAACTCCTTCGGATCAGGTGCCTTCGATCCTGAGCACCGCTGCGCCCGGTGTTCAGAGACGCTTCTTCCGTCGGACGGGACTTCCTGGTAACGGCAGGACCACCTTCACGAGCACCACCGAGGCCATACTGGGGACGTGGACGATCTTGCGGGCTACCTGCGGACCCGGCGTTCCCGGGTCGACCCGGCGACCGCCGGCATTCCCATCGACAGGCGCCGCCGGGTCGAAGGGCTTCGCCGCGAGGAGGTCGCGCACCTGTCCGGGGTCAGCGTCGACTATTACGTGCGCCTGGAGCAGGGCCGCGCGACCCAGCCTTCCGAGCAGGTCCTCGACGCGCTCGCTCGCGTCCTGGGCCTCGATGAGACCGAACGCGGGCACCTCTACCGGCTCGCCCGGCAGCGCCGCCGCCGCGCGAAGGCGCCGAGCGGGCGGGTCCGACCGGAGCTGCTACGCGTCCTCGACCTGGTCGCCGACGCACCCGCGCTGATCATGGACCACCGCATGGACGTGCTCGCCGGAAATCGGCTCGCCGGCCTTCTCTACGGCCGACCGATGCCGGGCCTGAACACCGCCCGGCACATCTTCCTCGAGGAGGCCGAGCGCGGCCTCTACGCCGACTGGGAGAATTGCACCCTCGACGTGGTCGGGCACCTGCGCCTGGCCGCAGGCAAATACCCCGAGGACCCCCGCCTGGCCTCGCTTATCGGTGAGCTGGCGATGGGCAGTGAGCGCTTCCGCCGCCTCTGGGCCCGCGCAGACGTGCGCGCCCGCACGCATGGACGCAAGGCGTACCGACACCCGCTGGTCGGATTGCTGGAACTGCATCAGGAGAACTTCGCACTACCGGACGAAACGGGCATGGAGCTGCTGGTGCTGTCCGCGCTCCCCGGCAGCCCCGCCGAGGACGGGCTGCGTCTGCTCGCGGGGCTGGACGCGGACAGCGGTGACACGCATCCCACGATGAACGCTCAGGTTCGCGAGTAACTCAACGCCGGCCCCCGGAAACACCTTAGCTGGCTGCGAGTTGGACCAGTCCGATGTCGTTGCCGCCGATCCCCACGGTGACGAGCGTGGTGTCGGGAGTGAGCGCCTCGTACTGCGGCGCCACGGAAGCTCAGGGTGCTATCCGAGGAAGTTTCGGGAGGCGAGTGGGGAGCTGAGTCGGGCCCGGAGATGCACTTGATCATCGCCGGGCCCAACACTTCAGTCTGAAGCAGCCGTCACCCCCATAACCCGAGAATGCGCGGATTCGACGAGTCGGCCGCTATCCGCCTCCATGTCGGCCTGTCGGGCCGGATTCACTTCAAGTGCCGGGCGAAGAACCGGTTTGCCTCCTCTCCCGCGAACTGCGGGACGCCGGTGTGCCCGCCCATGTTGGCGTGCAGCGTCTTCTCCTTGGAGCCGCAGGCGTCGAACAGGTCCAGGGCCATCTGCCGGTCGTTTCTCTCGTCGTCCCACTGCAGCAGGACATGCAGTGGAATAGTGACCTGCCGGGCCTCCTCGAATATGGCGCGCGGCACGAAACTCCCGGCGAACAGAACGGCGGCCACGATGCGCGGCTCGACCGCCGCCAGCCGGGTGCCGATGGAGATCACCCCGCCCGAATACCCGACCGGCCCGCCGATCTCGGGCAGCGCGAGAAGGGCGTCCAGGGCGGCCCGCCATTCTGGGACCGCCTGGTCGACCAGCGGGAGGACGAGCCGGTCGACGATGTCGTCGGTGACCGGCTCGCCAGCCCGTAGCACCCGGTGCAGGTCGGCGCGGACCTGCTCGGCGGCAGCCGAACGGGGCCGGTCACCGCTGCCGGGGAGCTCGATGGTGGCTGCGGCGAAGCCCTCCGCCACGGAGTGCCGGGCCCGGGCAACCAGTCGGGGGTACATCTTGTCCAGTCCGCCTGGGTGGCCGATCAGGATCAGCGGTGCCGGCGCGGATGCTGATCCGGGCGTCCACAGGACGCCGGGGATCTCGCCTAGGGTGAATTCGCGCTCGAGGATATCGTCGTCGAGGCGCTGTTCAGAAATGAATTGCACGGTGGTGCCTTTCGGGAGTGCTCTTGAACGGCGCTCCCGGACGATCTATCGCCCGACCGTGACCCCAGAGGGGAGCACCCATGTAGATACTGCGTTCACGGGTACCACCTCCTCGTTCACTTGCACGGCTTCCGGAAGGCTAGCAGTGGTCGCCGCGGTCGACCAACAGGTTTTGCGGAGGCTCCGGGGCCGGTGCCGCGGAGCCGCTCGCTTACGGTGTCCGCCGTGTCTGGTGACGAGGGTGCTGCGGTCGAACGGAGCTCAGTCGGCGAGATAGCGCAGCATCACTGCGGTGTCGAAGTGCCTCGTCTCGACCAATCGGAGCTGGATGCGCTTGTCCAACGATGGGAACAGCGGTGTGCCGCCGCCGAGCACCACGGGCAAGACGAACAGTTGATACTCGTCGATCAGCCCGTGTGGTATCAGCGAAGCCGCGAGGCTGGCGCCACCGATCTCCATGACGCCATCGCCTCCCGCCTTGAGCCTGCGGACCTCCTCGACCGCGTTCTCGCTGATCAACGTGCTGTTCCAGTGGACCTCGGTGAGCGTCCGGGAAAAGACGACCTTCGGCTTCTCCGTCCAGAGCCTGCTGAACTCCCGCTCGATGCGCGGCGCGTCCGCGGGCACATGCGGCCAGTACTCGGCCATCAGCTCGTACAGGCGACGGCCGTGCAGCGAGACCTCGATTTCGCGGTAACGGTCGTTGTGAAACTGGTGTAGCTCCTCGTCAGGGTTGGTCCAGTCGATGCTGCCGTCGCGGTCGTTGATGTAGCCGTCCAGGGACACGCTGAACCCGTAGATCAGTTTCCTCATGACGAGGTAGACCTCCTACACGCTCGAAACTCATCGGCGCTCATCGGATAGAGGCAGGCGTCAGGCTCTGGGCCTGCCTCCAACGCCCGGTCGCACTTATGGATTCGTCATCGCGACAGCGAGTTGCGCAGATCCGTGATGGTGGCGCGGCGCTCGTAGGCGATCCAGGCGAAGATCGCGGCAAGCACCAAAGGGAAGATTCCCATCAAGGGCTTGTCGGCGATGAAAGCCTGCGTCGCTGCGGCGAGCACGGTGAGAACGGACAGACCTGCGGCAGCCAGGGCACTGAGCCGTGGCACCATCAGGCCGATACCGCCCGCCACCTCCGCAACTCCGATGAAGACGAGCAACCCGAGGGGGATGGTCAGATTCTCGGGGGCGTTGTCCGTCAGGGCGCTCGGCATAACGAGTTTCGGCCCGCCGGAGGCGATGATGAAGAACAGGCCGAGCAGGATCTGCAGGGCCCACAGGACGCGGTTGCGGACCTTGCCGGGACGGTCGGTGACGTCGCTGGAGAAGTTGGTGGTGGGGTTGGCGGTGGTCATTCCTGGTCCTTCTGGTTGGTGCGCCGCGTTGGCAGCGCGTTCACCGGATAGGACGGAGCACCGTCGGAGAACTCATCGCTGTCGACGAAGATTCTCCGGACCGCTTTACGTGGAGGAGTTTTGCTTCGATAGTGCGAGATCGTGGGTCTCACTCCGTTGATACCGCATGCGAGTAGTCCGCTACGCGGCGGTTCGTTCTGGGCGTGGCGACCATAGTCATTCGTCGACGTTCGTTGTCTCGCGATCGCGTAGTCGGCTACTCGCGCCGACAGTTCGTGACCTGGGCATGATGGCCGGTGTGCGATAGCCGAGATCGACCGGTCGACGTACGCCTGCGAAATGAAGACCGACGCCGCGATCGAGTAGTGAAATGGTGCTCATCCATAATGCCACGCATGCGACGTGTTTCCAGCTCACGTTGATCGAAGAATTCGCCCTGCACAGCGGCGACCGCCGACTTTCCATTCCGCACGCGGCGGAGCGGGTGCTGACCTATCTGGCACTGCTGAACCGGCCGGTCTCTCGTGGCCGCCTCGCCGGCGCGCTGTGGCCGGAGTGCGCTGATCACTGTGCGGCGCAGCGTCTGCGAACCGCCTTGTGGCGCTTGCGCCGTATCCAGGATGCAGTCGTGGAGATCAACGGCGACCGTCTTCGCCTCCATCCGGACGTGGTCGTCGACCTGGCGTATCTGACCGAATTGGCGCAGAAACTGGTTCACCAGCCGTGCTCGGAGGATCTCGCGCGCGTCCCGCTGCTGCTGGATCGCGCAGCGCTGCTGGCGGACTGGGACGAGGAGTGGGTGGTCGTCGACCGGGAACGGTACCGATTGGCCTGGGTCGCGGCGCTGGAAGCGGCGGCCGAAGCCTTGCTGGAGCGTCGGCAGGTCGGCGCCGCCCTGATGGCCGCGTCGGCGGTGGCGGCGGCAGAGCCGCTCCGGGAAAGTTCCCGCAGGATTCTGATGCGTATCCATCTCGCGCAGGGCAACAAGATCGACGCCCTTCGGGAATACCGGCGATACCGAGACCTGCTGTGGGCCGAGTTCGACACCGAGCCGTCGCCGGAATTCGACGAACTCCTCCTCCGCGTCCAGAAGTGCGACGCCCCGGCGGTCGAGTCGCTCCCGAATCGCTGACACGAGTCGCACGGGCGCGGTGACAATGGACGAACGCTGTCGGGCACTGCCGCGCTGGGCGAAACGCTGAGGTGACGGTGGTGTGACGCGCCTGAGGAACACTCCGCCAGTAGCGGACATGACCACATCAACCTCTGTTTCCAGGCGGTTGCACCATGAATTCTCGTGAACAAGTCCAAGCGGCGTGGTTGAAGCAGATCGGGGCCGCCGCGGAGCGTTACGTCGCGACCGAGACCAAGCGCGAAGACATCGAGCAACGTCGCAAAATGAAGGACAGCCCGGTTGTCGACTCTCCGGAACAGATCAGCGCTCGGGCGCAGCGGCTGGCTACCAGCGGCGAGATGCCGGTCGAGGCCATGATCGAAGCCGGCCGGATCGAGCCCTCCGACCGGATCACGACGCTCGAGCGGATCATCGGCGCCAGCAACGAACTCCAACCGGCCAACTTCCTTTCCCGCGGTGCTCGCACGGCGGCGTCGGTCGCGCGGATATCGCTGAGCCGCAACGGCCGAGAAGTACCGCTGGGCACCGGGTTCCTGGTGTCGCCCCGGCTGCTCTTGACCAACAATCACGTACTTCCCGATCAGGACACCGCCCGGCAGGCCGTGATCGAGTTCGGCGCCGAGACGACGATCGACAACGACCCTCGCCTTCCTGTGCGGTTCCGTCTCGACCCCGACTTCTTCGTCACCGATGAGCACCTGGATTTCACTTTGGTGCCGGTTCGTCCCGGCGCCGACGGCAAGCCGCCCGGCGACGCCGTCGGCTGGTGGAACCGGCTGATCATGGACCAGGGAAAGATCGTCATCGGTGAGGCGATGAACGTCATCGGGCACCCGATGGGCAGGCTCAAGGAGATCGGCATCCGCCGCAACCAGCTCGACTTGCAGCTCGATGACTTCCTGCACTACTCGACCGACACCGAACCGGGGAACTCCGGCTCGCCGGTCTTCAACGACCAATGGGAGGTCGTCGCGTTGCACCACTCCGGCGTTCCGCGCACCGACGAGCAAGGGCGGCTTCTGCGCCGCGACGGCACAGTCTGGCACGAAGGCGACGGTGACGACGCGATTGCCTGGAGGGCCAACGAGGGAGTGCGTATCAGTGCGATCCTCATGCACCTGGCCGGACTGCAGCGCTCGGCGCGCGACCACGAGTTTCTCGCCGAACTCGGTCCCGACGCCGGGCCGGTCGGCGGACCATCGGCAATCCGCCCCCGCCTCGCACCTGCCGAGGACCGCACCGAACAGATAGGTCCGGCTTCGGCGCCGCGTGAAAGCACGGAACTCCGCCACGGCGTCACCGCCCGAGCAGGCGCCTTCGGCGGCACACGTCACCTGCTGTTCCTGCATGGCCGCAGCCAGCATGGTCGCGATCCCGAACTTCTGCGCCGCGAGTGGACCGCCGGCCTCAACAAGGGCCTCACCCTCGCCGGGCTCAGCACGTTCGATCCCGCGGATGCCTTCTTCCCGTTCTACGGCGACCGTTTGGCAGCCCTGCTGCAGCCCACGGAGGAAACGGCACTCGCGCCCGAGACCATGGCCGTCGATCATGCGCTGGCAATGGCGCCGACCACGCCGCAGGCTCGCCGGCTGTACGAACAGATCCTGCAGAACGCGGCCGCGGACGCGGGCATGCCCGCCGAGGACGGGCAACCGGCCGACCGGGTCGAAGCGGAAGGACTCGGTTCGATCGGCAGCGCGATCGTGAGCAGGCTGCAGCGGCAGCTCAGCTGGCTGGCCGCCCGTACCGACCTGGACGAGCTCATCATCGCCCAAGTCTTCCGGGACGTCGCTTCGTACCTCGCCGACGAGCAGATCCGGCAAGCGGTACTCGACTGTGTCCTCGAGACCGCTCCCGCATCGGGACGGCTCACCCTCGTCAGCCACAGCCTCGGCACCGTGGTCGCGATGGATCTGCTCACCCGGCTCCAGCCCCAGCTCGACGTCGCCGTGCTGCTCACTCTCGGCAGTCCCCTGGGGCTGGACGCGGTTTACAACAAACTCCTGGTCCCAGGACCGCACCGGCCGGAGCGTGTCGGCGACTGGCTGAATGCCTGGTCCGTGGTGGATCCGATCACCATCGGATGCCCGCTGCGCCATATCTGGAAGGGACAGCTGCGGGAGATTCCCGTCGACAATCCCAAGGAACGGGCCCACAGCATCGCTGAGTACCTTGCCCATCCAGCTGTCGCGCAAGCCATCCACAACGGTGTCGCGCCGACGACGGGACCATGACGGGGAGTCCGTGGTTCGTGATGGTCCGGCACTCGTCGTGACGCGTCGGACGCGGTCGGTGAGAGCGGCGCTGCCCAGGGCCGGTCCCGGTCACTTGCTCAACCTGGCCGTCAGGTGCGGAACGGCGGCGAGCGAGTTCGCAGTGGTCGGCACCGACCGAGTTTGTGCCTGAGGACTGCGCGGATATTTCGCGGAGTTGCGGACGATTTCTACGGCTGCTCAGAGTCGTGTTCGATGTCGGCGGACCGGTGGCGGATTGCTGTCGGTGCCGCCAGAGTCGTCCCCAACGGTATGAGTTTCCCGCACCGGTTCACGCAATGTGGGTTGCCGACGGATATGTGTGGGCGCTGGGTGCGGCCACGGCCTAGCGAAGGAAGAGTTCAGCGTGGGCCAGCAGGTCCGTCCACCTGGTCGGGGTCACCGTCGCGACCACTGTCGGGCTGGCCTTCGGTGCCTGCTCTCTCGCTTGCACTTTTTCCCACTCGGCGCGGTTTGACCATGCGCCGAATACCGGCGGCCGGAGCATCTTCACCAGCTCGTTTCCGCCGCAACGCGTCGAGATCGATGACACTGGCATCAGGCTCGGCACTGCCCGGAGCATCCTTCGGAGCGGGGTGCCGCGCCGCGCCGGGGTCGACCGGCCACCACCCTGTCTCCCGCTGCAGTTCCGATCGCAGTACGGGCTTGGTCGGTGCAGGATCATAGACGGAGCCACCGTCCGAGCGTCGAGTCTTTGGGAGACGTTCGCCGGCCTCTTCTGCCACGCGCCGCGGGCGACGTGGTAGTCGGGTGACTTTCGACGTGCCGTCTCCCGCTCCGGGAGTCTCCACAGCCTTCATCCCTTCTTCCTGTTTCGGCGCGACCGTTCCAGCTCGTCGTACCCCTTCCGGCTGGGCCCTGGCAAGGGTTCCGGTGCGTCGCTCACGTCCGTATTCTCCCTCAATAGGTAAACCGCTGGGCACCGGAGCCAGGCCCGGGCCGCCGCGAGACTGGCGGGTATACCGGAATGTGTTGCGCACGCTGTGTGCACGACCGCGCTGCCACACGGTGGTGATCGCATCCGGCAGACCTTTCAGGCCGTCGCACACCCGCGACACCATGACCGTCGTCGGCCACGCAAGGACCTCCCGATCGATGTCTCGCCGCCCTCTTGCGCAACCGCGGCGGGAGCGCGACGGTGTGAGTGTGAGTCCCACCCCCGCCGGGCTCGTCGGACAATGCGACGGACCGTCCGATCGTTGGGAGGAAAAATGGCGAACAGGTGGACCGAGCAAGACATACCAGCCCAGAAGGGACGACTAGCGGTCGTCACCGGCGCCAACAGCGGGCTGGGGTTCGAGACGGCCCGAGCGCTCGCGGCGCACGGTGCGTCGGTGGTGTTGGCGGTTCGGGATGTCGACAAGGGCAAACACGCCGCAGACCGTATCGCCGGTGCCGTTCCCGGCGCGGACACCATCATCCAACAGCTGGATCTGACCTCGCTGGCATCTGTACGGACTGCTGCCGAACAGCTGAAATCCGCTCACGCCACGATCGACCTCTTGATCAACAACGCCGGGGTGATGTACCCGCCGAGACAGACCACCAGCGACGGGTTCGAGCTGCAATTCGGGACGAATCATCTGGGACACTTCGCGCTCACCGGGCTGCTGCTGGACAGAATGCTGCCGGTGCCGGGCTCGCGGGTGGTCACGGTCAGCAGTGTCGGACATCGAATCCGGGCGCGAATCGACTTCGACGATCTGCAAGGCGAACGGTCCTACAATCGGGTGGCGGCCTACGGCCGGTCCAAGCTGGCGAATCTGATGTTCACCTACGAACTGCAACGTCGTCTGTCCGGCAACGGCAAAACGATCGCGGTCGCGGCACACCCCGGTGCCGCGAACACCGACCTCATGCGCAACATGCCCACTGCGCTGCGTGCGCTCGTGCCTGTCATCGCGCCCATCGTCACGCAAAGCCCAGCGATGGGGGCCTTGCCGGTCCTCCGCGCGGCCACCGATCCCGGCGTGCTGGGCGGTCAGTACTACGGGCCGGGCGGATTCCTGGAGACCCGCGGCTACCCGAAGATCGTCGAATCGAGCGCCCGATCCCATGACATGGCGATTCAGCAACGCTTGTGGACGGTCTCGGAGGAACTGACCGGAGTCACCTTCCCCGTCTGATCGTCACCGCACGGCCGGAAGGTCGTTCGACGAAGAACCTCCCCAGGCCTTGTCCACGCACCTCCAGCAGTACCTGCACTGCTGCACCGCGCAGGCGGGGGCGGCCAGGGGCTGCCCCAACGACGCGGCGACGAGACAGATTGCAGCACAAGTTGTCCCGGTATCGCTTGCCGTATCACAGGTTAGGACGTTCATCCGACACTCGCACAGTGCCACAACTAGCTCCAGGAATGTGGCGTAGTGGAGAGACCGTGGCTATCGCAATGGGATCGGATGCGCGTGATCGCGGGGTCGCCCCTCGTCATGGGACGTGCGTGATGCCTCGCCGAATTTCGCTGGTGGAGTGTTCGATCTTCGACAGGTCACGCGAGCGTGAGGAGCGCAGCTGCCACGGGACGCTGGTGACCGTTACCGCGGGTTGAAACTGGGCGGGCGGTCAAGGCTCCGTCGTCCACTTGATGCCTGATCAGACGGAGTGAGCCTGGAACTGCATCGTTTCCTGGGTTGACCTGCTGCTGCGCCGCAGGGGGATGTGGCTGAATCGAAGCTCAGGCCGGCGGGTTCGTAGGATGCCGCCGATGGGTCTCGGCTACCTGCTCGGCCGCGGCAAGATGGTCGCGCACCACGTCAGCCAGTGGATGGTCGCTGCCGAGGGCTCGCTTCGTCTGGTCGAACATTGTCTCGAAGAGTTGCACGGCCTCCTCGAATCGGCCTGCCGCGTGATAGGCGAGCGCGAGTCCGTTGATCGAACGCCCGGTGAGGGAGTCGTCGGGGCCGAACTCCTGCTGGTCGATGTTCGCCTCGTACAGGGGAATGGCTTCCTCGAATCGGCCTGCGGCTCGGAGGGTGTCGGCAAGCGCGTTGCGGGTGCTCCGGAGCCGTGGATGGCCGGGAAGAGCGCGGTGGTACTCGGCGAGATTCGTCTTGAACAAGTCGATCGCGGTGTCGAGGTGACCGGCTGAGCGGTACGCGGCCGCGAGGTTGTCGCGAGAGGCGAGGGTGGCGTGGTGGTCTGGTCCGAGGACGCGCAGTCGGTCGGTCAAGGTGGTTCGGTGGTTGGTGAGGGCGTCATCGATGCGGCCTGCCGCGTGGTAGGCGGCGGCGAGGTTGTACCGGTAGGTCAAGGTGTCGGGGTGGTCGAGACCGAGTTCTCGCGCGCTGGCGGAGACGTTGGCCTCCAGCAATGGAATGGCCCGTCCTGGTTGCCGCACTCCCAGGGCGTCGGCGAGGTTGTTGCGCGCCTTCAGGGTGTCGGGATGGTCGGGACCGAGAATCCGGAGGCGATCCCGCAGGGAGGCTTCCTGTATGGCGATCGACTCGTCCCAGCGTCCGGACGCGCTGTAGGCGATGGCGAGCCCGCCCTGAGTGAGCAGGGTGATCGGGTGGTCGGAACCGAGTATCCGGGGAAAATCGGCGATATTCGCTTCGAAAAGTGCGATGGCGTCCGCGAGCCGCCCGGCCGTCTGCAAGGCACAGGCGAGGTTGTGGCGGGTTATGAGTGTGTCCGGGTGTTCCGGCCCGAGGACCCGCAGCCGCTCGACGAGGTTTGCTTCGCCGAGACGGACGGCGTCGTCGGCTCTGCCGATGGCCTCGTAGATCTCGGCGAGATTGTTGCGGCAGGCCAGCGTGACGGGATGATCACCTCCGAAGATCCGCATGGCGTCGTCGAGGTTCTTCCGCAGCAGCGGGACGGCCTCGTCGGTGCGTCCTGCCGCCCCGTAAGCGCGGGCGAGTTTGTGCAGGCAGAGGAACGAATCGACGTGATCGGCACCGAGTACCCTCAGGTAGACGGGCAGAAGATCCTCGAAGATGGCGATCGCGTCCGCGAGGTGACCCGCCGACAGGTGGACCTGAGCGAGCCCGCCGCGAAAGTTGAGGGTCTGGTACGCGTCCGCACCGAATACCTGCTGGCTGTGCGCGATGTTCTCGGTGTGCAGGGCCCTGGACTTGTCCAGGAACCCGGCCTGGAGGTACGTGTCCGCCAGTTGAAAGCGCATGGCCAGCGTGACGGGATGGGCAAGTCCGAGAACCTGCCCGGCGTCGGTCAGGTACGCCTCGAGCCGGGCGGCTGCTTCATCGAGCCTGCCGCAGGCGGCGTGGGCCCGGGCCAGTAGATATCGGGCAGTGAACGTATCGGGATGCTCGCCGCCGAGGATCTGCTCGCTGGAGATGACGACATCCTGCGCGAGGGTCAGCGCTCTGGCGGTGTCGGCGGCCTCGGTCAGCTGCTCGACGGCCCATCTGCGAACGGCGATCATTGCCGCGGCATGTTTTCTGGTGCTGCTGTGCACCATTCCGGTGTCCCACAGCGCGTCGATCTGATCGACGAGATGCGCGCCGTCCTGCCGGCGCGCCCACGCCTGCGAGGGCGGAAACGTATTGCGCATGATGATGGCGAGCGCGGACCGGACGAGTTCGACCGTGGACCGCGCGGCAGGAGCCCGATTACGAAGTGCCGCGGTCGCTCGCCGGAACAAGCTGATGGACTGCGTATTCGAACCGCGTTCGCGCAGCACGCGGCTCACGAGCCGGTGCATGATCAGCGCCTCGCCGGAAGTCGACCAGGACAGCAGGGAACCAGCCACACATCGTTCCAGTGCCTCGTCGACTCGCCTGGGGCTGGTGGCGAGCAGGGATCGGTGCACGCCACCGGGCGAGAGCATGGCCATCGCACCCAGAAGCCAGGCGACGTCGGCCCCGAGCTGGTAATCGCCGGTGACGCCCTCGGTGGTTTCGATGCACAACGAGATCGCCTGGACGACCGACCGGGGATAGTCGTGACCGGCGGTGCGCCGCAATACGGTCGGCAATGGGCTGTCGTGCAGCAGCTGCCGGTACTGCGCGTAGCCGAGGCGGCGACCGACCATCGTCGCCGCGGCGGCGGACAGTGCCAGCGGCAGGTCACCCAGGTCCTCGGCGACCTGATCGGCACCGTCGTCGCCGAGTCCGGTCGAGTCGGCGAGGTAGCGCACCGATTCAGGGCGAGTGAAACAGGTGACGTCGACCGCATCGCCGAAGGCCGCGAAGGACCGGTCGACGCTGGTGATCACGATGCGCGTGCGGCCGCCGGTCGGCAACAGCTCCCGGAGGTGGTCGGCGTCGGTGGCGTTGTCGAACACCAATAGCGCCGCGACGGTGTCTCCGGAGAGGTGATCGCGTAACCGCCGGGCCGACACCGCCGAGTCGCCGTCGGGGTCGGCGACGCCCAGCCGCTGGGCGATATCGGCGAGTCCGGACAGTGTGCTGTCCGGCGTTTCGGCATTGACCCACCCCACCAGACCCTGTCCGGAATCGAACAGTGAGCGTGCGTGAGCGGCCGCCAGGTGGGTCTTGCCCGCGCCGCGCAGTCCGGTGACGACGACGGCCGCCGCAGGGCGCTCCAGTGCTCGACGCAGACGTGCCAGCTCGTCGCGGACGACGAATCGTGGTGGCTCCCGGGGGATCCGGCCGACGACTACCACGCTGGTAGCCGGAGACGACACGCGAATGCCTGCTGTGAGATAGATGTCGCGGGCGTGAACGTCGGAGAGCCGAGTGACGATATGGGTGGTCGGCGCGGGGGCGTCGGTCGAGGCCGCCGCGCTCAGCCGGGGTGTGACGAGTCACCGGCCCCCGCATCGATGTCCTCGATGTGGATATCCCCGCTGAATCGTCCGCCGTGCACCCGCACACCGGTGCCGGTTGCCGTGACGCGGCTGATCCGCAACGCGGCGGCCTCTACCATCTCCAGGTCGACGCCGGCGGCTCCCACGTCCGTTCGCGCTGCCGCGGAAATGAGTTCTGTTGCTGTGGTGAGTAATTCGTGATCATCGGCGGCGCCGTACGCCTCCAGCGCGCCCGCGAGGGCTTCCCGTTCGGCGGCGGCGTCCGGGTCCGCCTCCACCTGTGCTAGATCCACATCGCGATAGCGGCGGGTGAGTAGACCCTTCAACGCCGCATACGCGTCGGTCACGGATTGCTTGGCAGTATCGGTGAGACCGGCGGCGGCGCCGACCGCGACCGCGGTGGCGACTATGGTGGCCGGGTCCATTCGAATTCCCCCTCTGTGGCGACTCGGACGAGTAGCTCAAGTGTGCACGATCGCGGCAAAGCCAACCTTTTCCGTGACTGATTCTGCGTGCTGCCCGGGACCGACCGCTGAGCATGCCGTTCCCAGCGATCACTGGAGACGGCACTTGCGCTCAGTTCAGTGTGAACGTCGCGCTACCCGAGATCAACGCTGCGGTGACACCGGCACGAGCCAAAAACCGTTGCGGCTGTTTGCGATTGGGAGCCATGCCCGGTTTGTCGGGCTGCCCGGCAACTCATCCCGGCCGCCGATCGGATATGCGGACTCGGATACCACAGCCCGGAGAAAGTCACCTTCCGCGCGACGGTTCGGTGTCGCGAAATTGGGGTTCCGGCACCGGGTTTCGTTGTCGATTGATAGCATTCGAGCCGCTGTCGGGCCACTGGATCGGGGGCGTTGATGGAGGTGGAGGACGTCCACCACGCGTACGGCAGACGGTCGGTGCTGCGTGGCATCGACATAGTGTTGCCTCCGGGGATGCTGGTGGGCATCGTCGGTGAGAACGGGGCGGGTAAGTCGACGCTGCTGAAGGTTCTGTCCGGAGAGCTGCGACCGGACCGGGGGAGGGTCCGCCACCGTGGGCGGTTCGGTTACTGCCCTCAGCAGGTGATCCTGAACGACGCCTTCACAGTGCGTCAGCACCTGAACTTCTTCGCCGAGGCCTATGCGATCCCGGACCTGCGCCGCGCGGAGGAGACCATGGAGATCTTGCGTTTCGCGGAGTACGCCGGTGAGCGGGTCGGGACGCTCAGCGGCGGTACGCGGCAAAAGCTCAACCTGACGCTGGCGGTGATGCATGATCCGCAGGTCTTGCTGCTGGATGAGCCGTATCAGGGTTTCGATTGGGAGACGTATCTGCGTTTCTGGGATCTGGTCGCGGAATTCCGTGACACCGACCGGTCGGTCTTGGTGGTCTCGCATCTGGCTCACGACACCGACAAGCTGGACCAGGTGTGGCGGTTGCGCGACGGCGTCTTACGAGGCGGACAGGAGAATGCCGGATGAGCGATCGTGTGCGGTTGTTCGTGATCGCCACGCGCTACGGTCTCATCGAGCACGCGCGTAACCGTTTCGCCATGCTGTTGGTGGCCTTCTTCCTTCCCATATTGATCACCGTGGTCCGCGTGGCCGTCACGGACCTCGCGGTGCCGTTCCGGCTTCGAGACACCGGTCTGGTTCTGCGCGCCAACGGTAACGAGCTCGCTCAGGTCAGCGGCGCCCTGATGGCGGTCTCGCTGATCATAGGTTTCATGATGTTCGCTGCCACTTTCAGCAGCGGCGCATTCGACCGGCGCCTCTCGATGGCGGGGTACCCTCGGGTCGCTTCCGGTTTGGCGAAGATCGCCTGCCTGGTGGTGGCCTCGGTGGTGGTTTGCGTGTACGCCACGGCGGTCATCTGCTGCTACTGGTCGCCGCGGCAGCCTGTCCTGCTCGCCGCGGCGCTTTTCGGCGCGGCGATGACATACGGGGCGCTGGGTGTGGCTTTCGGCGCGCTGCTGCGCCGAGAGGTGGAGGGGATGTTCGCCATCGCGATGATCAGCTGCTTCGACATGGCCGTACAGAACCCCATCGCCAGTGCTGGGGCGGACAGCGATTTCGTGCGCTGGCTGCCCTCCTATGGGGCCATGCAGGCTTCGACCACAGCCGGTTTCTCCGACGCCACGCCATTGACGGGATTCGCCGTACAACTAGCCTGGTTCATCGCGAGCGCCCTCGTCGGTCTGATCGCTTTCCATCGGCGCACCCGTTCCTCTCTTCGACCTACGATGTGGATGCGCACCTGGAGCCCGAAGGGGTCCGGACAGTCGGTGAAGCACTGAGGAGGCATCCCGCGCGACCACACGGTGGAGGTGCGGGACATGACTCTGCTTTGCCCGGCTGTGGAGCTTACGACGGCGTAGGAGCCGGTTCGTCGGCCGGGAGGTAGACCTCACGGCGCAAGCGTTCGAGATCCGGCGCTGCGACAGCGGAGGTTTGCGTATACCGATTGCTTTCACGTCCCCAGAGCCCCACGCTCGTAATGTTCACATACATCTCCGCGTAGTCCTTCCCCTGCCCCGCCAAGCCGGGAAGAACGCGCAGGAGCGCGGGGACGTAGTGGATTACCGCCTCGAGCTGGGCGCGCTGATCCGCCACTTGGCGCCGCACTTGGTCCACGGCTTCGTCGCGAGTGCAGCCGGTTTCGTGATGGACCGCCCGCACCAGGTTGTAAGGAACTCGGTCTGCCTCGTCCTGATCCAGTCCCACCAGGTCGTTCTCCACGAAGGTGACCCAAAAGGCGAGTTCCTCGAGACGGCGGATCACGGGGTGTTCCCGCAGCGTCGATGGCAGTTCCCGGTCGTGGTACACCTCCATGCAGGCGATGGCGGTTTCGATCCCACTGGTCGACATCCGCATCGGCAGGTAGTCGGCCGTGGAAGGGACGTAGCCACTGATGCGATGATGGGCTTCGCGTTCGGCGGCTTCGAACCACTCCTCGATGCCGTCGAGGAACCGCTTCTGCCAGCGGATGGTCCGGCCCTCGCGCAGGCGCGGCCATATGCTCGCCCAAGCCGTCGGAATCGCGCCGGGCCGCCACGGTTTCTCCGGGTCCTGGCGCAACGTCGCCACCATGCCACGTCGCAAGGCGGTCACGGCTTCCGGGTCCCTCAGCTGTGGATCCTCGAAAAGGTCGTCCCAGGCGAGGACCAGCACGGCCATGCCGTAGGCGGTCTGTTCCCGGGCCTCGTTCGCCGCTGGGGCCAATGTTTGCGCCGGGATCTGGATCGCCCCCGTCCACCGGTGGTAGTCCGCCTCGGTAGAGGAGACGGCAAGGCCGGTGTCCACCAGCCAGTTCCGCAACCATCGCCCGAGCTGCGGCGGAAGCCCATCGCCGCGGGTTCGAGGCGGCTGCGTCGAACGCCGGGGGACCGCGCGACCAGGAGTTCGCCGGTCGAGTATGGACCGGGCGTAGGCGGTGATCGCGTGGCGAGCGCCCGGATCGACGGGCAGGGTGGCGAGCTGACCGGCGGCCCGGTCCATGAACTCATCAGCCACCGTTTGTGCTTCGTCCACGGCGCCGCAGGCGATGACGATCTCGCGGGCGCGCGCGGCTTGCTCGAGTGTCATTCTGCTCTGCAACAGGCGAGCAAGGCTTCTGTTGCGGGCGGCCGCGCGGATCACGGGCAGTGTGTAAATGCCCGCGGACAGATCCGCGTTGACGGGCTTACCCAGTTCTTCGGCGGTGGAGGTCAAATCGAGGATGTCGTCATACAGCTGGTAGGCCAGTCCGAAGTACCGGCCGAACTGGGCCGACGCCTGTTGCTGATCGTCGGGCCTGCCGGCCTGCATCGCGCCCACCCGGCATGCCAGCGAGAGCACCGCCGCCGTCTTGCCGTCGATCGCGTCCAGGTAGGACTGCTCGCTGCGGGAGGCCACGTAGAGGTCGGCGGCCTCGATCACCATGCCCGCGCACATCCGCTCACCGGCGATTGCCCCCGCCAGGACTTCCCGCCCGCCGAGTTCGGCCAGCATGCGCACACTTGTGAGCATCACAGAGTCCCCACCCAACACGGCCATATGCGAACCCCACACCACATTGGCACTGGGACGGCCTCGACGCTCGTATGCGTGATCGATGACGTCGTCGTGGTAGAGCGAGCCCAGATGCAGCAACTCGACGGCAGCGGCGGCGCGCACCGCCCGGTCGTCGGCCGGGGCCGCGGGATCGGTGAGCAGGTAGTACGACAATAGGGTCAATGTGGGACGGACCAAGCGGCGCGAGGTATCCGGGCCTTCCGCTGTGAGCGCCGCCAGTTCAGGCCTACCCTCCAGCCGAACGGGTCCGAGAACGTCACGGACCCGGTCCAGGTCCGCATCCAGATGGGGGAAGACAGCCGAATCGATTTCACGTGGCACGCGGGCACTCTCCTGACTGGTTGCATCGGTCATCCAGAACACCGCCGATCAATGGCAATGAGACACCATGTCGCTGCGGAACATGTTGGTATCGGCCGAAATTGAGGCCCGATCCGCAGGTGCGGTGCAGCTCGACCGGACACCGGGAGGGTGCGCCGCGCATCGAGCGATGCCCGATTTACAGCGGGAGTTGTTCCAGGAGGTCATGCTGCGCGAGACCGCCGCCGGTACCTGGATCGACGTTCACGCGGCGCGCTGGCAGGCGACGTTCACCTTCTACGCTGTCTTTCGGCCCGCAGATCGTTCGCGATCGTCGACCACCAGCAGGGCCTCTCCGCTGAGCGTGCTCTGGTGATGGCGCGGCCGCGCTGGCACCTGCACGACTCCAGTTGCTCGAAGACTCCCGCGACGGCGAATCAGTCTGCCGTGGTGCAGGTCTGATCAGCGGGGATGCAGGGTTATCCGGGCGTTGTAGGCGGGGCTGAGGCCGGTGTGATAGCGACGTGGGGGCTCGACGAGACCGGTGGCCGCACCGATGCGACGATGCTCGAGAATGGTGCGGAAGAGGATGCGCGCTTCCGCCAAGGCGAATTGGGCACCCAGACAGCGATGCGCGCCGGCGCCGAAGGTCAGCCAGGTGCGGCCGTTCGGCGGCTCGTCGAGGAAGCGTTCAGGGCGGAAGGTCATCGGGTCCGGGTAATGCCGTGGTGATTCGTGAATGAGGAGAATCGGGACTATGACGATGGCCCCCTTGGGGACGTGGACTCCGTTGACCACGGTGTCGCGCAGTGCGCGCCGTCCGGTGAACGGTGACACCGGGCGGATTCGCATTGTTTCGGCGACCACGGCGTCGAGGTATGCGTCGAGCCGGGCGGAGTCGCCTGCGTCGACCGCTGCATCGAGCTCGGCCATGGCTGCCGGGTGGACGGCCAGCATGGCGGCGATCCAGCCGAGCGTGATCGCGGTGGTCTCGTAGGCGCCGAGCAGGATGCCACGCATATTGCGGGCCAATGCGGCGTCGTCGTGCTGATCCAGTTCGGTGCCGACATACCGCGACAGCACATCCTTCCGGCCGTTTCTGTCACCGGGCGTGGACCGGCGCGCGGCGATTTCCTCGATGATGAGGGCGTCGACCTCGGCCTGGCGGCGGCTGAGCGGCGGGTAGGGCAACGTGTAGCCGCCGACCAGCGGGGTGAGCAAGGTGACGGCGAGAAAACCGCGACTTTCTATTTCCCCGAACCACCGGCTCACCGCCTGTTTCAGCCGGTCCTTGCGGGGCGCGGCCACGTCGCCGAAGACGACGCCGAGCAGCACGCCGATGGCCAGGTCGTAGCCGACCTTCAGAAACTCGAACGGTTCACCGACAGGCCAGCTCGGCAGTTCGCGCTGGACCACCTCCACCATGAGGTCCTCGTAGGACCGGAGTGCCTTGCTCTGGAACGGCGGTGCGAACAGCTTACGTTCGCGGCGATGTTCGTCACCGTCGAGGAAGATCAACGTCTGCTTGCCGAACATCATGTCGTGGCTGGAGAAGCGGCTCAGCACCTGCCCGACCGAGAAGTCGTCGTGGTTGGCGAACAGTCCTCGCACATCGTCCATGTCGTAAGTGACCAGCATGGTCGGAAATCCTGGCGGCGAGACGACGAACCGTTCGCCGAATTCCAGCAAGGGGGAACGGTGCGTGCCGGGGCGCATCAGTCCACCGATCTGCGCGATGTGGCGGGTGCGTAGCCTAGGGAGTTCACGCAGAGACAGCGTGGCATGCGACATGTAGCCATCCTTAACCCGTCGCTCGGCGACTCGCAAACATGAAATCCCCGCAGTGGCAATAGATACCGGGCCTATCACCGCTTCGCGCAGGCGAAGTCGTCGACGTGCCGGTAAGGATCTTGTACTCGAGTGTTCAGTGCATCACCGCGCGAGGGCCACCTGGCGCCCCGCTGACGTGGGCCCGGGCGTCGGTCCTCGGTGGGGCGCCGATTGGATCCCCGGCCCCGTCGCCGTCATCGTCGGCCGCCACGACCGGCCCAAAAACCTGCTCGGCGCGGTGAGCGCCCAGGACTACGAACCACCGTCGACGGTTTCGATCACCGGCAGCCACGGCACGGCGTGGGATTTGAAGGACTGGTGTACCGGGGTGAGCGCGCTGTGGTCGTCGAGGGCCATCATCGTGATCCCCATGGCGGTGCCGCCGTCGTCGATCGCGGCGACGAGCGAGCCACAATTGGGGCAGAAGCCGCGTTTGGTGGTCGGGAAGGTTGCGAACCAGGTCGGCTCACCGCCCGCACCGGTCCATTCGAACTTCTCGAGCGGGAAATCGACCCAGGCTGTGACCGGCCCGCCGGCCAGCTTCTGGCAGTGCGGGCACGAGCACAGGTGCGGCCATCCGGCCTCGGCATAGGCGCGGAACCGGATCTGCCCGCACAGACAGCCACCCTCATACATCGGCTTTCCCCTCTCTACCGAAAAGTGTTGTGAATACAGCTAATTCGCGCATCGCGTGACAGCCTTGACGTCCGCCCCGGTCAGCGTAATGGAACGCGGCGGGCCGAGCGGGGACTTGCGGCTGTGCCATGTGTCAGAACACCGCGGACTACTGAAAGAGTCTGATGTCGCGTGCCCCGGTGGCGGCCATGCAGAGACGTTCGGATGCCGATGCCGAGTCCGACACTGCGGGCCGGACGGCCCACCGTCCCGCGCTCGGCGCGGACCGCGGCTCAGTTGCCGGGTTGGCGTCGCGGTCGTGACTGGTGGGGTAGCCGTCGTTGTACCACTGGCCGTTCGCGTCGCGGGTCCGCCCTTCGAATTCGGTGCCCCCAACGTTCTCCCCGGGCCCAGGGGGCGCGGTGTCCGTCGTGTTGGCCATGAGCTCGTTGCCGGCGACCTCGTTGGGCGGCGTGCCCAGCGGGCTCAGTACTCGAACGTCCCTCGCGCCGGCCAGGTCCCGTCCTCGCGGTTGCGCATCTCTGCCCAGGCCACTGCGTTCGCCGATGTGGTGTCGGTCGGTTGGTAGGCCAGGGTGTGTTTGGTGCCAGCGGTGTATCCGACAGCCGTCACTGCTGCGGATCCCACCATACGGATCCGTCCTCGCCGTTCGGCTCACCGGATCCCGAATTCCGCTCTGAGCGCGGCGAACAGCGTGTCCACCTCGGGGCCGAAGACCAATCCCGTGGCGTACAGGGTCGTCATCGCGGCATCGAGGGCGTCGGGTCGGTTCGCGTCGATGATGGTGGGCAGTGCGAAGGACGGACGGTGGATCGGACCCAGGTCGAAGGGGTTCGCCGTCGTACCGGCCGAACCGAGAACCATCGTTGCTTCCATTGCGCCGACGTGTTCGTCATCCGGCGGGCCGAAGTCCTCGTCGTGCAGTCGGGTCATGGCCGCGTCTACGTCGTCGAACGGGGGCGGTAGCGGTCGGCCGTCCCGCAGCGCCGCCAAGGCGGGCCGCACCCATGGCCGGTCGCCGAGGCCTGCTTTCGCGCAGGCTTGGGCCGCCGACCAGCGCGCCAGGCGCCGCAACTCGGGATCACCCATGGTGGCGATCGCCTCGGCGATCGCGCGGTCATGGCGTGCCAGGTCTTCCGCGCCCGGGTGATCTTCCAGCCGGGGTATCGGCTCCCCGCCCCAACGCTGCCGCTGGAAAGCGGCCGCTTGCGCCGGTAGTTCGTCGATGTGCAGGCGGCGAGAGCCTTTGTCGTCGACTACGACGACCCATTCCTCCGCGTCGACCGACGCGGTGACCTCGGGTAGCGGGACATTCTCGGGCACACCGTATCCGGGCATGTTCCACTGCATGGCCGGTAGCGGTTCGCTGCCGTCGTCCGGCCAGAGCCGGATACGCCACACGTCGCCGGGTTCGGTCGACCCGGGCCAGCCGTAGTTGACGAATCCACGGCCGCTGATCTCGATCAGGTACTGGCCCTCCGGAACCGGGCAGTCGACCGCGCCGTCGGTGGGCGACGACAGGCACAGTGTGCCCTCCGGTCCGACTCGCAACCGGGTCTCACACACTTGCTGCCACTCGGCGCGATCGCCGGGCGGCCGCTCGTCCCAAACCTGAACCGTTACTGGCATATGGAAGTTGTTCTGGTGCGGGCTCAACACCACCACCGCCAGCCCATCGGAGGCGAACGGGTGCGCCGCCAGCGCCCGGTCGAGCAGTTCGAGTTCCTCGACCGGGCTCTCGACGCCACCGTCGATGCGGAACTGCCCGTAATCCATGAACAGAATCACGGTTTCCTCGCTGACCGGCCGCCTGAACACGGTGCTCATCGCGTCATCCTGGCACGCGAGGCATCTCGGCCCGAGGGCGACGTTCCCGGTCAGGGGGAGTCTGCATGCCGGACCAGCGCGGCGGCATGCGGCGCGACGGGCGCTGTGCGTATCTCCGAGTGCAGTCGGACAACCGTATGGTCCGTGGCCGTGCTGCGGATCGGCGGCATGTCGAAAGCCAGCGGCCCCGTAGCCTCGGACCGTCACTTGACGCCTACGTGGAGCTCGTGACGTAGAGTGCGGTTCCGGAGGACAAGCCGGGACCGCCGTCGGGTGCGGCCTGCGGACCGGCCTCCTGCCCGCTCCGCAGGCCGCCGGTACGACCGCGTGGCCATGGCTGAATCGAGGTCGGCGCTCACGTGGAGACCGCAGCGAACTCCCCGCACGCAGTGACGTCCTCCTCCCCGGGCGCGGCGATATCCCGTGACGCGGCGACGACCCGCCACATGGCGCGCCCGGCGCGTCTGCAAGCCCACAGCGCCGTCTCCACGGCCCTGGCGCTGCACAGCGATCCCGCGCTGCGCGAGCTCGTGGACACCGCCACGCCGATCGGCGCCGGTATCGGCGGGAAGTCGGCGCTGCTGGAGGTCGCCGGAACCCCGGTCTTCATGAAGCGAGTGCCCCTCACCGACCTGGAACGGCAGCCGGAGCACGTCCGGTCCACGGCGAACCTGTTCGACATGCCGCTCTTCTGCCAGTACGGCGTCGGCCTCATCGGCGGGCCGGGCTTCGGAGCCTGGCGTGAACTCGCCGTGCACACCATGACGACGAACTGGGTGCTTGCCGCCGAACACGAGGGCTTCCCGCTGATGTACCACTGGCGGGTGCTGCCGGACACGACGCCGCTGCCGGAGGAGCTCGCCGACATCGACCGTGCCGTCGCCTACTGGGACGGCCGACCGCAGGTACGCCACCGGATCGAGGCCCTCCAGAACTCTTCGGCGAGCATCGTGCTGTTCCTGGAATACATCCCGCAGAACCTGCACGAGTGGCTCAACGCCCAGATCGAGGCGGGCGACGAGGCCACCGACTGGGCCTGCGCCATGGTCGAGCGGGAACTGGCCGCCCGCACCGCGTTCATGAACAGCCGCGGGCTGCTGCACCTCGACGCGCACTTCTGGAACATCCTGACCGACGGTCGACGCCTCTACTTCGGCGACTACGGCCTCTCGCTCTCCTCGGCGTTCGACCTCTCACCGGAGGAGGCCGCGTTCTTCGACCAGCACCAGAGCTACGACCGCGGCTACACCGCCACCTACCTGGTGCACTGGCTGGTCACGGCCCTGTACGGGCTCCGGCGGGAGGACCGGGAGGCGCGCGCCGCGATGGTGTGCGCCTTCGCCGAGGGTAAGCCGCCGGAGGGCATCCCTGGGCAGGCCGCCACGGTCATCACCCGGTACGCGCCGATCGCCGCGGCGATGTCCGCGTTCATGCGCGCGTTCCAGCAGGAGAGCCGGAGCACCCCGTACCCGGACCAGGAGATCCGCTGCCTGCTGGGCGGCCAGGCCTTTCGGAGCCCTGACGTTAGGTGACCACCGTGTCCTCGGAGCGAACATGTAGTTGGCGAACACCGATCGACATGACGGACAGGGAGTGTTCCGGCCCCGTTCATCGACAAGGCGTGGACTCTTGCCAACTATGCGGACCATTCGGAGTTGTTCTGGCTGTTTGCCGACGCGCCGACGCCACCGACGCGTGCGCTGACCAGACTCACGATCAGGTCCACCGTGAAGTCGAACTCGCGGCCGCGGTCGAAGCGGGCGAGGTGGGCAGCGGCAAGGCGGACCTGGGGCAGTCCGGATGACTCGAGGGTGCTCTGCCGTTCGGCGATTTCGCCGGGGTCCGCGGTGCCGTAGGTGGGCCCGGCGGAGGCTTCGCGCAGCAAGGTTCCGATCAAGGTGGCCAGCAAGGCGCGCATCAAGTGAACGGCGTCCTCGGGGCTGCAGCCGGTGCGGCGCAGTACCGCGAGAGCGGCCTCGACCGGAGCCAGGCCGGCGGCCGATGAGAGCTGGCGGGTCAGGACCAGAGTGGCGGCTTGGGGGTGGGCGAGGGTGATCCTGCGGAACTCATGCGCCCATGCTCGGAGGTCATCTTCCAGCGAGCCGGTCTGCTCCGGTGGACGCAGTTGCTCGAGCAGGTATTCGGCGACCGCGTCGAGCAGGTCGTCCTTGTCCCGCACGTAGTGGTAAAGGCTCTTGGCATCTACACCCAGCGAGCGGCTGACCGACCGCATGCTCACCGCACCGACACCTTCGGCGTCGATCACCGCCAGAGCTGCCTCTCGGATCGCCGCACGGGAGAGCCGGCCCTGCGCCTTCGGTGGACGCCCGCGACGGGCCGAGGCCTGGCGGGTCGAGGTCGGTGGCGTCGCGGGTGCGGGGTTCATGGCTTCCACTCTGGCATATTTCCCACGTTGTGGGTTTACTGGATCGTGCTGATCGACCTGCCCGGCCACAGCCGCGAGCATGCAGCCGTGGCGGTCGATGCGGCCAGCTCGACGGCAACGGATCGACGCCGCGCGCGATCACCGCGATGGAACGCGTGATCGCCTACGACTGGCAGAAGGTCGAGGCCAACCACGCGCGCCTGCGCGAGCTGCGGGCCGCCGCCGAACCTGATCTGCTGCTGGTCAACGCCCACGACCCGCAGCTGCTCGACCGCGCCCTCGGACGAGGCTGAGCCACTTCCCACCCCATCCCGAGCCTGTGGTGACGTACGCCCGTACCCCGGGGTGCCCTGAGGCGGCTGCGTCCTTCGACGGAAAGAGCCAGATCTTCGGTGACCTCGCCAAATGGGTCAACCGCGGCAGCAGCTCGCCGGTGAGGACTACCGGAGCCTCTACGACGAAGCCCTCGCGCTCGGCTACGAGTTCGGCCCGAAAGCCAGGTTGACACATCTCCGTGAGCGCGTCACTTGATGCTCAGCGGTTTGCGGATAGGTCATCGCGCCCGGCCTTGATGAATTCCACATTTATGTGATCCAAGTCGGCGACGAAATCGTTGATAGTTTTGACCATTGCAGCCGAATCATGCTCCCACTCCGCAATATCCGACTCGTTCGGCGCGCCAAAGCTCAAATATTTCCGCGCAAAAGTGACCCATTCGTCCTGATTGAATCGGATATAACGCTCGGCGAGTCGACCCGCGACATCCGCCATCGCGGGGCTCCCTACCATCATCGCCAATTCCAGCTGACCCAGAACACGAATGCCCACGCGAGAGTATTCGGGTAACTCAGGTTTGACCTCTTCCCGACTTGTGCGCGCAATCAATTTTCCTTGTATCCTGCCAAGCTGTTCGAAAAGCGCGAATAACGTTGTAGCACAGTCGACATAGACCTTCTGACGATCGGAGCGCACAGCTTTATCCGTCTCGATACGGACGGTCCTATCAGACTGAGCGATGTTGACGTAGACCGCCGAACCCGCAGCGACAACACTCGAGATGACAGCCGCAACAAGTGCCGCGAACAGCGTGTATCGGCCACTCCGGCCAGCGACCTCGAGTGCGCCCTGGCGCGTCGGCTCGGCGTCAGGCTGTCGATCCGATGCCGCCGAGCCCGGATCTCCTTCACGCGGCGGGTGTGCAGCATCCTCCGACTCGGGCATCGGTCCGGTATCGGCGTTCATCACCTGCTCCTAGGCACGCACATACCCACGTTGCGATTGTCCCCTACGGGACAGTGCTCGACCGCCAACGTAATCGCATGGCAACTTTCCAGCTAACATCATCTCCGTGCCAATGGGCCGTAGCAGTCACCTTGTCGCGCCGGTCGCGTAAGACGCGTCAGCTACCGCCGAGGCGGCGACGGTAGAAACCCAATGCGATTTGATCGCTGGCGCGCCGGCATGCATGGTCCCGGGGGGCCGGGGCCTGAAGAATGGTGGCTGGCCTGGCCGGGATTTTCATCACCGGAGCGGGGGCGTGTATCCGTCCCGGCCAGCGCGGCGTCGTGGTACACCACACCGATCAGGACTGCGTCGCTGAGGTCGGCGGCGGTCAGGTCGGCGTGGCGCAGGTCCGCGCCGATGAGTTCTGTGCCGGTTGAGCTCGCGCCGACCCGCTGCAAGGTGGTCACGGCGGTCCAGGTGACCGCGTGGACTTGGTCGTCGGTCATCGGCAACTGAGCAGGTGATGGCGCGGAACCGCCGTGCAGGCGTCGAGGCAGGTCGAGAAAGTGGTGAGTTCCGCCGACCGAAAGCCTGCACTGGCCCTCGCTTCGGAGTTATCGTTGAAGTCCCTGCTGGAGGCCATGGTCGGGGTGCACAACAGACCTCCTGGCTGTGGCCTTGGGATACGACATGCACGCACCGACCGCGTCGCTCGCCGACAATCTCTGCATGCCGCCGCTCGCGAAGCCAGTCGCGGCGGTCGATGCCACCGCGCTGGTCCGGCTGGCAGGGGCAGATGCCAACTCGCTCGAGTTGAGCTTCATCGTGGGTAACGAGTCGATCATCAGTGGTCCGCCAGTGCACCGTGAAGTCGGCGGGCTGTTCACATTTGCCGCCGATCCGGCGGTATCCAGCAAGTCGCGGCGTCTATGGCCTTCCGAATCGAGCGGTCGACGTCTGCCGTCTTACATCCCGGACTGCGGCCGATGCGTCGACGGAACCTGTGTCGGCGCGGACGCCGTCCTGAGCCTGGCTCAGACTGAGAGAAAGGAATACGACATCTGTAGTGCTTGATCGTGAGGAATGGCCCGAGTGGCTACACCGGTCAGAATAAAGGTCTTGTCATGCAACAGTCTTCCGCTAGACCGATCGCTACCGGGAATAGGCTGTCCGACGGAGTTTTCCCGCTTTCGGCGGCCCAACGCGGAATTTGGTTCGCCCAGCACGTCGCAGGCGATGTCCCGATCTCTATTGCCCAGTACGTCGACCTGGCGGGATCGATCGACCTCGACCTGCTCGCCCCGGCAGCGCGCCGAGCCGGGCGCGAGTTCGGCACCGGGTATCTGCGCCTGATAGAAAGCGACGGTTATCCGTTCCAGTGCGTCGACACCACGCTCGACGATCGTGCACGCGTTGTCGACTTCCGAGGTGAGCGCGATCCCGCGGGCGCGGCTCATGCCTGGATGCGCCACGAATACTCGGCGCCCCTCGATCTGATGAACGATCGGCTGGCCTGTGTCGTCATGCTGCGGATCGCCGACGACCGCTGGTTCTGCTACTGGCGGATGCACCACATCGCGCTGGACGGCATGGGGGTCTCGGCCATGGCGCGACGCACCGGCGAGCTCTACACCGCGGCGATCGAGGGGAGGCCGCCCCCTGCCGCACAGGCCGAGGACCTGAGGAAGATCGTCGATGCCGATCAGGCGTACCGCAGCTCCGACCGTTTCGCGGCCGACCGGGAGTATTGGCTTCGGCACCTGGACGGGATCGCCGACCCGGTGAGTCTGGCGGGCCGTACCGCCGAAGTGGACGCGCATCCCAGACGTGTGGAGGCGGCGCTGACGCAGGAAACGGCTGCGTTGCTGGAGATGGTCGCGAAGGCGGCGTCGTCCGGTGTGGCGCCTACGGTGGTCGCAGCCTTCGGCGCCTATCTGGCTGCGATCACCAGTGCTCCAGAGGTGGTCTTGAGCCTGCCGGTCTCTGCGCGCACGACGGCGACGATGCGGCGCTCCGGCGGCATGATCGCCAACGTCGTCCCGGTGCGACTGAGCTTGCGGCCGACCACGACCGTCGGTGAACTGATCCGGGCAGCACAGGCTGAGCTGACCGGCGCGCTGCGGCGGCAGCGCTACCGCCAAGAGGACATCTTCCGCGACCTCGGTTGGCCGATGGACGAGGTAGCGACCTTCGGTCCGTCGGTGAATTTGATGATGGTGGACACCAGGGTTCAACTCGGTGCGGTGACCGGACGAGCGCATGTGCTGACGGCCGGGCTGATCGACGACCTCTACGTCAATCTGTATCCGGGCGTTGGGGGCGAGAGCACCCACATCGACTTCCAGGGCAACGCTAACCTGTACAGCGATACCGAATTGATCGCTCACCACAGCCGATTTCTGCGGTTCCTGCGCAGGTTCCTCACCGCTGGACCGGACGCGGCACTGTCCACGATTCCCGTCGTACCTGATAACGAGCTCGCCGAGCTCGCACCGGCACGCGGACCGACGAGCGTCGCGCCGCGCACGTTGCCCGAAATTCTCGCCGCGGGTGCGGGAATCGACCCCGGAGCGATCGCTGTCCATAGCGGGTCAGCTCGGCTGACCTACCGCCAAGTGGACGAATACACCAACCGGCTGGCACGCATCCTGATCGCCGCCGGTGTCGGGCCGGAACGCGGTGTGGCGATCTCGATTCCGCGCTCGATCGATTCCGTGCTCGCGATGCTCGCCGTGGCCAAGACAGGCGCCGCATTCGTGCCGATCGACCCGACCTACCCTTCGGACCGGATCGAGCATATGGTCGACGACAGCGGCGTCGGCATCGGCCTCACCGTAACGACCGCGCGAAGTCTGCTTCCGAATCGGGTGAACTGGCTGATCATCGACGAGGACGAGACCGGCCGGGACATCGCGGAGCAGAGTGCGGCCGCGGTCGACGATACGGTGCGGCACGCTGCGGTGCTGTTGGATCAGGTCGCCTACATGATCTACACCTCAGGGTCGACCGGACTGCCCAAAGGCGTCCTGGTCACACACCGTGGCTTGGCGAATCTGGTCGCAAACTCCGCGCAGGGTTTCGGCGTCGCCGCGGATTCCGTAATGGCACATGTTGTTTCGCCGAGCTTCGATATTTCGGTCGAAGAGATCCTGGTCAGCTTCGCCGCCGGTGCGACGCTCGTCGTTGTTCCGCCATCGGCGTACGGCGGTGAAGAGATGGCGGCGGTTCTGCGCGCGGAAGGTGTGTCCCACCTGGACGCCACACCGGCGGTCGTGGGATCCCTCGACCCGGCGACATTACCCAGCGTGCGCACTGTCGTTGTCGGTGGTGAGAGCTGTCCAGGCGAGTTGGTGGCCAGGTGGTCCGGTCGTTCTGTACTCAATGGGTACGGGCCCACCGAGACCACGGTCACGGCGACCTTGAGCGACGCGTTGAGACCCGCTGGGCCGGTCACGATCGGAAGTCCGGCTCGCGGTTTCTCGGCGGTCGTGCTCGATTCCTGGTTGCGGCCGGTGGCTCCCGGGACGATCGGGGAGCTCTATCTCGCCGGGGCGGGTGTGGCGCGCGGCTATCATCAGCGTAGAGGCCTCACTGCCTGCCGATTCGTAGCGAACCCTTACGCGTGCGGAGAGCGGATGTACCGCACCGGAGACTTGGCTCGCTGGACCGAGAGTTCCGGGAGATTGGAGCTGGATCATCAGGGTCGCAGCGACTTCCAGGTGAAGGTGCGCGGCTTCCGTATCGAGCTCGGCGAAATCGATGCCGTTCTGCGACAGCACCCCGGCGTCGACTTCGTGGTCACCCTCGGCAAGGAGACCGACTCGGGTTCCACCGCGCTGGTGTCGTACGTGCTGCCCGAACCGGGTGCCGAAGTCTCTGTGGACGCGTTGAAAGCGGCTGCGGACAAGGCGCTTCCGGCCTATATGGTGCCCGCCGCGGTGGTAATACTGGACAGTATTCCGCTGACACCGCTGGGCAAGGTAGATCGCACGGCACTGCCAGAACCAGAGTTCGGCTCGGACGCGCCTGTGGGCAGACCACCTTCGACCCCACGGGAGCAGGCGCTGGCCGCGCTGTTCGCCGAGGTTCTCGGGCTGGATTCGGTGGGCGTCGGCGCGAGCTTCTTCGCACTCGGTGGCGACAGCATCTCGGCCATTCAACTGGTCTCGAAGGCGAAGTCCGCCGGGATCGGCCTCAGCGCACGAGATGTATTCGAGCGCAAGACCGTTGCCGCTCTCGCAGCGGTGGCCACCGAGGCGCGCACTCCGGTGGCACGCGAGCTGCCCGGCGGTGGCGTCGGCGCCGTCGAACTCACACCGATCGTGCAGGCGATGCTGGACCAAGGACAGACCTGGCGCAGGCTCGGCCAGGCGGTTTTGGTCGGTCTACCGGCCGACGTGGACCACACACGATTGGTCGAGGCCGTGCAAGTGCTTCTCGACCATCACGACCTACTGCGCTCCTCGATGCGAAACACCGATCACGGCTGGGAATGGGTTGTCGCACCAGCCGGTGCGGTCGAGGCAGGCACCTTGGTGGACATCGTGAGCGCCAATCGCAATGGCGATCCGACGTTCGATGACGAATTGCAAGCTGCCGCGGACCTGCTCGATCCGGAGGCCGGAGTCGTCGCACGCTTCGTGCTGATCGAACGAGCGGATGCTCCTTCCTTGTGCTGGATCGTGCTGCATCACCTGGTGATCGACGCGGTGTCGTGGCGCACCCTGCTGCCGGATCTGGCGACCGCGGCCATGGGCCTCGCCCTGGCTCCGGTCGGCACCTCGTTTCGGCGTTGGGCGCACGGACAAGTCGACCATGCGGCAGGCCGCAGCGCCGAACTGCCGGTCTGGCAAAACATTTTGGCGACGCCCGATCCGCCGATCGGCACGAGCGCTTGGGACCCGGCCCTCGACATCGCCGCCACCGCGGGGACTTTCCGGACCATCGTCGTTCCGGATGTCGCGAACTCGGTACTCACCACGGTGCCGGACCTTTTCCACTGCGGTGCCGACGATGTGCTGCTGACCGCGCTCGCGATGGCAGCATGCCGCTGGCGTGATCGAAGGTCATTGCTTCTCAGCATGGAGGGCCACGGACGCACGGAGGCCGTCCTGCCCGGCGCCGATGTCGCGCGCACCGTGGGCTGGTTCACCACGGTCCATCCGATCGCCATCGATCTGACCGGCATCGACCTCGCAGACGCTTTCACCGGTGGCCCCGCGGCGGGCGCCGCGATCAAGACCACGAAGCAACAGTTACGCGCGGTGCCCGACAAGGGTGTCGGCTTCGGCATGCTCCGGTATCTGAACGCCGACACCAAGAATGCGCTCGTGGACGCGCCGACCCCGCAGATCAGCTTCAACTATCTGGGCCGGGTGCCGACCGACAGCGAGGCCGGGGCCTGGTTGCCGCAACGCTTCGCGGCAACGCGGGACGAGCGAGCGCCGCTGGCCGCGGTCGTCGATATCAATGCCGCACTGACCGACGACGGGCTGGAAGTGACGTGGGCATACGCAGCCCGGCTGCTCGAGGCCGTAGACGTCGAAGAGTTCGCCGATCTCTGGGCAGCCGCGCTGCGGGCACTGGCCGATCACAGCGGCAGCCCAGGAGCCGGAGGAAACACTCCTTGCGACTTCGACCTCGTCGCGGTGACGCAGGCACAGATCGACGCCTGGGAACGCACCTATCCGACTCTCACCGATGTCTGGCCGCTGTCACCATTGCAGCATGGCCTGCTCTTCCATGCGCTGTACGATCCCGAAGGCGCCGACGTCTATACGGTGCAGTCGCTACTCACGCTGACGGGTACCGTCGACACCGCGCGACTACGCTCCGCCGCGCAGACGCTGGTGGCACGGCACGACATCCTGCGGGTCGCGTTCGTAGAGACCGATGAAGGGCCCCGCCAACTCGTCGTCACCGACGCCGACATCTGCTGGCGGGAGATCGACCTGACCGGAATCGCCGAAGCCGAGCAACGACAGCGAGAACTCGACCGGGTGATCGCCCTGGACGCGGGCAGCCGGTTCGAATTGACCCGCCCGCCGCTCGTGCGCTGCACGCTCGTGCGTACCGCTCCCACGCAGTACCGGTTCGTGCTGACCAACCATCACCTTGTGCTGGACGGCTGGTCGACTGCGCTGCTGGTGCGGGAATTACTCACGCTCTATGCCACTGCGGGCGACACCTCCGCGCTGCCGCCCGCGCACTCTTACCGCGAATTCCTCTCCTGGCTGCGCCAGCAGGATCATGCTGCCTCGACCGCCGCGTGGGCACAGTACTTGGCAGGTATCGACATCCCGACACGGGCGGTCTCGACATCGACCGGCACGGAGGCGACAGGGACCGGGACGGTGTCCGCCGACCTGTCCCAGGACATCGTCGCACGTCTGCAAATGGCCGCGCGCGATTCGGGCACCACGGCGAACACGTTAGTGCAGGCGGGTTGGGCGATGCTGCTGGCCGTGCTGACGGGCCGATCCGACGTGGTATTCGGCGCGACGGTGTCGGGCAGGCCACCCGAGCTGGCCGGTGTCGAAGAATCGGTCGGTCTTTTCATCAATACGTTGCCGGTGCGTGTACGGTTCGATCCCGCGGAGCGGGTCGCCGACCTACTGGCTCGCATGCAGAGTGAACAGGCACGGCTGATGGATCATCAGCACGTCGGGCTCGCTGCGATTCACAAGACGGTGGGCTTGGCCGAATTATTCGATACGCTCACCGTTTTCGAGTCGTATCCGCTCGACCGAGGCGCGTTGTCGGCGCTGCCGGACATCGCGGGCATGCGGGTAGTCGACATCGAGGGCACCGATGCCACGCCGTATCCGTTGAATCTCATGGTGGTTCCGCTGCCCGGCAGCGACGGGCAGGCCATGCTGCGCATCAGCGTGAAGTACCACGCCGACCAGTTCGTGCCGGAGACAGCGCGCCTACTGTTGGATCGCTTGGTCCGGTTCCTGACTCAACTCGTAGGCAACCCACAGGCGCTGGTGTCCGAGCTACAGTGCTGCGACGACGCGGAGCGCGCCACGCTGCTGTCGGTGCGTGGACCGGCGTCGATGCCGCCGCGAACACTGCCCGAAATTCTCTGTGCCGGAGCACGGATCGACCACAGTGCCATCGCTGTTCGCGCGGGCGAGATAACGATGTCCTATGGCGAGCTCGACGCCTGGTCGAATCGTCTTGCCCGCGTCCTACTGCGCCGAGGCGTGCGGCCGGAAATGTGCGTCGTGCTTGCTCTCGGTCGATCGCTGGAATCGGTGGTGGCGGTGTGGGCAGTCGCCAAGACCGGCGCGGCGTTCGTGTCGCTCGATCCTTGCTATCCGATCGAGCGGATCGAGCACATCCTGGCCGACTCGAAGGCGGAGATCGGCGTGACGGTGACCCGCGAGACGCTACCGGGAACCATCGACTGGCTGCTGCTCGATGACCTCGTTACGCGCCGCCGGGTCGAGAAGGTCTCCGCAGCACCGATCACCGACGCGGAGCGCGGGAGTCCCATCCGCATCGACCACGCGGCGTACCTGATCTACACCTCGGGCTCCACCGGCGAACCCAAGGCTGTGCTGGTCAGTCATCGCGGGCTTGCGAATCTGGTGGCCGACTTGACCGAGTCACTGGACTTGGATCCGGCGGTCGGCGTGCTGCATGTGGCGTCACCGAGCTTCGACGCGTCGATCTTCGAACTGCTGACAGCACATGGCGCGGGCGGCGAACTCGTGATCGCGCCGCCTGACGTATGTGCGGGCGGAGAGCTGGATCGACTGCTGCGCGCCGAACGGGTCACCCATGCGTCGATCACGCCGTCGGTACTGGCCACGATGGATCCTGGCGGACTCGATCAGCTGCGGGTGCTTGCTGTGGGGGGCGAGCCCGCGAGGGCTGAACTGATCGAGCGGTGGTCGACCGAGCGTCGGATGGTGAACCTGTACGGTCCGACAGAGTTCAGCACTTGGGCGACCTGTCACCGCGATCTCGCCGCGGCAGCACCGATCACCATCGGCGGGCCGATCCGTGGCGCCGCGACCATGGTGCTCGACACCTGGTTGCGTCCGGTGCCGGTCGGCGTCGCCGGTGAACTGTACCTGGCCGGTCCCGCGCTCGCCCGCGGCTATTTCGGCCGTTTCGAGGCGACCGCGACACACTTCGTCGCCGATCCCTACGGCCAGCCGGGGGAGCGGATGTACCGCACCGGCGACATGGTGCGATGGGTCATCGGGGCCGACCATACATACGAGCTGGAGTTTCTGGGCCGCAACGACTTTCAGGTGAAGATCCACGGCCTGCGGATCGAACTCGGCGAGATCGATTCCGTGCTGTGCCGCGATGAACAGATCGAGTATGCGGTGACGATAGGCCGCGCCGGGCCGACAGGGGCAACCGTACTGGTGTCGTATGTGCTGCCTGCCGAAGATGTCACGGTCGACGTCGCGCATCTGCGTATGGTCGCGACCGCTGCCCTGCCCGCGTACATGGTCCCTTCCGTGTTCGTCGTGCTCGATACGATTCCGCTCAACGCGGTCGGCAAGCTCGATCGGACCGCCTTGCCCACACCTGAATTCGCGGACGGGCAGGCCGGGTACCGGCCACCCTCGACACCGACCGAAGCAATTCTCGCCGACATCTGCGCGGAGCTGCTCGGTGTCGACAAAGTCGGCGCCGACGATTCCTTCTTCGTTCTCGGCGGCGACAGTATCCTCGCTCTCCAGCTGGTATCCAGGGCCGAGCGGCGGGGCGTCCACCGCACGCCGTTTCAGGTGTTCCAGCACCGCACCATCGCCGCATTGGCCGCGGCCGCCGGGCGCATGGCCGATGAGCTGCCTCCAGTCGACGCCGGACCTATGCTCGACGTCGTGTGGCCGATCCGGCTCGGCGGCAGCGAACCCGCGCTGTTCTGCGTGTCTCCGTCCTCCGGAGTCGCCTGGCCCTACTCGGGATTCGCGGATGTGCTGTCGCCGGGCAGGCCGATCTATGGGCTACAGGCAACGGGCCTGGGCGGCGGCGAAGCACTAGCGCGATCGATCGAAGAGTTGGTCGATCGGTACATCCACGAGATCCGGATTCTGCAGCCGACGGGTCCATACCACCTGCTCGGGTGGTCGTTCGGCGGGCTCGTCGCGCACGCGATCGCCACGAAGTTGAGGAACGCCGGTGAGCATGTAGGACTTCTCGCGCTACTCGACACGGACTCCGCGGACATCGATGGTGACAGCATCGAGCAGCTTTCCGCCGGCGGCTTCGTCAGTACTTTCGGCCCGATGTTGGGTATTCGTGGTGTGCCCGCCGATGCGTCCGCGGAAGATGCCGCCGATCTGATTCGTACCCAGCTGGGCGGTGTTTCGCCGATCGATGCGGGCACAATCGAGCGTCTGACGCGGTGGTACAACATAGTGGCACAGATCAGAACCGGATATCATCGTCCCGTATTCGACGGGGACGCAGTGTATTTCAGTGCGACCGTCGACGCTTCCGGCAACTCGGGCCCCGGTGGATGGCGGCCCTACGTGACCGGCGAGATCGTCGATCACGATATCGGAGTCACCCATGACGAACTGACCGCACGACACGTGTTGCCGATCATCGCGCGCGTACTCGACGAGCATTTGGCCGGTCGAAGATGAACCTTCAGGACAGGCCGGCATGTCACGGCAGCTCGCGGAGATAGGTTGGGTCGGTCCGGGTCTGCGGAACAGTCATGACTGACTGTCGATCAGTGTGATGCGGGCGGGATGCTCTGCTCGTACTGGAAAATGTTGTGGGGGTCGTACTTCGCTTTGATCGTGCGCAGCCGCTCGAAGTGCTGTCCGCCCCAGTAGGCGGTTCCCCACTCTTGCATTCCGACGTTCGGTACGTTGACGTAGGCGCCGTCCGCGTAGGGCCGCAGCGCCTGGCTGAACTCGGCGGTCCAGGCCTGGGCCTGCGAGGTCAGCGGGTCGCTGGCGCCTGGTTGTGTTGAACGAGTCCCCCAAGCTGCGCCGATCTCACCGTAGAAAAGCGCGTCACGATGCGCGAACGCCGTGCCGCCAGGGGGTTCCGACTTGATCGCCCCACCGAAGGCATCGACGAAGTAGTTGCTGTCCTCTGTGGGAGCGTTTCGCATGAAGTCGCCGATGATGTCGATCGCCTTCTTCGGGAACGGCTCTTTGACGAACTGCGAGAAGAACTTCCAGTTCGCGGGCTCTCGCGGGAGCGGGACCTGGGCTCCCGCGAAAATATCGCCCCAGTTACCGACCTGCACCGTGACATCGGGGCGGCCGACCGACAGGATCGCGGCCAGCATCTCGGTGGCCTGTGCCGCCGCCCCCTCCACGAGCCACGCGGACAGCAGGATCTGGGACTTGTGGACCTCGAGCTCGGAACCCAGACGGCTGTCGGCGGACGGTACCGTACGCTGCCACGCCTCGAAGACCCCGTACAGGTCCCCGAGTCCATCCCATGTCGCCTGTACATAGGCGAGATGCTCGAGCGGATACACCTTGTAGGTGAGTTGGGTGACGATCCCGAAGTTGCCGTTGCCCGCGCCGCGAAGCGCCCAGAGCAGGTCCGAGTGGTGCTGCGAGTCCGCGTTGATCACCTCGGCGCAGTCGTCACCCGACGCGACGACGACCTCGGCCGCGATCAGGCTGTCGCAGGCCATGCCGAGCCAGCGGTTGAGTGGCCCGAGGCCACCGCCGAGCGTCGCACCGCACACGCTTACGCTGCCCTCGCTTCCGGTTGTGATCGCGAAATTCTGCTTCGCGAGCGTCGTCACCGCTTCCAGCTGGTTCAGCCCGGCGCCGACCGTCGCGATACGAGCGCCAGGGTCGATCCGGACCGACTTCAGCCGGCTGACGTCGATCACGATGCCGTTGTCGACGTTCGACCAGCCCTCGAGGGCGTGGCGGCCGCTGCGTACCCGCAACGCGACGTTGTGCTGCCGCGCCCACGTCAGGGCGTTCACCACGTCCTGGGTGTCCTGCGCGAAGACGATGACCAGCGGATAGTGCGAAAAGAGCTGATCCCAGCCGAGTCGGGCCTCCGTGTACGACACGTCACCGGGTCGGACGATGTGGCCGGTCAGCGTCGCGGGCGGGCATCCCGGGCTTTTTTCGGGGACGCTTGCGTCCGCGATATCCGGCGTGTCTGCGCCTGTGAGGCCCGAAACAACGACTGCTCCTACGCCGACGGCCGTCGACGTCCTGAGCAGGTCACGGCGAGAAAGATCACTCAAGGCCAAGTCCTCTCGATCGGCTACGCCAATACCGGGCTCCCCATGGAACTCTTACCCGCCAACCGCCGGGCAGTCCTTCGTTCTCGATTTCCGAACGGTAACGGGTGACGTGGCGGTGCGTTCCGACCCGCCAATCGAGGACGATCACAACCGCCCGAAGGCGTGACTCAGTAAGATTCGGACTCGGGCCGTGTCGGTTACGCGCGTCCCCTTTGCGTGTTACTCAGCCTCCAGAGATGGAGCTGCCCGACAGGTATGGCTCATTAGGCTGGCTGGGTGGAGTTCACAACGGATTTCGAGCGTGGTGGGTGGCTGCTGGCGCGCGTCGGCGAACACGGGGTCGGCGGCGTCGCTGGTACCGGCTTCGAGGCTTATGCGCGGATCCTGCACCCGGTCGAGGCGACCCGCCGCGATGTCACGGTCACCGACGAGTGGGGTAATCCCGAGATCGTGGAGGAGGTGAAGTGGCCGTGGGCCGAGGTCGCCGTGCGCAACGGCAGAGTGATGCATCCGCTGGTGCAGTGGCGCAACCTCACCGACGATGAGGACGAAGCGGCGATGTCGTTCGATGACGGCTGGAGAGTCGGCCAGACCGTCGAGGGGTGGTTCGACCCGAGTCTGCTGGCCGCGCTCACAGTCCACCTTCGCGCAGCCACCGAGGCACCGGAAGAGGTGACGGCTGGAGTGTGGAATGGATTCGGCGAGCTGAACACATCCTCGGGTACGGTGTTTGTCGCGTCCACCGACGGCGATCCGCAGAACCTCGAGCGCGAGCGAGCTCGAATCGACGCCGAGCTGGCAGCGTCTGTCGCGCCACAGGTCAGACGAGCGGTCCGGACAGGGCCTTTCCTGCGGTGGCCGGGACGCGACTTCATGCTGTTCGACACCAGTCTCTCCGAACTCGCCGACCCCAGCTGGGTGCATGCGGCGGGTCTGGGATGGACGACCGACTTCCCCGGAGTGACGCCCCAGCTGCTCTGGCCCGCCGACCACGCATGGGTCGTGGCCAGCGAGATCGACTTCGACTCCACGATCGTCGCCGGCTCACGGGCTCTGATCGACGCGGTTGTGGCCGACGATCGTTTCGAGGCCTTCGAGGTCGCCGAGAATTCGGATCTGAGCTGGTACGGCGACACAATCAACTCCGCGCCGAAGGACTGAGATGTCGGCGAGAGCTCGACCAGGGCGTGCAGCCGAGGTGCACGAGATCTCACGAAAAGGTCTGGAGACGGCAGGCACGGTAGATCCGACCTACTCGTTTGTTCCTGAACGGCCGTTCCCACGTGTCGTGGTGTCGCGGGGTTGGGCCTGGCGGGTGGTGTCGGCCAGCCATCCGCCAGACCCAACACCTCCAGTCTGGAGAACATCCGTTCTCAGACGCGGAGAATTTGCAGGAGTTTGCGGGTTCAAAAGAGTTCACAGCTTTCGACGCCGATTTTTCGGGCAGTCCCAGGGAGTAGGCCCGGTCTGCGATCCCAGGCTGCGAGTGCTCTTGCTGGGACGGGCGGGACTCCGACCTTGGCCGCACATGCGATGCCGCAGCGTCGGATCGAACTCTCTTGTGCCGCGAACACATTCGAACTGTGATTCCCAATGCCGCGACCAGCTCGCCAATCGCAAACGGATTCGTCCTGGCCCTCATCGTCGAGTGGCTCGAATCATTGGGAGACACAAGCTGGTCGTGGCGGCCGACTGCCGACGCCGGACCTCGTCGACTGACCTGTAGTCGCCGAGACCCGCCTGCCGGAATCGACCGCCACGCCTGTCCCGTTGGAGCGCTTTCGCGCTGTACCGGATCGGAGCTCGCGTGCCACCGAGTGCGGGGCACGGGCATCAGTTCATGCGGAGGTGGGGTTGAACTCGGCGGTGACGCGGTCCACGAAGTTCTTGGCTTCGGGGCTGTCGTGGTCGGTGGGCAGCTCCACGGGCTGTCCGTTGAGCGGGACGGTCGCCGGCCGATGGTTCGCCAGTACCTTTCCGGCGCCGTCGCCGAGCGGTAGACCGGCCAACGCCAAAACGCGGTTCATCACGGCGTCGGTGCCGACCGGCGGGAGGGCTACGACGCCCTGCGGCCACTGCACGCCTCCGATTAGCTGTGTATAGGCGCCCAGACGATCCACCACACCTGCGGGCGAATAATCTGCCTGGCCGCGACCTGACGTCGTCGCCCGCGGACGGTCGGTAAACCTCCCGGCTGCGCGCCGAGAGGGTTTACCGATTATTGTAAATTTCAACTCAGCCGCAGACCCACAGGGCATCGGCCTTGTTGTCACCGTCGGCGGGCACATTGCCCTTGCTGTTGTCGGGGACCGAGACGAGCAGTTGCCACTCCTGACCGGTCCAGTTGTAGACGCCGACCGTCTTCCCGGTGCGGTTCCAGTACGAGCTCAGACGATCTCCATTTCCTTCGTTGCCGATGTCGTGCAGCAGGCAGTTGCTGTCGACCTGCACGAACATGCCGGTGCCGTTGCGGTGGTCGTAGCCGCAGAACAGTCCGCCCGGGCAGTCGTAAGCCGCCGACGCCGGTGCCGGCGCGAGGGCCGCGCCGTATCCAGCGACCGCGAGGGTAGCCGCCGCCGCGACGCTGAGACGACGAAACAATGTGAGTGAGAACATGATTGACCCTTCGAAGCCGATAAGATCGAGTATCGGTGCGGCGGAAAAGCGCCGCACTCATGATGGGTGGACCGGACCGCCCGCGACTATCCACCTCGCGCGAGTTCTATCCGGGCTGCGCGGCGGGATCGGCGCGGCGCGGCGTTTCAGGCGCGCAGCGTAACCGACGGCGGCACACCCCATCGCCGTCGGTACAGGGCTGAAAAACGGCCCAGATGCCAGAACCCCCAGTCCGCGGCCACCGCCGCGACCGTGGTCATGGTGGGGTCCGCGGCGGCCAGCGCGGTGTGCACGCCCACCAGCCGGGCTTCACGCAATCGCGCCGTCGGTGTGGTGTCGAGGTATCGCCGGAAGCCCTCTTGCAGGCTCCGCACCGAAAGTCCCACTGCCTCAGCGATGTCGGTGATGGTGAGCATTTCGTGCGCATGGTCGGTGATGAGTTGTTCGGCCAGGCGGATGGGACGCGGCGTCGACTTTCCGGGTGCGTCGTCGAGCAGGAGCTCGGTATAGCTGTTCGGCTGGGCCAGCAGGAGTTGGGACATCATCAGCTGCTCGATCTGCGGCCGCAGCCGCGAATCCAGGAACAGGCCGGGGCCTTCGGCGTCGTCCTGCAGCATGCGCAGCGATTCGAACCAGGTCCGGGCGGCCGGTGACCGCAATTGCATGGCGACGGCCATCCGCAGCGGACGATCCGGCGGCCGGCCCAGCATCCGCCGCAAATGGTCGTCCAACGCGGCACGGTCGAATCGGACGAGCAGTTGCCTGCTGCTCTCGTGCCAGTTCATGTCCAGGGGCGCGTCCGGGTCCGGAACCGAGGCCACCGCAGGGTCGGAGGCGATATCCGCGGTCCCGTTGAGCACCCGGGCCCACCCGGCCAGCGGTATTTGAACCAGGCGGAAGGTTTCGATGGGCTCGGTCCGGATCCGAACCTGGACCCCGTAATGCTTGTAGACCAGGCCGACATCGCCGTACCGGACGACATTGCAGCTGGCCTCCATGGTGGAGGCGCTCGGATCGAGCCGGTGCTCACGCAGAATGCCGCTCATCCCCGCCCGGGCCACCTCGGGGTCGGCGGTCCGAAAATAGCGATGCCTCGACAGCGGTTCTACGAACATCCCGACTGCCCTCCAAGCAGCAGGCACCGCGCGAACGGGCCTGGATCAGTGGATATCTAAGGTATTCCGCCGAAACCTGCGGGCACGCAGTCGGTTTCACATTCCAGGAAATCGGCGAGGTCCTGGGTGGATCGACCGATGCCACCAAGATGATCGCCAGCCGGGCTCGTCGCAACGTCCAAGCCACAGATCAGCCGACGGGCCTCGGTCGTGATCATCGGGAAATCGTCCAAGCCTTCCCTGGGCGGCGATTCGAAGCGCTCCTGCGCGTCCTCAACCCGAACGTGAAGCTGACCGTAGACACCTCCGACCAGGGGTCAGTTGTCCGATGGCGTGGAAGCGGCGCTGGACGGGTGGGCCCGTCTCAGGTGTGGGGATGCTCGTTTCGGCTGTCCGGTCATTCGCGGCTGACGTGGCATCGCTTTGAGGGTTTACGGTCGCATCCCCTGGTTAGGTGACCACAACGTTCAATCGAACGTTCATGGTTACGATCGGAGGGTGTGAACCTCCGGTCAGAGCCTCCCCTCCGGCGCAAGCAACGCACCCCAGACTTCGCGTTGACCATGGACGAGATCAGGGCAGTGACGGCTTTTGCCATGTCCTCGGCAGAGCAGGTACTTCCGCTGTTCGAGGCATGTCACCCCGATGACAGCAGACCCCGCGACGCGCTCGCCGCCGCAGCCGCGTTCGTCCACGGAGGCCGCCGCTCTCGCGCCCAGCGGGTGACGGCACCTGCCGCCCACCGTGCTGGGCGAGAAGCGGCGGCGCCCGTGCCGTTTCACGCCGCGATGGCCGCGGGCGATGCCGCCGCATCGGCGTATCTGCATCCGCTGGCGGATGCCGCTCAGGTCAACCACATCCTGCGCGCGTCTGCGCACACCATCCGAGTATTCGAGCTGCGCCCCAGCGACGAATACGGCGACTCGGTCGAGCGCATCGTCGACCTCGCGACGCCACTGCTGATCGACGTCCTCCGTCGTTATCCGAGGATCGGCGCCGGCACGAACCGGCTCAGCCAGCTCGTGCACCAGCTCGACAACCGCCTGCGAGATGAGCGCACCCCGTCACCGCGGCACGAGCGAGGGGCGGAGCGGCGATGATCCTGCCCAAGGTCCGAGACCCCCGGATGGTGACGATCCGTCGGGGTGGCCGCCTGACCGATGCCGACCATCAGCTGCTCGCGCTGTGGGCGGCGGCATGCGCCGAGCACGTTCTCGGCCATTTCGAGCACGAACAGCCCGACGATCCGCGCCCACGAGACGCCATCGCCGCCGCCAGAGCGTGGGCGCGAGGCGACATGCCGATGATGCAAGCCCGGGCAGCAGGCGGACACGCGATGGGCGCCGCCCGCCCGCTGACCGGCGCGGCCCGGTTCGCCGCCTACGCCGCCGGACAAGCCGCATGCGTTGGACACGTCGCCGAACACGACCTCGGTGCCGCCGCCTACGCGATCAAAGCCGTTCGAAGCGCGCATCCCGGCAATCCCCAGGCGGGCCGGATCGAGCGTGACTGGCAGCGAGACCAGCTCACCGACCCCATCCGCGCCCTGGTCCTCGAAGACCAGGCCCGGCGCAACAGCATCTGCTGGTCGGTCTTCTCCGACTGAGCCGCACAGCATCTCCGCCGTATCGACCGCTGTCCTGGCAGTTTCCGGTCAGGGTGATCCGGTCTTCGAAGGGACCGCGAACGCGGTGCGTGCGGGCTTCCACCTCATCTCCCATCGTGCCCGGCCACGTCCGGTGGGGTCCAGCGAGCGGGTTACCGGCCCGCCACCGCTGCAGCGCGCACCACAGGGCATCACCAGAACCACGCTTCAGGTATAGGTATTCGACCTCGGTTTGGCTGATCTTGGGTACCCCGCAGACGGATTCGCAGCCGCTGATCGTTGTCCGGCCCGTCGACGATGGTCAGGTCGCCCAGGCTCAGGCCGACAGCTTCGCTGCGGCGCAGCGCGGCGGCGTAGAGCGCGACGGCCAGGCGATGCCGAGATCGCGGTATGGCACGACACGGGCGCGGTGCTCGGTCGCACGCTCATCCGGCTGTCGCCGAAGACGCAATGAAGTCCGTGCTGGAATAGCTGGGGCCGCGGCGGCCAGTTAGCCGCGCTTGCGGTTCTCGCGTACAACGACGTTGCCGTTGCCCGAGTAGGTGATTTCTTCGAAGGTCGGGAATCCCAGTTCATTCAGGGCTTTTAACGCCGTGTGCGAATTGTAGTTGCGCGTCTCGCCGGAGTTGCCCGGGACGCCTGTCGCCAGTGCGATCAGCTGGAGCGGGGGCCAGAGGACACCGTTGACAAGCACGCCATAAGTGTGCGGTTTGTCCGGCGTCTGGTCACGCGTGGCAAGAAAGACTTGGTCGGCAGTGATCTCGACGCGTTCGCCACGGATCATGATCTTGGTAGGGCTGGCCATATCGGACATCATGCCATCGCACCGAACCAATGTGAGCGGTGCAAGTTGGCCTGCCGCCCACGGTGATTCGTCATGACGCGGGTACCCGGTCCTGACTGAAGGCTCCGCAGGGCGAACGACGCAGCCGCCGCGCCGTAAGGGACTCGGAGGTTGGTCTGCAGCCAAGGCGGCTACTGGGACGTGATCGAGGACGGCCAACCGTACGTGTTCTGTACCACCGACAATAGGCCCAACCATCGCTCGGAAATCATGCGTTGCTATTACTGCGACGAGCGGGTACCTCGTACCACTCTTCAACTCGCGGTCGACATGCTCGACGAACAAGGGAACGGCCTGGACGTGAAACTTTGTCATCGACGCGATGAACTCAGAGATCAGCTGGGCGGCCTGCGCCTCCATTGATGACTGCTTGCAGTTCGTTGACCGTCGGCTCGCCGATCCGCCGGTCAGCCTGTCCGGGCATGTCCAGGAGTTTCGCCCAATAGATGTTGTAGGCGTCGGTTCGTCGGTCGCGCCAGCGAGTTGTGCCGTATCTGTGCGCGAACAGGACTGCTATTCCAACAGGATCGTCGGATAACTCCCTCGACTCGCGTATGAAGACCTCACTGGCGGTCAACGCTTCGAGCCCACGCCATCGCGGTGCGGGCACCGGCTGGCACGATTGTGCACTCCGAGAGGGGCAGCAAATTCCGGTCACGCAGGATCGTTAACTGCTGTCCCAAAAGGTATACGTGAATCCATCGGTAGCGTTGGAGCATGTGGTGACAACGCTACGATGGAGTACTTTTCGCTCTGCTTCAGCGCAATGCCCTCGACCGGCGGCGGTTGTCGACCAGGGCCGAACTGAGCCTGGAGATCGTGACCTGAATCGAAAAAACCTACCAGCGCAGACGGCGACAACGCGGACTCGGCAAAGTCACCCCGATCGAGTCCGGAAGATAATCAACCAACAGCGCTGGCTGCCTGAACCCATCAACCTCGCGGGTCAACCAAAGCCGGGGCAGTCCCAACAAGCCTGGCTGCAGGGCATGAGCAACAACTCCGAATTGGGCAGAGATCCGCCGGAGTCCGCCTCTCCGACCACCGTATCAGGATGGTTGACCGAGCTCGTCGTAATCCGGGCCAGGGCGTAGGACGGCGCCGCCCGAAGGTAGGCCGATTGGCTGATACCGGCGGCCCCGGCCTCCGTGTCAGGCTTCTATAGGCGCGGCCAGCGAGACTCGATACAACGAATCAGGCTGCGGCCGTGCGTTGTTGACGGTGACTTCAAGGAGTGTCGCATGCTGATTCGGGGCAGCGAATTGACCATTGACGACGTCTACGACATCGCCGTCAAGCAAGAGCCGGTGGAGCTCGATGCCGATCAGCTCGCGATGGTCGATGCCACGCATCGACGGATCCAGCGATGGGGCGCCGAAGGGCATCCGATCTACGGGGTCACGACGGGGTTCGGCGAGATGGTGACGAGAAGCATCCCACCGCAGTTCGAGACGGCGCTGCAGGGCAACCTCCTGCGTACACACGCGGCCGGTGGCGGCCCGCTGTTCGAGGACACGACGGTGCGGGCCATCTCGGTCACCCGGCTCAACTGCCTGATGCGGGGCTACTCAGGGGTTCGCCCCGAGACGCTGACATTGATGGCCGACCTGCTGAACGCCGGTATCCATCCGCTGGTGCCGCAGCAGGGATCACTCGGCGCCAGTGGTGACTTGGCCCCGCTGGCGCATCTGGCGATCTCGCTCATCGGCGCCGGGCAGGTCCGCCGAAAGGGGGTGATTCACTCTGCTGCCGACGCACTGGCCGACGCCGGTCTGCAGCCGACGCGCCTGGGATACAAAGAGGGGCTTGCGCTGATCAACGGAACTTCCGCGATGACGGGGGTTGCCTCTGTTTCACTCGTCCGGGCACGTCGCCTGCTGCGGGTGGCGCTGTGGGCCTCGGCCACGTTCCTGCAGGTGATGCAGGGCTCGACCGGGGCATTTGAGCCGCGCGGTCACGAGCTGAAGAATCACGCGGGACAGTGCGAGGTGGCCGAGGTGGTCCTCGGGCTGCTCGGTGGTAGCGAACTCACCCGAGACCACGGTGAGGTGATGCAGCTCATCCAGGCGGAGGCGGCGAACTCTGGGAGGGTAACCAAGGTTCACGACTATCTCCAGGACGCGTACACCTTGCGGTGCATTCCCCAGATCGTCGGTCCCATCGTCGAGACTCTCGAATATTGTCGGCGCCTGGTGGAGGAAGAACTGAATTCGTGCAACGACAACCCGCTCATCTTCGATTCGCCCGAGACCATTTTCCACGGCGGCAACTTCCACGGCCAGTATGTCGCCATGGCATGCGATTTCCTCAATGTTGCCGTATGCGAAATCGGGGTGCTGGCCGAGCGTCAGGTGAACCGGATACTCGATCCTCACCTGAACCGTTCGTATCCCGCGTTCCTGGCCTTCGGCGACGAGGGGCTGAACTCCGGTCTGCAGGGCTCACAGTACCTGGCGACCAGCATCGCCTCGGAGAACCTGGACCTCGCGGCTCCGGCGTCAGTCAAGTCGATCCCTTCCAACGGGCAGAACCAGGACGTGGTGAGCATGGGCCTGATCGCCGCCCGGAAGTCGTGCACGCTCATCGACAACGTGTACACGATCGTCTCGGTGCTCGTCGCGGCCTGTTATCAGGCCGCGACGATGGTGGGTATCGAGAAGTTCAGTCCCGGTACCCGGGGTCTGCTCGAGCGCCTCGAACAGGCGACCCCAGCCTTCCGCGACGACGCGGGTGTCGCCTCGGAATTCCTGGCCACGGTGCGCCGGACGGTTCTCGACCCGGGCGTGGACGATCTGCTTCCGTCGTTGCCGAGTTGTGCAGGTTCCCGTCGTCTCTCCGGCTTCGCACCGGTGCAGTGACGATGTCAGAGACGGCACGAATGCGTTCGGCATTCATTCCGGAGCACGTGCGCGCACACGCGGCGACGCGTCCCGACGCTCCGGCTGTTGGTGACCTCACCTACGGCCGCCTGGAGGCTTGGACGGACCAGGTCGTCGGCACCTTGCTCGACTGGGGCATCCGGCCCGGGGATCGCGTGGCCACCCGGCTCGGGGTCGGCCCCGAGTTCGTCGTGGTATTCCTCGCGCTGATGCGGGCCGGTGCTGTCACGGTGCCGCTGGCGGTGTCGTCGACCGGATGGGACCGCGAGGTCCTGACCGACTCGCCCCCGGGAATTGTCGTCGTCTCCGCCGACTGCCCGTCCGGGTCCACCGGGTGGGCCGCATCCGAGGATCGGCGTCCGCTCCCGCCGTTCGACCCCTCGCGCCCCGCCCAGAATGCTCTGCGGGACAACCATATTCGGCAACCCGAGATCGATCTGGACGCTCCCTGCTACACGGTGTTCACCTCGGGCTCGAGCGGGCGACCGAAAGCCGTCACACAGTCCCATCGGGCCTTCACCGATCTGGTCTGCTGGATGGTTCGGGAATTCCGGTTGGCGCCTCCGGTGAAATGGGCCCAGTGGGCCTCGACACACTACGACGCGAGTCTCTGCGAGATCGCTGCCACGCTCGTTGCCGGCGGCACTGTCGTTCCCCTGCCGGACGAGGTCAAATACGACGCACGCCGGATCGTGAAATTTCTGGCCGAGGAGGACGTGCACGTTCTGCAAACCGTTCCGAGTTTCGCGCGCGAAATCGTCCATGCCCTCGACAACGGCAGCGCGTCGAGTGGGCTGCCGCCACTGTCGTGTCTGCTCCTGACAGGAGAACCGCTGCCGGGAAACCTGGCGGCCGCATTGCGGGCGCACCTGCCAGCCACTCGGCTGATCAATCTGTACGGGCCTACCGAGACCATCCTGGCGACGTGGATGGAGGTGCCGGAGGCGCGATGGTCCGAGACCGTGCCGGTCGGCCGCGCGATTCCCGGGTATCGCGTCTTCGTCGTCAACGGCGACGACCGACTCTGCGACAACGGCTCCGTCGGCGAGATCGTGATCTGCGCGCCGTCCCTCCCCGACGGCTACACCGCAGGCGCCGATGCGGACGGCGCTGCGAGGTTTGGCCCCTTTTCCCCGCCCGGCGCGGCGGAGTCCCTGCGGTGCTACCGCACCGGCGATCTGGGCCGATGGCGAACTGACGGCCTCCTCGAATGGTGTGGTCGCGCGGATCGCCAGATCAAACTCCGCGGGACGCGCGTGGAGCCAGCGGAGATCGAATCCGCGGCGATCGAGCATCCGGCCGTCATCGACTGCGTCGTGGTCGGAATTGCGGGCACCGATGGGCTGGTCGATTTTCTGGTCGCCTATGTCGCTGCAGGGGTGAATTCGCTGTCGGCCGAGGATATTCGCGAACACCTGCGCCGGCGACTCGACGCGGATCTCATGCCGTCGGAGTTTGTCGTGCTACCGGCATTGCCGCGCAACAGTGGGGGAAAGGTGGATCTCGCGCGCCTCCAGCGCCCGGTACATTGATCGAGGAGGCCAGTCGTGGACCTGGATGGGACCGAATCGATTTCGCCACTTCGTGGTTACTCGTCGCATATAGGTTTCGAGATCAGTACGTTCCTCGCAGACACTGTGCGGGAACTCCGCGGATCGGGCACCGGACCCGGCCAGTGGTCCCCTCCGGTGCGAGCGTTCGCCGACCTGCTGAGGCGCGACCCAATCGTACACATGTACACGCAGGCCATGCTCGACGAGGTGCCAGAGCCGAACCGCACGGTCTCCGACATCCCCGAGCTGGTCCGGGCACTAGACCTGCTGTCGACACGCGCTCCGGAATACAATCCGCACCCAGGGCGGTCGAACTTCTTCCCGGCCTCGACGCTGTTCGTGCATATGATGGAGACTCCGGCAGGCCGGGTGCTCTGTCGCAACACTGCGTTCAACGACGGATTGCGGCGAATCCTCGCGAGCTGGTGCGGGTACCTCGACTCCCCGGAATCACGCGGTGTGCTGCATACCGGAGATAACGGGTGGTTGTGCGCATCCTCGTACGAGAAGAACAATCTGCACGAATACATCATTCCCAACCCAGCGGATCCTCACTGGGGCTTCGCGTCGTTCAACGACTTCTTCCACAGGCAGATCCGGACAGATAGGCGCCCTGTCGCCGCCCCGGACGACTCGCGAGTGATCGTGTCCCCCAATGACGGCACGCTTTACAAGGTAGCCCAGGACGTCAGAGGCTTCGATCGATTCTGGATCAAGTCCCAGCCCTACTCGATCTATCACATGCTCAACGGTGACCGTATTTCATGGAAATTCGTAGGAGGGACCGTATTCCAGAGCTTTCTCGACGGCCGGAACTATCATCGCTTCTGGTCACCGACCGCGGGAACCGTGACCAAGATCGAGACCGTGGCTGGGCTGATGTTCAGTAGTGTCGATGCTCTCGGGGGTGACACGACCGCAGGCACATACTCCCAGGCCTACATGTCATGTGTAAACACCAGAACCATCGTCACCATCAATGCCGAGCATCCGGGCATCGGGACATTCTGCCTGGTCGCTATTGGTATCTCCGAAGTATCGTCCATCTCGATGTCCGTAGAGGTGGGCAGCAGGGTGCGCAAGGGCGCAGAGCTCGGGTATTTCAGCTACGGTGGAAGCAGCGTGTGCCTGGTCTTCCGTCCCCGTGCGATCCGCGAATTCACCATCGACACCGAGCTCACCGGCACCGAGCTCGGTGTGCGGGGGATCGAGTTGCGGGCCGGCCAGGGAATCGCAGTGCACTAGTTGTTCTGGGTCGTGAACTTGGTGACGCGGGCATCGGTGAGCTGAAAGGGGCGGTTCTTTCGGCGGCAGGATGTGAAGCGCCAACTCACACATCCGCCACGCGACCGAAAGAACCGCCGTGTCCCACCGTGATGCCCTTTAACTGTCGAGGGCCGTCACCGGCTCGTGGACCGCTGCGGGACGAGCCCGATCGCCCATGTCGCTCCCGAGATGGGTATCTCCTGGCAATGTGCGTCGAAGTGGATCAACAGATTCCGTCAGCACGGCGAGCTCGGACTGCCCGACCGGTCCAGCACCCCCGCATCGGGCATCGTCAGCCACCTCAGTACACGTGGTGGCCCGGATCGAACTGTTGCGCCGGACCAAGGAATGGTCTGCTCGCCGGATCTCGCTCGAATGAGCCAGGCTCGAATGGGCGTCGGCTACGAGGACGGAGTGACGCTGGGTCCATCGGTCATTGCAGCACAACGCGATACCGTCGCCGCAGCAGTGGAGTCTGCGGTCGCAGACGGAGGCCGGGTGCCGCTGGGCGGTGCGGTGCCTGAGGGCAGGTGTTACTTCTACCCGCCAACCGTCATCGACCAGGTCGATCCGTATGCACATGTCACGCGCGAGGAGGTCTTCGGTCCCGTCGCAGTGATCAGTACTGTCCATTGGCGAACAGGCAGTTGTAAATCATGCCGTCGGCGGTGAGTCGCGCCCGGTCGCAGTCGCGGCAGAAGGGACGTATGACCGAGGCGATCAGTCCGATGGTGCCGGGCCCGCCGTCGACGAACCACCGTTCGGGGAGCGTGGTGGCGGAGGTGTGGAGTCGGGGTAAGGGTGTGTCGGTGCCGGAGCCGGGTCAAGATGTCGTCGGCGGTGATCATTGCTGATCGTTCCCAGCGTCGGTCGGCGTCGAGTGGCATTTGTTCGATGATGCGTAGCTCGTATCCCGCACCGCGGCGAATCGTTGCGCGACTTCGGCGATCGCGGTGTCCCAGTCCACGGGCGTGAACTTGCCGTCGGCTTCCCGTCGCAACGGGGTGGTCAGGCGCTGACTGCCGTTCTGGTAGTGGTCCAGGCGCAGCGTTTTGTTGCAGGTGTAGCCGTGGGTGGACACGTGGTCCTTGTCCCCACGGATCTCGCGGAGACCCGCAGCCCCTCGGCGGTGAGGATCTGCACCCGCAATTGTTCTCGCACAAAATGCACGCCGATTTGTGCCACGAGCCGTATTCGGTAGCTGTGTCGGAGGGCATGGTGGTGTTCACCTTCGTCTCGGATGGTGGATATCGGTTTGTGAGCCAAACCGGCGAGAGCCGCCCGCTACGGGCTGGCGCCGCCTTCGCCCGCCCGGTTGATCAGTGAGGTCTCGGACTGCGGGAGCGGGTGCGAACTCTCACATATGAGAGCACATGCTCCATAACTAAAACAGAGCATGTGCTCGAATTCTTGGGTGAGCCGCGCCGCCATGTGTGCGCTGGGCCGCTGTGCGGCTCGTTGAGCTGGGAACCCCAATATCGACCACACTCCCTGGTAGTTATGGAGCGAATGCTCTGTTATGCTCCGGCCATGCCCCGTCCTCGTGTACACGCTCTGGATCAGCTCATGGATGCCGCAGAACGGTTGGCAGTCGACTCCGGACCCGCTGCGGTCACCGTCCGCGCGCTCTCGGAGGCCGCGTCGGTGTCCAATGGCGCGATCTATCACGCCTTCGGCTCCCGCGCCGGGCTGATGGGACGTGTCTGGCTGCGCGCCGCGCAGCGGTTTCTGACTTTGCAGCGTGAGGCCGCGGATCGTGCACTGGCGCACGGGGGTGCCGTCGAGGCGGTCGTCGCGGCCGCCGACGCCCCTGCCGAATTCCTGGTGCAGCAGCCGGTTTCGGGGCGTTTCCTGCTGACCGTGCCCCGCCGGGAACTCCTCGGTTCCAGCGAGATCCCCGACGACATCGCCGAGCAACTACGCCGACTCGATCAGACCCTGACCGAGCTGTTCGTAAATCTGTCGCGCGGCGTGTTCGACCGCGCCGACCGTGAGGCCGTCGCCGTCATCCGTGATTGCGTGGTGGAACTGCCCACCGCGCTGCTGCTGCGCGGCCGCCGGAGCCCCGATACCGCAGTGCGCCAACGCCTCGCCGCGGCGGTCCGCGCGGTACTGGCCGTACCCCTGCACCCCACCACAACGAAGTGAAAGGAAACACCATGACCGCGAACCTGCACTACCAGGACAAGATCGCCGTACTGAACCTCGGCGACGACGAAAACCGTTTCTCCCCGGACTGGCTCGACACCGTCAACACCCACCTCGACGCTATCGAGCGCGACGCGCAAGGGCTGGTCACCACCGGCAGCGGCAAGTTCTACTCCAACGGTCTCGACCTGGACTGGCTGATGGCCAACGGCGACCGCGCCGAATGGTACGTCGGCCGCGTCCAGAAACTGTTCGCCCGCATCCTCACCTTCCCGCTGCCCACCATCGCCGCGGTGAACGGCCACGCCTTCGGCGCCGGCGCCATGCTGGCCACCGCCCACGACTACCGCGTCATGCGTGAAGACCGCGGCTACTACTGCTTTCCCGAGGTCGACATCAACATCCCCTTCACCCCAGGCATGGCCGCGCTCATCCAGGCCAAGCTCGGCCCCCAGGCCGCCGTGACAGCGATGACCACCGGTTACCGTTTCAACGGTCCGGACGCCCTGGCTGCCGGGCTCGTCGACGCCACCGCCGCCGATACCGAGGTCCTCACCACCTCCATAACCCGGCTCACCCCCATTCTCGGCAAGGACCCCGCCACCCTCGCCGCCATCAAGACCACCATGTACAGCGCGGTCACCACCGCACTGCGCTGACACCGCTCGAACCGAGGAAGACCGTCGATGACAATCACCACGGACAAGCCGGCCGGCACCAATCTCGCGCTCTGGAACACACTGCAGCGCTTGCCATTCGGCAACTGGTTCTTCACCCAGGCGCTTTGCTTCAAAGCCCCCTATTTCCGCAGCGTGCACCCCCTTCTCCAAGAGCTGCGGCCCGGACTGTGCCGGGTCAGCGCCCCCAACCGGCGCAGCGTCCACAACCACCTCGGCACCTACCACGCCATCGCCTCGTGCAACATGGCCGAGCTCGCCGGCGGCATGATGACCGACGCCACCATCCCCGCCACCCACCGGTGGATCCCGGTCGGCATGACCGTGGAATACAAGTCCAAGGCAACCACCGCAGTGACCGCCGTCGCCTCCCTCGACCCCATTCCCGACTTCGGCGACGAACCCACCGAACTCGTCGTCCCGGTCGATATCCTCGACGCCGACGGCAAAGCCTTCGTCACCGCCCGGATCACCATGCACGTTTCCAGGAAACGCTGACGCCCACACCGGCTCACAAGCCCCTGGCACCACGCTGCGCGAACCAGGTGACCAGAAACGGCGCCTCGAGACCGCTTCGGTTGGAGTGCACAATTTCTTGTGCTCCGGTTCAGCGATTTCGAGGCCGAAACGGACTGGCCTACGGTCGCTTTCGCATGTCCACGCGGCCCGGCAGCACCATGGGGATGTCGTTCTTCCAGTCGATCTTTCGCTTGGCCGCGCGTACCACCCGGCTGCCAGTTGCCAGATCGTGCAGGGCCAGGCGTTTTCCCGCGGGATTCGCCGCGAGGAAGAAGCTCACAATGAGCGCGAGGAAGCCGACAACGGCGATCCCATTGAGTATGGCTGATTCCGGATTCGATCCCGACAGGGACATGAATACGAACGGCAGGAAGATGATCAGCATGCGCGAGGCTGCCGGCAGCAATTCCAGCCTTGGCCGAGCCCACTCTCCAGAAGGTACTACCCGAAGTCCGAGAAGCCCTTTGCCGAGAGTCTGTCCGTCGCGTCGGATCAACAGAAAGACCTCCAATCCAACGTAGGCGATGAAGTAGCACAGCCACGCCGCTGATCCGTAGACCACCGCTTCATGGGCTTCGGTCGTCAGCAAGGCGACCGGGACCAACAGAATTCCGACGGGTACGGCGACGACGAATGTGAGTAGCAGGCAGAAAGCAAGGTCGAGGAGCCGTGCGGCGAGACGCCGGAAGAACGGAGCGGATTCGTAGGGCATCTGACCTCATCTGTGACTTTTCTTCGATGGCGAGTTGCCCTCGGCGAGAGCGGCTCTGGGTACTGTGTCGCAATCGCCGCGCCCCCGCGCTTCGTTACTCAACTGACAAAGGGAGCGTGAGTTGAAAGGTCGGTCAAGGCAGCCGCGAGTGGCGATCGAATCCAATGCGCTGATCGATCCGGCCATGGACGGCGTGCTGTCCGTCGGCGAGGCGTATAGGGCTGATCCAGCAGGGTCTGTCCGGTGGTGACGCGTTCGGTCGCGAGGCGCGGCGGACACTGCGCAGCCGCTCCGAAACAGCAGTAGCCGTGGATCGCCCGAAACTGGATCGCCGTGGCGGCAGTCACAAGAGCAACCTGAACGCCGCCACCGAGGCGAGGAGACTTGGGCGGGCTCAGTATCCAATTTCAGAAGTGGTGCGCAGCAGATGAATTCACGTCCGGCGAACGGGCGATAGTGCACTGGAGTCGGTACTCTCGGTCTACAGTGGTCGCTGCGATCTGTGCAATGTCCTGAGTGACAGGTTTTCGGGCGACGCGCCAGTCCGGCGGGTGAGTGCGCGGTCGGACATGGGATCGATATGAGGAGGAATGATGACTGCGGGTGGGTACGGCCAGAATCCGGGGCAGGTGGTCGGTGTCGCTGCGGCCGGCATCGGAGGCCGTGCCGCGGCCAGATTCATCGACTGGATCATTGCCGGCATCATCGGCGGATTACTGTTCTGGGTGCTCGAACGGGTATCCGACCTGCCGGGATGGGTTTCGATTCTTCCTGGCGCCGGATTCGGGTTCCTGTACTTCGTATTCTTCGAGGTGGTGACCGGGTCGACGCCGGGCAAGAAGCTCCTCGGACTGCATGTCACCGGGGCCGGTGGCGCGACGAAGCCGAATGTCGTGGAATCGGCGAAACGCAACGCGTACATGCTGTTCAACTTGATTCCGTGGGTCGGCGGTATCTTCTGGTTCTTCGCGGCCATCGCGATCGCTGTCACAGTGACCGCGAGTTCGACGAAGCAAGGGTGGCACGACAACTTCGCGGGTGGCACGCAGGTGGTCAAGCGCTGACGCGAGCGCGCTGGTTGCCTTCGCCCGGACGGTGCGATCACGTCGGCGCCCGGATCGGCCGGATCCGCCGACGACCCGGACATCGGTGCAGCCGTCCCTCCGACACACGCCGCCAGCGCCTCCTCGAACTCGAAGGGACTCAGCGAGTTCTGCCGTAACGCCGCCAGCACCCGCGCGTCATCACGAGCACGTACCCGGCGGCGATGCCATACCGCCAGCGCAGCCGCGCAGCCGGCGACGGCCGGCGCGCACACCCCCGCAGATGCGAGTGCCACGGCTTGCCGTTCGGCGATGTCCGCGACCTTGGGTGCAGCGACCATCGCGGCGACCGCGGCCATGAACATCAACGCCGCCGCATCCGACCCGCGGCGACCACGTCGTCTTCCCATCCCCGTGCCCCCATCAGCAGCCTGCCCGGCTTTTGCTCGGCCTGGCGGTCGGCCGATCTCGATTGTCACGGCTGCCGCCCGATTTTGCCCACCTCGGAGGCCCCTCTCGGTGATGGCGCCGAGGCAGAACGCGGCGGGAGGTGGATGGTCGGGCTATCCCGCGGGCCGCAGCGCGTGAACCCAACGCCGAACTGTCAACTCCTGCCCAACCGTAACCCATCTCTTCCGGCTCAACGGTGACCCATCCGAGTCCGACGGCGTCCGGCTAATGCGGATTACAGCGCAATTGGGCGGTTGAGTTGCCGCCAACGTGGATCAGTGACCCCGCCACCTTCTTGACTGACGCCCAAGAAGCCCTTAACGTAGCTGCGCCCTGCTTCTTGGATGGCGTCCAAGAAGAGTGGTGGTGAAGCGGGAGGACGCGAGTCATGAAAATGAGTGGGCCGGCCGGTCGGCGCGAGGCGGTAGCGGTGCGGCGGCGTGAGGTTTCGTTCGCCTCTGGCCAGGACGAGTGCGCGGCCTGGTTGTACACCGCGCCCGACCTGAACGGTCCGCGCCCGATGGTGATCATGGGACACGGGCTCGGGGCGGTGCGGGAGATGCGCCTGGATGCCTACGCGCAACGGTTCGCCGAGGCGGGGTGGTCGGTGCTGGTGTTCGACTACCGTCACCTCGGGGCCAGCGGCGGAGCACCGCGCCAACTCCTCGATATCGGCCGCCAACGCGCCGATTGGCATGCCGCCCTGGCCTTCGTACGCACACTGTCGGAGGTTGATGTCGACCGGATCGCGTTGTGGGGCAGCTCTTTCGGCGGCGGACATGTCCTTCAGGTCGCCTCCGAAGACACCCGCATCGCGGCGGTCGTGGCCCAGTGCCCCTTCACCGATGGACCGGCGTCGTTGCGCTCGCGTATCCGGACCGGCCCGCTGAGCGTGGTAGCGCTGACAGTGGCAGGCATCCTCGACACGGTCGGTTCCTGGTTCGGCGCGAAGCCGATCCTGTTGCCGATGGCGGGGACGTCCTGGATGCCCGCGTTCGTGGCCTCACCCGACGCCCTCGCCGGTGCTTCCGCACTCCTGCCTGCGGGGACCCGGCTCTCGCGGCGCACCAGCGCGTTGTTGAAACGGCTGCCGTCGGTGCGGGCTCAGGTGTCGAAGAACATCGCGCTGACCGAGATCGACGGTGGGGAAGAACCCGTGACCGGTGTCGGTCGCGACAGCATATGGGGTGTACTGCGCGGCCCGGACGGTGAATTCGATGCCGCCAACGCCCTGGCCGCACGGCTGGTGCTGCACCTCCCGCTCGATCGGCCCGGTCGCGCGCTGGCTCGCTTCAGCACTCCGACGCTGCTGTGTGTCTGCGACAACGACGCGGCCGCGCCCGCGAAGACCACGAAGCGTCGCGCGCAGGGCCTGGCACACGTGCACGTCCAGAACTACCCCTGCGACCACTTCGGCATCTACCTGGGCGAGCACTTCGAACGCGCCGTGCGTGACCAAATCTATTTCCTGGCAACACAATTCGACAACACCGCACACAACACGCAGTAGGTCGCCCCCTGGCTCGTGGGCGTGCGGAGAGCAGGCACTCAGTCGGCGGCCGCGGCGAGACTGCGAGCGCTGTTCAGCAACGTCTCGATCACCGCGCGCCGCTGGGCCTGCTCCGTCGGATGCGTCAGCAAGCCTTCGACAACGAAGACGCCGATCGCGACCAGCGGATCCAGTTCGTCAGCGGGCACGCCGAGCTCGATCAGCTCTGCCCGGAACAATCCTTCGGCCAGCGCGTGGAACTGCTCGTGCCATTCGTGAATGGACGCGGACTCCTTGGCGCGCGTGTGCACCGTGCTCACCAACCGGCCCAGTTGCTCCAATTCCTCGACCAGCCACAACAGCCGGTCAGCCAGCCCCGAGCCGAGCATTTCGCTGTAGGAGGCCATCGAGTCGGCCAGGACCGCGTCCAGGACCGCGATCAACACCGCGTCCTTGTCCTGGAAGTACCAGTACAGCGTGTTCGACACGACTCCGGCGTCGCGGGCGATCCGCGACATCGACGCCGCGTCGTATCCCTGCTCGACGAACAACCGCCGAGCAGCCACCACGATCTCCGCGCGCTTCTCTTCCCGATCCTGCGGACGTCTGTTGCGAGGCATCTCCAGTCCTGACCTAGTGCCAGCCCCCGATGCTATCTTGACCAGCCCCCAAGAACGGCCCCGGCAGGCGAACGGTCAAGCAGGCGGTCCGACGAACATCCTCAAATGCCGCATATCGCGCGTTCGGGGTCAGGTGTTGGTCTTGGCGGCGGGGACGCGGCCGAGGTCGCGGTCCTCGAGCCGGTAGCTGTCGCCCTTGAGGGAGATGACCTCGGCGTGGTGGACCAGCCTGTCGATCATGGCCGCGGCGACGACGTCGTCGCCGAACACTTCTCCCCAGCGGCCGAACGGCTTGTTGCTGGTCACGATTAAACTTGCCCGTTCATACCGGGACGAGACCAGCTGGAAGAACAGGTTCGCGGCCTCGCGTGTTTCCGGGGCCGCCCGGAACCGGCAAGACGCATCTGTCGATCGGGCTGTCGATCCGCGCCTGCCAGGCCGGGCATCGGGTGGCGTTCGCGACCGCCCCGGAATGGGTTGCGCGGCTGGCCGAGGCTCACTCGGCCGGAAACTGCAGGCAGAGCTGATTAAGCTGGGCCGGATTCCGCTGCTCGTTATCGATGAGGTGGGGTATATCCCGTTCGAATCCGAGGCCAGATGCCGGGAACGCCGCAGGTCTTTCGCCGCGGCCACGTGATCGGGATCGCTGAGCGTCTGATGCGCAGCCCAGCAACGGTGGTGGCGCCCGACTTCGGCGCCGCCGCAGGTGATCACGACCTCGCTCAGGTCGGTGCGAACATCGACGTGGCGGCCGATCACCGCCGGATGCACCGAATAGTCGTTGGAGTCCAGGCGCACATAATGATCCCGCGGCCGCCGGGTCGAGGTCCGCCAGCCGACCACCGGATCCACCGGTGGCAGCTCGAGCATCGCCGCTCGGTCCGCGGGCCACCGGTCCACCGGCCAGCACCCCAGGCGACGATGCCGGCGCTGGAGACGGCACTTGCGCTCAGTTCAGTGTGAACGTCGCCGTACCCGAGATCTGCTCCATCTCCCTGTTGTTCGAGTCCAGCGCGACGATTCGAGCCTCCACCCGGCCGACGCCCGGAGCGGTGCCGAAACCGACGATGACGCCGTCCACCGTGTCTTGAACGACACCGTTCACGACGCGGTGCTGCTGCCCGTCCGCGTACCCGGTATCGAGGTTCTTGAAGCGCACAGCGACCTTCCAGTCCGAGCAGTTTTCCCCGGTCTGGGTGACGTTCACCCGCACGCCGAATGTGCCGGCCTTCTCCTGTCGCACGGTGACCGCGTCGATGATCGCCGAGCAGCTGGTCGGAACCAGGCGCGTCAGCGTCGGCGAGAACGGAAAGCCCGGGTCATGTGGTACCGCGGGAGATGGCGCGGCGAACCCGACCATCCCGGCGGCGGTCAACGCTGCGGTGACACCTGCGCGAGCCAAAAACCGTTGCGGCTGTTTGCGATTGAGAGACATGTCCGGTTTGTCGGATCACCGGCAGCCGGTGTTACAACAGTCGTCGCGTTAGTAGAGTCACTGTAACGTCTGGCATGGATACTGGTCGGGATCGCTTCGCCCACTGCGGGTACCAGGAATGCTGGCACTCATTCGAAGTGTCGTCGTCGCAGGCGCTCACGCGCCGCGTGCACCGAATGCCGGTGCGTCCCATCCTGTCGCGGAAGGGCGGCGTCACCTCATAGCGTCGCCGCGCGACCAGGAATGTTGGTTCGCCGGACGATGGTGATTGCCACCGACCTGATCGAAAACGGACTGGTGCTCGCACCACGTCGCAGGCGGCTAGAAGCACTCTGGTCCCTCATACTGTCCCGGCACCCGGCTACCAGCAGCAACCTTTACCCGGCCCGATCCGACCGTGGCCGGACCAACCGCACGCCGCACGGCGCGGAAGCGCTCACCGGCCGGGCACCATGCGGAAGCAGTTCGTTCGATTGATGTCGGGCCATCCGGCCCCAGTCGGATCGGTGTGTCAGCGAGGTCGGATCGTTGCGGTCAGAGCCCGCTGCTGCCGAGGGACAGTACGCTGCTTCCGGCGCTGAGCAGCAGCGACAGAATCGACAAGAAATTCACTTCAGACCCTCTTTCTCCTGGTTACCGCCAGGGCTCTCATAGGCTGGCCCCGGAAGGTTTCGAGCGCTTCGGCGCCTCGTTTGCGGACCGCTGGCTGCAGCGTAAACACTCACCGCGGCCCGCCAGCGGGTTGCACTGCCCACCTCTGGCAACAACCGACACCGAGCAAGCTCCATGGCGTGTCCTGCCGCGCGATCGGTGAACCAGACAAGCTGCCGCAACATCAAGCAAGACCCGGCCGAGTGGGCGATCCTCGGCAACGCGCCGTCGCGCCTCGGCGGCCTGGGAGAAGCGGATATGTCCGGCCGACAGCAGGAACGAGAGCGCACCGGTAACGAGGTGGTCGAGCAGGGTGCGGTAGGTGTGCGTTGAAACAAACTCGGCACCCAAGGACGCTGCCCGGGGCATGATCCGGGTGAGAACGACCTGTGACGCACCCGCAGAGGTCGCTACCCGGTCGAGCCGAACTCGGCGTCGCTGCCGTCCTCGATCGCGCCGTCGACGAACAGTGCAGATCGAATACATGCACTCCACCGGTGCAGGCAGGTTTGACTGAGGTGTCCGGCAGTGGTGCCCTGGGATGCCGTCAAGCCAGACTGAACCACCGATCCGTTCTCTTGGCATTGGGCCGCCTCCGGGCATTCTGTTGCAGATCGCGTGCGGCCGAATGAACTGGGTATCACACTCGAACACCGAAAACGGCGAACAGCGGACGGATGAGAGTCACCTGAAGGGACAACCGGACGCTGCATGCCGATTGTTGTCGGACGATCGGAGGAGAGCGTCATGGCGGTGCGCGACCGGACCTACCTCGTTCGCCTCGACCCATACCTGCGCGACGAGAGTGCGCCACACGGCGGCGTTCGAGGGGTGTTCTTCGACTGGCTGCAGACCGTCGATGCCGAGCCCGTCGAGCTCTGCGGCGCCGATCGCGTCGTCATCTGCTGTTCGCCGGAAGCCGCCGACCGCATCCGCGACCTCGAGTACGTCCTGGACGTCGAACAGCGCGCCTAGATATCCGCGCCCGATAGCGTCGCCCGAGCAGACGTTCACCCCGGCCGGGTGCTGGAGACGGATGATCAGCTGGGAGCGTGTACAGGCGGTCAGGTCGGGTATCAGCCACGTGAGGTGGTCCAGACTGCTGCTGTGGCAGCTGACCACGCTCAGCCCGACCCGGCCACCCCGCACACCCTGTCGCTCGGGCTAGCGCGTGGGCCCGCTGCCCGGTGGGGTGATCGATTCTTGGTGGGCGTATTTGAGGCAAACGCCTCATGCGACCACGGAGGCGGCGGACCGATGATCAGGGCATGACAAAGCAAGTTCAGGAATCACGGAGATCACCGGTCACGACCGAATCGACATTCGAACCACCGACCGTCGAGCTGGGCGGTAAGCGAACTTCAGATCACGCACTCGGCGTGCCGGGCGGCGGGCGGGTCGATGCGGTCAACGTAAGCAGGAAGGTCGGGACGCGGCAAATTCTCCAGGAGCTGTCGTTGTCGATCGAACCAGGCGAATTGGTCGCCATTGCCGGCGGCAGTGGCGCAGGAAAGAGCACATTGCTGGAGATCCTCGCGGGACTGCGACCACCATCTGCCGGGGAGGTTCGGCATGACGGCGTCGTGCGCGGGGCCCGAGCCAGCGCCGATTCCCGTATCGGCTACGTGCCCCAAGAGGACATCATCCACCTCGAGATGCCCCTGCGCCGCACGCTGCGCTACGCAGCGCGGCTGCGGCTGCCCGCAGGCACATCGGCGGCCGAGGCGGACCAGGTGGTCGAAGAGACTATGCATGATCTCGACCTGGCTGATCGGGCCGAGGTGCCGGTCCGTGCGCTCTCCGGCGGCCAGCGCAAGCGGGCCAGTATCGCCGTGGAGCTACTGACCCGGCCGCACCTTTTCTTCCTCGACGAACCCACCTCCGGACTCGATCCATCGACCGCAGCCGACGTGATGCGCCTGCTGCGCCGACTCAGCCAGCGCGGAGTCACAGTCGTCCTCACGACGCATGAGCCGGCCGGCATCGACCGGTGTGACCGGGTGGTATTTCTGGCGCGCGACGGCCACCTGGCTTTCACCGGCAGCCCGGCCGAGGCTCGGCGCTACTTCGGCGTGGAGGATCTCGCCGAGGTGTACGACCGGCTGGCTCGTGAGCACACCCCCAAGATCTGGGCGAAGCGGTTCGCGGACAGCGGTGGGCAGTCGAAAGCCCGGCTCGGCTCGGCTCTAATGCCCGCACCTGCCACCAGTTCAGACGTGAAGCGCACGGGCCCGGTCCGGCAATGGTGGCTACTTACCCAACGCAATGTCGATGTTCTCGTTCGCAACCGGCTGACCCTGGCGGTCCTGCTCGGGTCACCGGTGCTGGTCACCGCGATGATGGCGACGCTGTTCAAGCGCGGCGCGTTCGATCCGCATAGCGAAGCCGACCTCGGCCCGGCCCAGATCGTGTTCTGGATCGCATTTGCAGGCTTCTTCTTCGGCCTTACGTACGGCCTGCTCCAGATCGTCGGGGAAATGGCCGTCTTCCGGCGGGAGCGCCTGGCCGGACTCAACGTGGGCGCCTACGTGACATCCAAGGTGACAGCGCTGCTTCCGGTGCTGGCAGGAGTGAGCGCGGTGCTCCTCGGTGTGCTGCGGGCGCTCGGTCGGCTCCCCGCCGTTGGGTGGGACGTGTCCGCCTTCCTGTTTCTGACGATTGTGATCGAGGCGGCCTCGGCACTGGCCCTCGGATTGCTCGCCTCGGCCGCGGTCTCCAACGCCGCGCAGGCCGCCCTCGCCCTGCCGATGCTCTGCTTCCCTCAGGTTCTGTTCGGTGGCGCCATAGTCCCCGTTGACGAGATGGCCTTCCCGGGACGCCTGATGAGTCTCGGCCTATCCAACCGCCACGCATTCGAAGCGCTGGGTCGCGACCTGGATCTCGACCGGTACACCGCCACGCTGCCGGCCATGTCCGCCTACGGTGACACCTTCCACGGAGGCACCGGCGCCAGTCTCATCGCGCTCGCCTCGTTTGCCGGTGGCCTCATGCTGGCCACGGTATGGGTCTTGGATCGTCGATCCCGGCCCGGCGCGTCCCGGCGATGAAGGCCCAGCGCAGTCGGTCCCGCCATATGTCTGAACAGATGTCGGCGGGACCCGGGCGTGCGGCAGTTCCGCACTTCCGAGTGCACAATCTGACGTCCAGACCGGCCCGTCGGTACGAGTGCAGGGCCGAAACGGCACCGAGTCGCTGCCTGGGCCACGAACCGGACGCGCGCTGTCAGCTCGGCCGACCGGTGATCGGTCCGACTGCTTCAATCTCCCACGGCCGCGTTGACCGGGAAGCCAGCCAGACCCCGATCGATCGCGGCGAGACTGGCCTGCGTGCGGTTGTTGACACCGAGCTTGGTGTAGACGCGTTCGACGTGGTTCCGTGCCGTTTTCTCGGCGATGAACAGTTCGGCGGCGATTTCTCGGTTCGAGCGGCCCTGCGCGACGAGTCGCAGAATCTGCACCTCGCGGTCGGTCAGCCCGGCCGGCCAGGGCGTCCGCCGCGATATTCGCGGACCGGCCACCGCAAGCACGGCCGCAGCCGATTCGGCGTCGAAGCGTCCGGCACGTGCCTCCTTGTGTAACTGATCGGCAGCGTCGCGAGGATCGAGCGGCGGCCGGTCGGGCCGCGGCTCTAGCAGTCCCTGATAAGCCTCCGCCGTGGCAAGCAGCCGGTCCTGGGCGGTCAACTCCGCGCCGGCGATCCCCCGGGGGAAGCCGGACCCGTCGATCCGTTCCCGGTGCTTCATCGCGACGGGCACCACCGACTCCAAGCCGTTAACTCGGCTCAGTATCCGGCCGGTCAGATCTGGATACATCCGTACCCGCTCCCATTCAGCCGTAGTGAGCGGCCCTTTCTTCTCCCAGATCTGATTGGACACTCCCATTTTGCCGAGGCCGTGCACTAGGCCGGCACGGTAGAGAAGCGTGATGTCCGACGGCGACATGCCCAGGTGTCGGGCTGACGCGGCCACCAGATTCGCGACGCCACGCGAATGCCCCAGTGTGAAAGGAGATTTTAGATCGACGAAATCAGCCATAGCCTCGAGTAACTCGTCGCTCTCCTCGGCCGTCAGGGTTCGGTCACGATCCGGTGCTCGGGCCAACGCGTGGGTCCATACGTCGATTTCGAGTAACCCGTCCACGATGGCCGCCGCGTCACGATCGAACACCGCCGCCACGGCTGGACTGAACTGACTGCCGCGCCGAGAACGGAGCACATCCTTCGCGTGCTCGAGCCCACCCGTCCGCAGGTGTACCTCGATCACATCTGCGACGTGAGCGATGTGGATCTCGACCGGGATATCCTCGCCGCGAGAACCGTTGGGCAATCCCCGGCCGTCCCAGCGTTCGAAGACATAGGCCAGCGCCTTTCCGACCTGCCCGTCCAAGCCCATCCGATCGGAGAGAACCCGGGCGGAACTGCAATGCGACTGGATCAGTGTGGCGACCTGGCCGCGAGCCGCGACCAGAAAGGTGGTGGCACGGAGGCCGCGCTCCCAGCCCGGCAATCCGCGTCCAACATGACTCATCATCAGCCGCAGAAACGGCAGGCCGGTCATGTCCACCGTGTAGGTGTCGGCCCGGAAGGCGATGTCGTCGCCGAAGAGCGCGGAGAGTTCGTGGGAATCGGCGTGACAACCGATCCACCCGACCAGATTGGCGTAGTACACGGTCGCTCGCTGTTGGAGGTCGAGCCCCATCCGCTCGGCGATCCGTGTCGCGATCAAGGACGACCGAAGCATGTGTTCCATCGGCTGACCCAGACCGAGGTCGATCGCAAGCGATATCGCGGCCAGCAGTTCAGCTCTACTCAGACCCTTCCGCGAGCCGGGCAGCGTCCCGTGCGGGTGCATCTTCCCATTGTCCACCCGAACAACGGTCATCTCGGCGGAAGACGAGACACCGGCCTGATCAGCCCGCGGGCCCCACGGCAAGATCAAGCCATCCGATGCCGATTCAGGGACGTGCCTTACACACGCCGACGTCGTGAATCAGCTGCCCGATCCGACAAAGCAGACCTCTACCAGGCCCTCTACGGCTGCCCGTCCACGGTCGGGGAGTGGGCGCCCCACTGGCGCAGCGTTTCGACGATTTCGGCCGCCGCCACTTTTGGGAGTCGGATGGAGGGTGTGGGCGGTGGGGAGCAGGTGACCCTCAGGCTCGGCCAGTCAGACCGAGATCAGATCGACCGGAGATCAGACACTCCCAGGGAAACCGCCGGAACACTTTTTAGCGAGAAAGTCCCGTATCCCGCCCTGGGATAGTCCGCGTCCGCGCGCGTCTCGGCGTCGCCCCTCATCTGTCGGGTCGCCGGAGTTCCACGGGGGCGAAAACGGCGGCGTTGCGTCGAGGCAATGCGCGGACGTGGAAGGCGCTCCGGGCGCCGTGTCGTCAGCTGGGTGAGTCGACGGATCGGGTGAGTGCGAGGTAGAGCCAGTGGTGCGCGGCGCCGACGGTGGGGGTGTTGGTGATCCGGTCGGTGAGGCGCCAGTAGCGGAGGACGCGGTGATCGGCGTCGGTTGCGCCGCTGAGTAGTTCCTGGCGGAACTGTGGCGTGTCGCGGGTGCCGCGGGCGGCGGCGTGGGCGTCGACGAACTGGTCGAGCTCGGGGCCGGGCCGAGGCGGCTGACCGGTGAGCAGCCGGTGGCCTGCGGCCTGGCATGCCTGAGCGACGCCGGTGAGGAGCTCGCGCTGGTGGCGGATGGTAGTCCGGTCCGATCGCCAGAACTGGCGTGAGATCTCGGTGTAGAGCGCGGGAACGGTGAGGAGAGATGCCAGTTCGGCGTAGGCGGCGATGTGGAGGACAGGTGGGTCGTGCGGTAGGTCGGGCACGTTCATCGCGATGAACTCGTCGAACAGCCCCGGTGGGATGGGTGCGAGTACGCGTCGCCAGAACGCCACGATCGCGTCGTGTGTGCGGTGGCGGTCCTGGACTGCGGCCAGCACTTCCAAGCGAGCGGCCCGTTGGGCCGACGTGGCGTCTTCGACGGCCCGCAACGACGCACGCCGCCATGTCAACGCGGCCAGTTCGGTGTCCAGCGCGCGACGTTCGGCGGCGACCGCGTCGGCAAGGGAGACGGTGCCGGCGAGAACGTCCGCTATCGCGGGTAAAGACACCCCGAGCGCACGGAGCCGGCGCACCAGCAGCAGCCGATCGACTGCGGTGCCGGAATCGAAGATCCGGTGTCCGCCGGATGTGCGGTGCGAATCCAAGATCCCGTGATCGCAATAGAAGCGGATGGTGCGGACCGGCACACCGGTCAGCCGCGACAACTCCCCGATGCTCACCGAGCCGGTATGTCGTGTGTCGTCGGTCACGATTGCTGGAACCTCCACCCGGGTGGAGTTCCTACCGTACTGGCACACCCCCGCTGAGAAGGAGCAAGCCGATGACCGGTAGCACAACGATGACGAACGACCGGATGTGGCGAGCGGTCGCCGCCGAGCGGGCGAGTCTCGTCGAGCTTCTGGAAACTCTGTCGGAGTCCGACTGGAACCACAGTTCCCTGTGCGAGGGCTGGCGGGTCCGTGATGTCGTCGCCCACCTCGTGCTCTCCGCGAACCCTGGCCTCGCCTGGATTCTGGTCAACGTGCTCCGTGCCCGCGGAAACTTCGACCGCGCCATCCGGGAGACCGCGATCCGTCTCGCCGACCGCGCCACGTCCACCCAGTTGCTCGCCGCGCTGCGCGACGGGATGACGCTGCGTGCGACGCCGATCGGCACCACCGCCGCTGACCGACTGATGGACCTGCTGGTCCACGGCCAGGACATCGCGGTGCCCCTCGGCCTCAATCGGCCGATGCCCGTCGATGCCGCGCGATCGGCTCTCGAAAGAATCTGGGGAACGAATGGGTTCCGAGCCCGTGAGCTGTCCCGGTATCGCCTCATCGACACCGACACCGGCTGGACCGTCGGCACCGGACCCCTCGTCGAAGGCCCGGCCGCTTCCCTGCTCCTACTGATCACCGGTCGCCGCGCCGGTCGGGAGCACCTCACGGGCGAGGGCGTCCCGCGACTGAACCTTCGGTAGCCGGCGACAATTCGGAGCTCGTGTCTTTCCGCGCCCGTCGCATGGGCAGAGTGTCGGAATATACGAACGCGTCTGCATGGCACTTACGCTGTGCACCATGACATCGGGGAGGGCACCGCAGCCAGTGAATGGCTGGCGCGTGCCCTCGCCGAGTGGTGGGAACCAGTCCAGAAGGACGCGAGCACCGGCTGGTGATCAGGGGCCGGGAGTACAGGGTCTTTGGTCCGTTCCTCTTCGGCGCCCTGCCGTCGTGCAGCCGTCGGAACAATTGGCCGAAGGTGTCGAATACCGCTGGCGGGTAGAGCAGTTCGCGGTCGAAGGCCTCGCCGCTCGGTGGTATCGGCGGTGGGTGTGTGAAGTCCGTTGTGGGTCGACAGCGCGGCCAGCAACTGGGCTGGCTTGGAATTCGGCGATCAGTCATACCAGGTGTTGAATGGCGAGCAAGACCTCGATACTCTGGGCCGATGCTGGCCGAGTTCTTCGAAGGCATGGCGCCAGAAAGCAGGGGCCATGGTCACGTCGGGTGATTTGCCGGGACTGGATCTACCGCATATCGACGCGCACTCCGAATTAGGCGGCCTCGGCGCCGTCGAGCTGCACCATCCCACCCAGGACATCGACCAAGACGGTCTGCTCGACAGCGTGACCATCACCGGCGACGATGCCATGCAGGTGTGGACCGACGTCGATCACGACGGCTTCGCCGATCACGTCAAGGTGGTGGAGAAGGACGGCGACTATACCGCCTGGGAGTTCCATCGACACCCGGACGGAACCTCGGAGTGGATTCGGACGGATCAGGGGCGGCTGGGCATGTGAGCGGTGCCGCCTTCGGACAGTTGACGTTCGAGATCACCATCGCGGAACCAACCTCATGAGTCAGCACAGCTGCAGTGGTTGGATGCGAAAGCTGTGACTGAAAGAACGACGATGGCTTGACCACGAAGACATCTTGCAGCGGCTCGGGCTGCGGATGGGCTTGGTTGGCGCTCGGCGGGACTGCCGATGAGGTCGGTCGGTGTGCTGGAGTTCGGGTGTCGTGGCGACGCGGGGGTTTGCGGACGAGGAGTTTTTGAGATCGGGTGGCAAGCCATCCCGTTGAGGGAGGGTGCGGCAGCGCCGGGTCGGGCTATGTCGGAACTGCGCCGACACTCGTTGCACGACATCACGCGGATGGTTGTCGATTCGGCGGGATAGCCACCCCGGTCAGCACTTTGCAGCGTCTGAAACAGCTACCAGCTGGTAATCGGTCACCGAGAGATCCATCGGCCTCCGGGCGGGTGCGGCGGAATCGATCTCGTCGCGGGCGCGGAACCACCCCGATACTGTATCCCCCTCAGCGGCGAAACAGTTCGAACTGGCTGCCGGTTTGACGGCAGAACCAGGTCTTACCCAGCTCTTCTTGACCGAATTTAGCCACCCCATTCGCGACACAGGCTCCGTGAGTGGGGTAGTAGTCAACGGTTTCATCGGCCGCCGCCGGACCAGCCGCGCCGAAGGAGAAGGCCGCGATCATCGCCCCGCTGATCAGATACTTCACCATGACGGGAAGTTTATAGCGTGACACTACTGCGCCGCGCCTGAAATACGTTGGCCAGGTGCAGGTTCCGTCAGTGTCGAGGACAGGGCGGGCGAAGAGGACTGTGTTGACCGTGACAGCACGGTTGTTTTCGGAGTTGTGGCATTGATGGCAGGGCTGGCGTGGAGTAGCTGCCGCGACAGGTACTCCACGGAGTGATCACGGGTCGGCTCAGCGCGGCCGGACGGCGCCTGGTGGGGGTCGGCGGCAGCGGCATAGCGCCGGGTCTGCGGAAACGTGTCGGCGGGCAGCGCGGTGAACCGGCGCACCAGCTCCGCGCGGCTGACTACGTACTCCTGATCCGGGTATTTCCGGCGGTGCTGGACCAGTGACTGTTCCAGGGCGTAGGCGCTGACGTAGAGGGACAGTGCGTCCAGCGTCCAGGCGGCAATCCGGGGTTCGGTTCCGCCCGCGAGCAGAGCGCGAACATCCCCTCCCGGACCCGCAGCGCCTCGAGGTTGGTGAGAACCATGGCCAGTGCGGCGCGCGAGGCGCCGGGGTATTCCAGGTACTGGTCACGGATCTGGGTGAACAGAGGAGCTGACTGCGCCACGTGGGCCGGGTCCGGTTCGGGAATTACGATCGCTGCGCTGAGCCTGCTGACGGGGACGGGTGAGCCTGCTGCTCGGCGCGATGCGCTTCCGTACCCCGCCGAAGGAGGCGGTCGAGGCGCTGGCACCCGAGGTGACCCTGCCCGATATGCGCGACTACGTGCGCTGGGCCACGATCGTGCCGCCGAACGGCTCACTCGGCACCGCGACCCCACAGGAGGCCGTGCTGTCCAGGATGCCGGGCCGGCCCCGGACCTGCGGGCGCTGATCGAACAGGCCGATCCGGACAACAGCACCCTGCTCTCCATCCGAGTGGTCGAGCCCGGCGAACGCTGGTCGCCCGGTCCGGTCACGCTGCTCGGCGATGCCATCCACGCCACCTCACCGACCGGAGGCAACGGCGCCAACACCGCCTGCGCGACGCCGACCTGCTCCGCCGCTGCCGCACCGGCGGCCGCGATCTCCTCGGCGCGATCGGCGACTACGAGCGCCAGATGCTCGAATACGGCGCCGAGGCCGTCCGCTTCAACCTCAGGCGCTGCCCGCCATCGCCCCGCAGACAGAACCGGCCTGACACAAACCGAAGGTGCTGACTCTGGCTGACCTCGAAGCCCCATCCGGACATGGGTAAGGCAATCCGTGGGCCGCACGGTGACGATGCATCCAGATTCTCCGGCTGACGCTCTTCGACGGAACTGCGCCCTACCGCGCACTCTGCCGCCGCGCCGGCGGTAGCTGGTGGATCTGCGTCGATAGGCCGAGACTGTTATTGCCTGCCCGCGCCATACGGCACGCGACCACACGGGTCGCGCTCGCCTCGGAACCGCCAGATCGGGCGAGGTGCGTGGGTCTCCGCCTATCGACATAAAGGAGGCTGGAAATGAATCACTCAGAATTGGACCCGACCTTCTATCGGAGCGCAGCGGAGGCGGCGGCCGCGCCACCGGAGCGGCTCGCATACGTTGTTGCGTTCGACCGCGCGGCACAGAAGCCAGATGCGCTGTCGGTAATCGATGTGGATCCGGGCTCGGCTACCTACGGCCGGGTGGTGGGCTGGACCGAGGTACCCCACCTGGGCAACGAGCTGCACCATTTCGGTTGGAACGCCTGCAGCAGCGCGCTGAAGCACGAGGGCCACCAGATTGAGGGACTGGCTCGGCGGTACCTGATCGTGCCGGGTCTGCGCTCGTCGCGCCTGTACGTGTTCGACACCCAGCCCGACCCACGCCAGCCCACCCTGTCCAAGATCGTGGACAGCTCCGAGCTCGCGGCCAAGGCCGGCTACTCCCGTCCACACACGCTGCACTGCGGGCCGGACGGTGTGTTCATGACCTGCCTCGGCGGGGCAGACGGATCGGACGGCCCGGGCGGAATCGCGCTGCTCGATCACGGCACGTTCGATGTGCTGCGGCAATGGGAGACCGACCGTGGGCCGCAATACCTGGCGTACGACGCCTGGTGGCATCTCAACCAGAACACGCTGATCAGCAGCGAGTGGGGCACCCCGGCCATGATCGAGGACGGACTGAACCCGGAGCTGCTGCTGGCCAACAAGTACGGCCACGCGATCCACTTCTGGGACCTCAGCGCCGGTCGGCACCAGCAGCGGATCGATCTCGGCGAGCAATACCAGATGGCACTCGAGCTGCGTCCGTCGCACGATCCGGACGCTGCTTGGGGGTTCGTCGGCGTGGTGCTCTCGACCGAGGATCTGTCGGCCTCTGTGTGGCGTTGGCACCGCGATGGCGGCGTGTGGGCGGTCGACAAGGTGATCACCATCCCGGCCGAGTCAGCCGATCCCGACCTGCTGCCGCCGGCACTGAAACCGTTCGGCGCGGTGCCGCCGCTGGTCACCGACATCGACCTGTCGGTCGACGACGCGTACCTCTACGTCTCGTGCTGGGGTACCGGGGAGCTGAAACAGTTCGACGTGCGCGATCCGGCTGACCCGAAAGAGACCGGGTCGGTCCGGCTCGGCGGGATCGTGGGCCGCGCCGCCCACCCGGCCGCGCCGAACCAGCCGCTTGCCGGCGGCCCCCAGATGGTCGAGATCAGCCGTAACGGTCAGCGGGTCTACCTCACCAACTCGCTCTATGGCGCATGGGACGACCAGTTCTACCCGGATGGGGTTGGCGCCTGGATGGCCGTGATGCGCATCGATCCCGACGGCGGAATGACCATCGACGAGTCGTTCTTCCCGCACGACGAGGACTTTCGAGGTCTGCGGGTGCACCAGGTGCGCCTCCAGGGCGGCGACGCCTCCTCCGACTCCTACTGCTACCAGTAGTCGGGTCGAGCGGGGACCCCTCGATCTCCATCGCGTATGCCCGGTCGGCGAAGTGTCCCACACGTTCAACCTCGGACACGCTGTTGGCGCTAGGAGATCGTCCCCAGAGGTGCTCGCCGAAAGCCCCAGGCGCCTTGGGGTTTGAACTCAGCAGCCTCGTCGGTGTAGCGGGACGATCGTCGTGTCGGTTGGCATGCTCGGCCGGGCTGGTTCCGGGGTGGTCAGCAACGCGAAGTCGACGTGGTTGTTCTGTTCTGCCGCCCGTGGTCTCGAGCCGGATTATTCAGAGCCATCCTCTGCCGCGCCAGCACCAACAGCGTCGGTTTGCCCTATTCGCAGGCGATGCCGTCCTTATCGCGGTCCAGCTCTGATCTGTAGCCGGGTTCTCCCCGCCGTAGCGGCGCGGCGCCCGCGGCCTTGGCGGCGGCGCAGTTGGAGTAGTAGACGCTGGGAGCTGCCGGTCGCGGTGGCACCGGCACGGCCGGCGCCGGAGGTGTCGGTACCACTGCCGCGGGCGGGGCAGGCGCGGTTGCCTCTGAGGCCATCTACCAGTCCCGACGATGAGACCGCACGTCTGACACCTCGGAGTCGCTGTGCTGGAGACGGGTTCGCCCTCACTTCGCGCGGAGCTGGGCGCGGACGGTCGGTGTCCGTCCCTGTCGGTGGTGTCCGGCCAATCCAGCTTCGCGTGGAATCGGAGGGGAGGGTTGGATCGGTCTCGTGTCCCAACCCTCTTGGCCACGCCTGCAGATTCCGCGGCCGCGCAATCGCACGGCAACCCATCAGGCGCGACTGCCTCGCGCTCGATGGGTTGCCCGCCAGTGCCGGCGTCATCAGCCATGTACACCAGCATTCGATGCCCGGCAATCCGCTGGCGATGCTCAGCGACGCGGCGATCTCGGCATGGGCTTGCCTGGGGGAGCGACCAAAATGGGCCCTATGCGACCGTTCCGCGCGCGGAATGAGCGCGCGGCTTGGCGCGCGACTGACCTTGTGCCGCACTGCCGTTGCGACGGCCGCGGCCTTGGCGCGGTCCGCCGCTGCCCCTGCGCGGTCCGCCAATGCTACGGTGCGCTCCGCTGCCGCTGCGGCGGTCGTCTTCCCGTGCCGCCCGGTCGCTGTAGGAGGGCGCGACGAATGGGGCGACCGTGCCGACGAGCTCGGCCACCACGGGCGAATCGGCGGTGACTCGTTGCGGGGTCACAGTGATCTTGGCCTTGCGCATGAGGTCGGCCAGGTCGCGTCGTTCGCCGGGCAGCACCAGGGTGATCACTTCACCGGAGTTGCCTGCCCGCGCGGTACGGCCCGAACGGTGCAGGTACGCCTTGTGTTCGGCGGGCGGATCAACGTGCACGACAAGTTCCACACCGTCGACGTGCACGCCGCGCGCGGCCACATCGGTCGCCACCAGCACCAGGGCATCACCGGCGGCGAAGACCGCGAGGTTGCGGTCGCGGGCGCCCTGCGAGAGGTTGCCGTGCAGATCGACGGCCGGGATTCCGGCGAGGGTCAGCTGCTTGGCCAGCTTGCGAGCCTGATGCTTGGTGCGCATGAACAGGATTCGCCGACCCGAGCCCGAGGCGAGCCGGTGTACGACCTCACGCTTGGCTTCGACGCTCGCGGTTTCGAAAACGTGATGGGTCATGGCGGCTACCGGGGAGTTCGCCTCATCGACGGAATGCAGCTCGGCATCCGGCAGGAAGCGGCTGACCAGCTTGTTGACGCCGTTATCCAGGGTGGCCGAGAACAGCAGGCGCTGACCGTCGTTCGGGGTGGCCGCGAGGATGCGGGTCACGCCTGGCAGGAACCCGAGGTCGGCCATGTGGTCGGCCTCGTCGATCACGGTGACCTCGACGGCGTCCAGGGAGATCAGACGTTGGTTCATCAGATCCTCGAGCCGGCCGGGGCAGGCGACGACAATGTCGACACCGGCGCGCAGCGCCCGGACCTGCCGGTTCTGCGGGACCCCACCGAAAATCGTGGTGACTGTCATGCGATAGGCCGCGGCGAGGGGTTCCAGCGCGGCCGTGATCTGGGTGGCCAATTCCCGAGTCGGCGCCAGCACCAGGCCGGTCGGGCGGCTCGGTGCGCGCCTACCGGCGAGACCGCGGCCGAGACGGTCGACCATCGGGATGGCGAAGGCGAGCGTCTTGCCGCTGCCGGTCCGGCCACGGCCCAGCACATCGCGTCCGGCCAGCGAATCGGGCAGGGTGTCGGTCTGGATCGGAAAAGGTTCGGTGATCCCGGCGCGAGTCAACGCCTTCACCAGCGGTGCGCTCACACCGAGCGCGGCGAAAGAGATGTCAGCAGAACTCATAGATGTTGCGGTGCCTTTCGGACATCAGGTGGTGCCCGAGCCGTCTGTGGACCTTCGGGGTCCGCGCCGGGGGCACGAAGTGGCGAGATTGCCGATGGGCAAAATCGATCGCCGTAAGAAGAGCGGATGCGGCAAGCGCTGGTTGCGAAGCGAATGCGATCTACGACGCTTGGCGTGACATGTCACGCACTTGATCAACAATAGCCTGTGATGGGCGGTTCGTACTCATCGGGTGAGGTTTCTCGCTTCTGGCCAGGGCTGGGTCGCCAGGCTCGTGTTCGAAATCTCCACCCGCGATCAGCTCCCGAGGCCCGCATGACGCGCTTACCGTCGCCGGGCGCGAGCAGATCTTCCTCGACAAGGCTTCCGGCAAGCTTGCGTCTCCTCCCGAACCGGACAAGGTGGTGGTGGCCACTTCGCGAACCGTCCAACGCCGCCGTCATCATCGACAAACTCGAAGCCCTGCGACTGATCGAGCGGCAAACCCACCCCACTGACCGCCGGGCCAAACAGTCGACACTCACGTCCGAATGCGCCGAACTCCGGAAGAGGGGGGCCGTGGCGCTGGCGGCCTCCGACCCGGCCGCTGCTCGTGCGGCCGTGCGGGCGATCCTCGACTGGATGTCCGGCGCATGACTATCTGTGCCACACACTGAGGGTTCGATCTTTACCGCATCGGGCACGGCGCTGATCCGCTTATCGCGCCCGCGTGCGGTGTGTGTTCGTCGCGAATGGCTTTCCGCCGCTGGTCATCACGCGGGAACACCGGAATCGGAGTGCACTGCTGATGCCGAGGGTGTTGACCGCCGCTCGGGTCAATGGCGCGCTGGTTCGATGTCGAGCGCGCGTTGAAGCTGGCTAGCCCACCAGCGCAGGTGAGCGGTCGAGTCTTGCGCTGCCGCGCCGGTGAGGCCGGCGCTCCGACGGAAATCGACCCCGTAGAGGGGCTCGGTTGCCATCGCCTGGTGGAGGGCGGCGACCGCGAGCCGTGTCTCGTCGAGGGAACTTCCGGGAGGCCGACTCCGATGCAGGGCGTCGACGACCGGGTCGAGCATGCCGCCACCGCGGTCGCGCCAACCCGCCGCGTGCAGCGCCACCGCGAGTTCGCCGTAGCCGCCCCGATACACGGACTCGAGCGACTCGACGAGCTCGAGGACATCGGTGCCATGCTCCAGCCATGCGGCGATGACGTCATGGAGCGCGGCTCGAAGCCGACGTCCGCCATGGCGAAGGAGTTCGGCGAGCAGCTTGTCGCGATTGCCGAAGTGGTGGGAGACGCCGGCGTCGGTCATGCCGACCCGCGCTGCCACTGCGCGCACCTGTACGGCGGCGACGCCTCCCTCGGCCAGGAGCGAAGCCGCGGCATCGAGGATCAACCGACGGGCTTCGTCCGGTGGTCTGCGCGTTCTCGAATTGCTCACCCCGGAATCGTACCTTGACTAGCCAAGGTTACACTGCGTATCGTTACCTCGACTGCTCAAGGTAAATCGGAGAAGGTATGTCGATGGTCGAAATCATGGTGTTGAGAAGGAGATTCGGCACGGAGGTGAATCGGCGATGACAGACATGACCCTCACGCTGCCCGACGTCACACTTCGAGCCACGGTGACCGGCGCGGGCCCCACGGTCCTGCTGCTTCACGCGGGCCGAGAGCGTCGCGACGTCTGGGCGCCGGTCACGGAGGGGATGACCGAGTGCGGACTGCGGACGGTGGCCTTCGATCTGCGCGGGCACGGCGAGAGCTCTGGGCGGGCGACCGCATTGCGGGTGATCGCCGACGACGTGATCGAGATGGTGGTTCGCGAACCGGCGCCGATCGTCGTGGTGGGCGCCTCCCTCGGAGGGTTGGCCGCCGTCGCCGCCCTCGCGGAGTCGTCCGTCGCGCAGCGTGTCGCCGGCCTCGTGCTCGTGGACGTCGTCCCCGATATCGATGCGGATCGCGCCCGGCGCTGGCTCGACGACCACGGACTCCTCGCCCGCGATACCGAGCTGGTCGACGACATTCTCGCGTCCCGCTCCGAACTCCACGCGATCATCGCGGCATCGGACCTGCCCATCCTGCTCGTGCGGGGAGGACCACGGTCTCCGCTCGGCGACGCCGACGTGGACCGGCTCCGCATGATCAACCGGCGTGTCACCGTTACCCGCGTACCGGACGCCGGGCACCTCGTCGCTCGCGACGCCCCTGCGGAACTCGCGCGCATCGTTTCGGCGCACGCCACCAAGTGGCTCGGGACCGACGACGTCGTCCGCCGCGCGTTCGAGCTACAGCGCACGCTCGGCGCCGAGCAGATCGATCACCCAGGCGGGACCCTGTTCGAGCACCTTCGCCGGGTGCACGCCCTCACGGTGGAATGGAACTCAGCGCCACGAACCCGGCTGGCGTCGATCTGCCACGCGTCATACGGCACCGATGGGTTGCCGCATGCCCTGCTGCCGATCACGGATCGCCAGCGGCTGGAGCACGTCATCGGCCCCGACGCGGCGGCGCTGGTATACCTCTACGGCGCATGCGATCGCTCGCGCACCTACCGCGAGCTCGGCCGACGGCCCTTGCCCGTGACCGACAGATTCAGCGGCGGCTCGAAGACGATCGGAGGAACGGAACTCCGTGATTTCGCCGTCCTGACCATCGCAAACGAGCTCGACGTCGCCCGTCACGCCCGGCTGGCACCGTCCATTCGCAGCGGTATCCGTGACCTCGTCGCCGCGCTGGCCGTGTACGCGCCGGTCGAGGCGGCGGTAGCGCTTGCCGATGAAGCGCTCGCTCGAGCGAGCGTCGAGCGAGCCCAACCGGCTGCTCGAAGCCGTCTGGGTACTCGGCGAGATTCCGTCCTCGACGGCGCCGCGGCGCGCCGGGCGGCGCCGGCAACCCTGCTGAGAGGCGCACGCTGGTGCCTCGCCGACTGTTCGCCGAAACCGGCTCTCCTCCAGCTGAAATCGCGCCTCGAGCATATGGCCGACCTCTTCGGCTCGGATCAGCGCGCGGCGTGACTGCAGTGTCATTCCGTCCCCGTGCCGTCGGCAGCTCCGAGGCAGCTTTCTGCGAGCCGGTTTGCCGCCGGTAGTGCGATAGACGAGCTTGGTGCCGCGTCGATGGCGCCAGTTCGATCAGGCCCAGACCTGATGAGCGCCGGGAAGGGCGGGTGGGGTCAGGGCGATGGTCTGGGGCCGGGGAGGAGAGAGCATGGCGACAGACAATCAACCGCTGAATGTCGTTCCTGACGCGGTGACGGCGGTCGGCAGGCATGCCCTTGACATGGCGCAGCAGCTGAGATCGGGATCGGTGGCATTGGACCGTGAGGTTCAGGCGTTGTTCGATACCTGGAAGGGAGTGCCGCCGATGCTTATCGCGAGGGGTGGGATGACAGGACGGCGCGGTGAAAGCATGGGACGCGCTCTGCGTGACCTGGTGCGCGTCAGTTCGGCAGCCAGTTCAGCTCGTGCGCCAGGGTTTTGGCGACGGCACGGATGCGGCGGTGTAGCGGCGACTGCTCGCGTGGGAGGACCAGGTGGAGCGTCAGGCTGGGCGCGCCCCGCAGCGGTCGCCAGGTGAGACCGGCTGGTTGTGCCGTGACCGCGGTTTCTCCGGCCGGGGCGAGGGTGAGCCCGTCGCGTAGGTCGCGCTGAGACATGTCGAAAGAGACTGCGAGCGTGTGGAATCGGGTGGTCGGCCGGATCTCGCGGAAAAGTGCGGACAGCTGATCGTGGATCACGGGATTGGCCGCACGGTCGGGGAGTCGCAGCGGATACACGGCCGCATCGGCGATCTCGATCTCCGGATGTTCGGCCAGCGGATGATGCTGTGCCAATTGGACCCCGACGCGCACACGCCGCAGCAGGAACCGGCGCACGCCACGACCCGGCTGTTCACCGCGGGTGATCCCCGCATCGATGCGGCCGTCGGCGACCGCGGGAGAGATCTCCGGTGTCGCCATCGGGACCGCGCCGACCTCGAGTCCCGGGCTGCTGCGAATGAGCCTGTCCACCAGGGCCGGTGCCGTCTCGGCTCCCGCGCTGAGGCTGTATCCGATGCGGAGCGTGCCCAGTTCACCGGCCCCCGCATTCCGGGCGATGTCCCATGCCCGGTCCAGCGCCGCCAGCGCGGGCGGCGCGGACTCCGCCAAAGCCGCACCGGCCGTGGTCAATACGACGCTACGCGTGTTGCGAACCAGCAGGGCAGTACCGAGTTCCGCCTCCAATCGGCGCATCCGGGCGCTGAGTGCGGGCTGTGCGATCCCGATCCGTGTGGCCGCGCGGGTGAAGTTCAACTCCTGCGCCAGCACCAGAAAGTACCGCAGGCTCACCGTATCCGGCGCCACATGCCCTCCCTGCCGATTGATAACGATCCGTTCTGAGTCTATCGCGTACCGGTCTTTCCCTCGACCGCGCATCAAGCCCTAACCTGCGCATATGACGATTCGGCTGACCGCAGTACCCGTCGCCGGGATCGATCGATCTGAATATCGATTCGAAGTCGGACGTGTCCGGCCGAACACAGGAGGTTTCCATGGCTAAGGGCTACTGGGTCAGCGTCTACCCCGCCATTTCCGACCCTGAGGAGCTGACTGCATACAACAAGCTGGCCCGTCCGGCTGTCCAGGCTGGGGGCGGGCGCGTCCTGTCCCGTAGCGGTCGAGTCGTCGCCCACGAGGCCGGAATCACGCAACGCGTAGTTCTGATCGAGTTCGACAGCTTTGAACAGGCCGTCGCGGCATACGAGAGCGAGGCATACCAGAAGGCGCTGGTGGCCCTACCCGACGGCGTCGAGCGCGACTTCCGCATCATCGAAGGCATCGACTGACCGGCGGGCCCAGCCATGGCTGAGCATCCGTCACCTGTACAAACACGGTGTTGAACGAGGTTCAACGAAAAGAGCTTCGCACCGACCTCGGTGCGAAGCTCTTCACAAACAAACGCGAGCGCGCGGAATCAGATGGCGCGGACGTCCTGGGCTTGAGGACCCTTCTGGCCCTGTTCCACCGAGAACTCGACACGCTGACCCTCGTCGAGGGATTTGTAACCCGAGCCGCTCACGGCCGAGTAATGCACGAAGACGTCCGGGCCGCCTCCGTCCTGAGCGATGAAGCCGAAGCCTTTTTCACCGTTGAACCACTTCACACTGCCTTGAGCCATGCTGTAAACAACTTCTTTTCTGTAGTGAGCCGAGCAAATTCTTGGTGAAAAGCCCGTACTCAACCTCTCACTATGCCACAACCGTCGCCGTTCGCTCGCCTCACGCAGTGATCGGAGGGCCGGGCCTACGGGCTGCGGACGGCTGAACGTCACGCCGAGACCGACTGCCGCAGACGATTCCCGTCCCGGCGCCGACCCGTGCGGGTATTCGCCCCGCTCGGCAACCCCGCGAAGCGGGACTTGTCCTCGGATGTGGACCGCGGGACCGCAGCCGGTCACGCCGGGTGTGCGGCGGGCTGGCGGGACCAGGCCGTGCTCTGCACTCCCGATCGATGCGGGGTACCGGAGAACCGAACGATTCTCAACACCTCACGCGGTCCGCAGTGAGCGTGGATGCGGTGTTTTCGCCGGGGTGTGGTGAGGGTATGTCGCCGATGTAATGCTGTCCGCGTAGAGGCCGGTACTGAGCGAGCGGAAGGAGGGGTGCAGGGTGGGAATTTCGACACTGGATCAGGCGCGCGCCAAAGGCGCTGTTGTCGAGTGGGATCTCGAGGTTGTGTCGTTGGGGCAGCTGCGGGCTGCGGTGCGGCGCCTGCTCGCCCCGCTCGCCGGTATCGGGGTCGAGGACGCGGTGCAGGTGTGTGACGAGTTGGCCGGCAACGCTGTCGTGCATGCCCGCGCCCCGCGTGGTTGCCGGTTGATGGTGGCCGACCACGGCGGCTGGTTGCGTGTGGAGGTCGACGATGCTTCGCCCGTGCCTGCGCGGATCCGCCGACCGGATCACACGGGTGGGCGCGGGTTGATCCTGGTCGATCAGCTGGCCACCTGCTGGGGTGTGGACTACCACGGCGGCGGCAAGACGGTGTGGGCCGAACTCGGCACCCGCGGCCCCGGCTGATCGGAGCTCAGCTGCCGTGGTCCGGCGCGGGCGGTTTTTGCCGGGTGAGTTCGGCGTTGAGCTCGTGGGCTTGGGCGAGTTGGTCTTCGAGGACGGTGATGCGACACGCTGCCTCCAGCGGTGTGCCCGCATCGACCAGCGCGCGGACCCGCGCGGCGATCCGCAACTGGGAGCGGGAGTAGCGGCGGTGCCCGCCCGGTGAACGCTGCGGTGTCAGCAGGTCGGCGGCGTCCAGGCCGCGCAGGAAGGCGGGGGTGACGCCGAGGACTTCCGCGGCCCTACCCATGCTGTAGGCGGGGTAGTCCTCGTCATCCAGCCGGTCGGCGGCACTGGAAGCGTCGGTCGGGTCGGTCGGGTCGGTGGGGTCGTTCGATTGCTGCACAACACCTCTGGGGTCAACGTCGTCAGGCCCCGGCGCGTGGTGCGCCGGGGCCTGGGATCGAGGGGGTTTTCACGTCGATCCCGCCGGTCGGGCGGTAGAGCCGACCGCGGGAACCACGCCCGGCAACAGCCCGGGACGCGGAATCTGGGAAGAGCTGTTCAGTCACCACCTCCTGAGTTGCCGGACCTGTCTGCGAAAGTTCGTCATCCCCTCCGGCGGTCCGGCCGACTGCACCGGATTCTCTTCTCCGCCGGAGGGGATGTGGATCTTGCTTCCGGTGCAGTTCACCTGCCCGGCCAACCAGACATCTCATCTCCAACGAAAGATAAGGTACACCCCGCCCTCCCGAATGTCTACACCCTGCGATACAGATTTTTCTGCGTCACGGGTAGGGGTTTTCTGCACGCCGTACATCCTGTCGATCATGTTCCCGCGCCGGCGCGCTTGGTCGCCGCCTCGGACTCCGCTGCGAGGTCGGCGCCCGAACCGATGCCCTGCTGATCGGCGACCAGCGCCGCACGGCGGTCGCGCTGGTCGTCGTAACTGCGGTGTACGGCGGCGACGAGCACGTCCAGTTGTCGCTCGAGCGGTGGGTGCCGCTCGGGTGGTGCGACCGTCAGGAGGTCTTCCAGTGCGGCGCGTAACCGGCGCGATGCCTGGGGGGAGGCGGCTCCGGCGAGGCAGAGCTCGTCGAACGCGAGCCGGACGTAGCCCGCCCAGCTGAGCGTTCGCTCGATGAGCCGAACCTCGCCGCCGGCGTCGTGGTGCCGACCGGAGGGGAAGTCGCGGTTGGCGAGCTGCCGCAGGCAGTCGTGCAGGCGGTCGATCACCATCACGGCGGTGGTCGGGTCGGTGAACGGTTGGGCCAGACCACGCTCGGCAATGTCGACCAGCTTGCGGAAGCCGTACGCCGGGTCATCGCCGTGGGTCCGCTCCGCGGCGAGGACGACGAGGCCTGCGACACGGGCGTGGTCGAGACGGACGGGGTCGCCGTGCACGCGGAACAGCGGCGCGCCTGCTGGTACGAAGTCGCCCATGAGGGGGACCATCTCCACCACGCAGCCGGCCTCGGACGCTGCTGCGACCAGCGCGGGACGATCCAGGTCGATAACGAGCCCCGGTTCGGGCGAGACCACGACATCAGGCTGGGCGGGCGGCGGCCCCTTCGCTGGGTACTTGCGGTTCAGCTGCTCGTGCAGATGATCGCCGACCAGGTCGATCAGGCCAGAGGCGCGCAGCGCGTTTCCCGAATGGTGGATGTAGAGGAACAACGTGGCGATGCTGGCCAGCATCAGCAGGTAGGCCACCGACACGGTCAGGCCTGGCACCGTACCCTCGCCCACGGCGTTGACCTCGCGGATCGCGAGGATCGCGAAGATGAACGTCGAGGCGAACAGCCCGTAGGCCAGCTGGCTGCTGCGGTCCTGGAGCAACGCCCGCACGATGCGCGGCGAGAACTGGCCCATCGCGAGCTGGACGGCCACCGTCGTCACCGTGAGTACGAGCGTGGTCAGGGTGACCATCGCGGCGGCGATGGTGCTGAGGATGTTGGACACCGCGTCCGCCGAGCCCGTGATCGTCACCGGGATCAGCCGATCGCCGAACTGCCGATCGATCGCCACGGTCACGAACGAGAGCCCGATCGAGGCCAGCACGCATAGCAACGGCGTGATCCACAGGCTGGACCGCAGCCGATGACGGAACCGCAGGCACACCATCAAACGCCTTTCTCTTCCGGCCGTGGCCGAAAATCGCGGTGCGGCCGGCGGGCAGCGGGGCCGCTTTGTCAGGCTGTCCGCGACGGCGCCGTGTCGACGTAGTTCCCTTGCTCACATCGCCGTTGCGGCTGCCTCGGAGACAGCCTTGTCCTGCTCTCCGGTGCCGCCGCTGACGCCGACCGCCCCGACGACTTGGCCGTTGCGCCGCAGCGGCACACCGCCGGCGAAGATCATGATGCGCCCACCGTTGGAGGTATGTATCCCGTAGAACTGCTTGCCCGGACCCGCGTCGGCCGCGAGGTCCTCGGTCGAGATGTCCAGCGCTCGGGCGGTGAATGCCTTGTTGATCGAGATGTCGATGCTGGCGATCCATGCGCCGTCCATCCGCACATGGGCTACGAGGTTGCCTCCGGCATCGACCACCGCAATATTCGACGGCGACTCGATCTCGGCGGCTTTGGCCTGCCCGGCGGCAATCACCCGCTGTGCATCGTCGAGGGATACCGAGGTCTGGTTCATTGTCATGACGCACCTGTCCCGGTCTTCGCGATCTGCTTGCGCTGCAGTGCATTTGCCATCGTTGCGCTCCTCTCGGTCCGGGGCCGCCTCACGGATGCATTACGACTTTGGTCCATCCGTCGTCGCGGGCATCGAAATGCTGGTAGCCGGACTCGGCCTCAGCCAGCGGGAGCTCGTGAGAGACGATCCACGACGGTTTGGCCCGGCCTTCATGGATCAGGTCACGAAGCTGGCGGTTGTAGTGCTTGATGTTGGCCTGTCCGGTTCCGGCCTTTTGACCCTTGAACCAGAACTTGCCCATGTCGAAGGCGATCTTGCCCTTCTTCTCCAGCTTGTCGGGCGCGTCGGGGTCTTGTGGCAAGAAGATGCCCACCACGCCGATGTGCCCGGTGAACCGCACCGAATCGACCAGCCGGTTCATGGTCATCGCCGAATCCTCATTTCCCTGCGGGTCATGGGCCTGATAGCCGACGCACTCACAACCCTTGTCGGCGCCGTGCCCGTTGGTCTGCTCCAGCACCTGCTCGACCGGGTCGCCCTTCGAGTCGTCGATCGGTATGACGCCGATCTGCTCGGCCAGGCGTAACCGGTCTGGATGCCGGTCCACTATCATCACCTTGCTCGCGCCCTGGATCATCGCCGAATATGCCGCCATCAAGCCCACAGGGCCGGCCCCGTAGACCACCATCGAATCGCCGGGCTGCATATCGGCCAGACGGGTGCAGTGCCAACCGGTCGGGAAAATGTCCGCCAGCATCACATAGTCGTTTTCTTTGTCCTGAGCATCCTCAGGCAGCCGCAGACAGTTGAAGTCGCCGAACGGCACCCGCAAATACTCGGCCTGTCCGCCCCAGAACGGTCCCATCCCGGCGAAACCATACGCGGCGCCCGCCATCTTCGGATCCGGATGCACCGTCAGGCAGAACGCGGTCAACCCTTCCTCGCAGTTTCGGCAGAAACCGCAACCAATGTTGAACGGCAGGCACACCCGGTCCCCGGAGGTGACCTTTACCACCGCATTGCCCACCTCGGCGACGATCCCCAGGTTCTCGTGACCGAGGACCATCCCGGGCTCCAGATCGGTGCGGCCCTCATACATGTGTAGATCCGACCCGCAAATGTTGGTGCTGGTGATCTTTACCAGCACATCGGTCGGCTGCTCGATCCTCGCATCGGGCACATCCTTCACATGAACCTCACGGGGTCCGTCGTACACAAGCGCTTTCATCTCGATACTCCTGACATGCGGCGTTTCCGGTCGACGCCCGGCGGCCACAGGCGGTTACGTGTGCGCGACAGACGAACGAACCGTTCTGCTAGAGCAGCCGAGGCGACAGCGCACGCAACGGAAGAACACACCAAAACTAAGGCACACCAACATGTTTCGCGTCATGAACAACAAGCAGTGGGTGCATTCCAGGCGTCGCGTTCTCCACCCTGGAGTCTCCTCTTTCGGCTCCGCGATCGCTAGGGGGGTCGAGATCGGTCTCATTGATTTGTGGGCTCGGCTCCTTCTCTTCACCGGTCGATGATGTGATGCTGGATCATGTCCACCACCTCGAACAGGAGACCCGCCATGGCCACCAAGGCGCTGCTGGTCCGACTCGAAGCCAAACCCGGCAAGGAAAACGCGGTCGTGGAATTCCTCCGATCGGCGCTGCCACTCGTCGAGCAGGAGCCCGGCACGAAGCCCTGGCTCGCGGTACGGTTCGGCCCTTCGACGTTCGGCATCATCGACGCATTCCCAGACCAGGCCGCCCGCGAAACACATCTCAATGGGCCGGTCGGCAAGGCCCTCGGCGAACGCGCCGACGAACTCTTCGCCGCGCCGCCCGAAATCAGCAACCTCGACGTGCTCGCCAACAAGCTCTGAACCACCGACTGGAAACAGCCCCCCGCAAGCTCGACAGAACCGCGTCACCCACCTGACCGCGAACTTTGGTACGCGAGTCCGCCGAACCTGTCGGATTCTCGGTGCGCAACGACGAGGTGAGCGCAACAGATGACGATGCCTCGTCGGTGAAGTCCTCGCGCAGGTGACCGCTGTTCCTGGCGCGAGCGGGCACGGAGCCGTGACTCCCGGTGCTCCCGTGGCTACACTGTGTGGCGTAGTTGGCTTCCTACTTTCGACCTGCTGGGACCTTGTCACACCGCTCAGCAGTCCCGATCTTTCGTATCGGAGTTCTACTCGTGGAAGCCCTGAAGTAGTGGCTGATGCCCGGAGTGCGCGCACCGGCCGCCTCGAGCGGGTTCCGGCACTCCTATGCCCCAGCCGGGGTGTGGACGCCACCGCCTCCCGTTCTGTCGACGCCTACAGGCGGATGAAGAACTTTCAGCGGTTGAGCCGTCCGTGAGTTCAAGCGGTTGACCGACCGGCCAGACGCCGAACTGGTTCACGCAGGCTCGGCGAACACCGAATCATCGACGCCCAGGGGGCGTGATGTCAGAGTCCGATCGCGGAACCTCGCCGATACGTCCGAACCAACCTGCGCGCCAGGTAATGGCAACATTCGACGACTACGCCGACGCTGAAAGCGCCGTCGACTACCTCTCCGACCAGCATTCAACAGTCGACGAACTGGCCGTCGTCGGACGCGACATCGAGCTGGTCGAGCAGGTCGTCGGCCGATTGAACTACGGCCGGGCCGCTCTGCGAGGCGCCGCCGCGGGTGCGCTGACGGCGCACTGTTCGGCTGAATCTTCGGACTACTCGACTGGGTCCAGCCGTTGCTCACCGGCCTCGTGCTCGCCTGCTACGGCCTGGTGTTCGGCGCTGTTGTCGGCGTCCTGCTCGGCCTATTCATGCACGCGCTGCGGGGCGGTCGGCGCGACTTCACCTCAATCCAGTCATTACAACCACGTCACTACGAAGTCCTTGCCGACGTCGAGGTCACGGACGAAGCCGTTCGCCTGCTCACCGGCCGGACCGATCGAAAGGAATGAGTCATGGCGACCGCTGTAGGTATCGACCTGGGCACCACGAACTCGGTCATCGCAAGCTGGCAAGGCGGCGAGCCGGGGGTGATCTCCAATGCCGAGGGAGCGCGGACGACGCCGTCGGTGGTGGCCTTCACCGAGAGCGGGGAGCGGCTGGTGGGTCAGCTCGCCCGACGGCAGGCGATCTTGAATCCGAAGGGCACAATTTACTCCGCGAAACGCTTCATCGGACGTCACTACGACGAGGTCTCCGAGGAGGCCAAAGCGGTCAGTTTCGACGTCGTGCCGGGCGACAACGGTGAGGCTCGCTTCGACGTGCGGGGCAAGAAGTACGCGCCGGAGGAGATCAGTGCCCTCGTGCTGCGCAAGCTCGTCGACGACGCGAGCAAGTTCCTCGGTGAGAAGGTCAAAGAAGCGGTCATCACCGTTCCCGCGTACTTCAACGACGCACAGCGCAACGCCACCAAGGACGCCGGCCGGATCGCGGGCCTCGAGGTTTTGCGAATCATCAACGAGCCGACCGCCGCGGCACTGGCATACGGCATGGACAAGCAGACCCACGAGACCGTACTGGTCTTCGACCTCGGCGGCGGCACCTTCGATGTGAGCCTGCTCGACGTCGGCGAGGGAGTGGTCGAGGTTCGTGCCACGGCCGGCGACTCCCATCTCGGCGGCGACGACTTCGACCGACGTCTGGTGGACTACCTCGCCGACGAGTTCCAACGGGCGGAGAACATCGATCTGCGCAAGGACGCCCAGGCGTTGCAGCGACTCTTCGAGGCAGCAGAGAAAGCCAAGGTCGAGCTGTCCTCGGTGACACAGGCCCAGGTCAACCTGCCCTTCGTCACCGCTGACGCGAACGGTCCCAAGCACCTCACCACCACGATCATGCGATCGAAGTTCGAGGATCTGACGGCGGATCTGGTGGAACGCTGCCTCGGCCCGGTGAAGCAGGCGATGAGTGACGCCAAGGTCACCGCCAACGACATCGACGAGGTGATTCTGGTCGGTGGTTCGACACGTATTCCGGCGGTGCAGGCGCTGGTTCGCCGGCTCACCGGCGGCAAGGACCCCAACATGAGCGTCAACCCGGACGAGGTCGTGGCGCTCGGTGCCGCAGTCCAGGCGGGCGTGCTCAAGGGCGAGGTCTCCGATGTGCTGTTGCTCGATGTCACCCCGCTGTCCCTCGGCGTCGAGACCCAGGGCGGGGTGATGACCAAGATCATCGAGCGCAACACGACGATCCCGGTCCGGCGCAGTGAAGTGTTCGCCACCGCGGAAGACAATCAGCCCGCAGTGGATGTCGTGGTCCTGCAGGGCGAACGCGAACGCGCCGCCGACAACCGGGTGCTCGGTCGGTTCCGGCTGGAAGGCATTCGCCCGGCACCCCGTGGCGAGGCCCAAGTCGAAGTCACGTTCGACATCGACGCCAACGGCATCCTCCACGTCACCGCCCGCGACAAGGACACCGGTAAGGAGCAGAGCATCACGATCAGTGAGCAGAGCAACCTCGACCAGAGTGAGGTAGAGCGCATGCTCGCGGAGGCCGAACGGAACCGGGCCGAGGACGAGGCGCTGCGAAAGGCGGTCGACGCGCGCAACGCGCTGGATTCGGTTGCCTATCAAGTGGAACGGCGACTCGCCGAACTCGGTGACAGTGCTCCACCGCACGACAAGGCACGCGCCGAGATGCTGATCGCCGACGCCAGGAAAGCCGTGGAAGACAATGCTCCCCCCGCCGAGGTAGAGCCACTCACCTCCGAGTTGCAGCAGCTGCTCTACGGGCTCGCACCGGTCCAGTCCGGCGGCGGAGACGGACACCGGGCAGGCGGCGGAGAAGCGGCGTCGTCGGATGACGACGACGTGATCGACGCCGAATTCGATCGAAGCTGAGGCACACGATGGAAAGGTCCGCAGATCATTCGACGACCGAGTCGGCTACCGAGTCGGCTACCGACGGGGATCAGACCGAGACGGCGCCGGATCGCACCGACACGGGGGCCGAGCTGGCTCAACTCGAGGACCGCTGGCGCAGGGCCCTTGCAGATCTGGACAACCTGCGCAAGCGGTTTGCCAAGGATCTGGACCGTGCCCGCGCCGCGGAGGTGGCGAAGGTATCCGCTGCGTGGCTCCCGGTGCTGGACAATTTGGAACTCGCGCTGGCCCATGCGGGCAGCGATCCCCAGGCCGTCGTCGAGGGCGTGAAGGCGATCCGAGACCAAGCGGTGCAGGTGCTGGCGCAGTTCGGCTTCGAGCGCCACGACGAGGTCGGTGTGCCGTTCTCCCCGGAGCTACACGAAGTGGTCAGCGTGGTGGCCCAACCGGACGTTCCCTCCGGGACCGTGATCGAGGTCTTGCGCCCGGGCTATGGAGAGGACGGTCGGCAGTTGCGTCCCGCCTCGGTGGTCGTCAGCCGACCCGAGGGGTGAGCACCGATGGCGCGTGACTACTACGACGTCCTCGGTGTCCCGCGCGGCGCAGGCACCGACGAAATCCAGCAGGCGTACCGCAAGCTGGCGCGCAAGTATCACCCCGACGTGAACAAGGACCCCACTGCGGAGGACAAGTTCAAGGAGGCCAACGAGGCCTACCAGGTGTTGTCCGACCCGGACACCCGGAAACGTTACGACCGATTCGGTGAGGACTTCCGGCGTGTGCCCGAGGACTACGACGAACGGGTCCGGGCCGGCGCCGGTGGGTACGGCGGCGGGGGCAGAAGGGTGCACTTCGGTCGAGGTTTCGGTGGCGAGGGCGCCGTCGACTTCGAGGACCTCTTCGGGCAGATGTTCGGCGGCGCCGGCGGATACGGGCCGATTCCCGGGGCCGACCAGGAAGCGGAACTGGAACTGACTCTGGAACAGGCGTATCGGGGCGGCAAACGCACACTCAGACTGGACGGACGCCAGTACGACGTCGACATTCCCGCCGGTGTCCTGGACGGCCAGCGAATCCGGCTGGCCGGGCAAGGCGGGCGGAGCAACGGTGACGCGCCGCCCGGGGATCTGTACCTCGTGGTGCGCATCAAGCCGCATTCCCGCTTCCGGATACAGGGTCGCGACATCTACGTGGACCTGCCCGTATCGCCATGGGAGGCGGTGCTCGGGTCGACCGTCGTCGTTCCCACCCCGGGTGGCGAGGCGAAAGTCAAAGTGGTACCGGGCTCGTCGACGGGAAGGAAGCTGCGGCTGCGCGGAGAAGGAATGCCCAATCCGCGTGGCCCCAACGGCAACCTCTACGCCGAGATCAAGGTGATGGTGCCGTCGAAACCGACAGCACGCGAACGTGAGCTGTTCGAGCAGTTGGCCACCGAATCGAACTTCGATCCGAGGAAAGAGACATGAGCACCCCGACCCCGGTCACCCGGTACGTATTGGTTCGCCGTCCCGGATTGTCGCCAGATGCCTTCGCCGAACGTACCGGGTTGCACCCGGACCTGGCACGAAGGCTTGTGGCGCTCGGCCTGCTCGACGCCCACCGAGACGCCGGCGGCGAGATGTCGTTCCAACCATCCGAAGTGGCCCACGCCGCCCGCATCCAACGGCTGCGGACCGGTCTGGGCCTGAACTACTCGGCCATCGGGCTCGTACTCGATCTGCTGGATCGAATCGAGAAACTCGAAGCAGCTTCCCGCGGAAGGAGGGCACCCCATGGACACCGGCAGCCTGACTGAAAAGTCACGAGAAGCCCTGCAGGAAGCCCAGAATGTAGCGACCAGAATGGGTCACACCGAGGTCGACGGAGAGCACCTGCTGCTCGCGTTGGTCGATCAGCGGGAAGGGCTGGTACCCCGACTGCTCGAGCAGGCCGGCGCCAACGTCGATGCCCTGCGATCCGATCTGGAACGTGAACTGTCGCATAGGCCGAAGGTCAGCGGCCCCGGCGCGACGCCCGGACAGGTGATGATCACCCAGCGCCTGGCCAGGCTGCTCGACGCCGCGGAACGGGAGGCGAAGCGACTCAAGGATTCCTACGTGTCGGTGGAGCATCTCGTGATGGCCCTCTCCGAGGAGGGGTCGGCCACTGCGGCAGGCAGGGTCCTCGCCAGTCATGGGGTCACGCGAGAGTCCTTCCTCACCGTATTGACCAAAGTGCGCGGCCATCAGCGCGTCACATCGGCGACCCCGGAAGGGGCGTACGAGGCGCTGGAGAAGTACGGACGCGATCTCGTCTCCGAGGCCCGGGTCGGCAATCTCGATCCGGTCATCGGCCGAGATGCCGAGATCCGCAGGGTAACGCAGATCCTGAGCCGGAAGACGAAGAACAATCCGGTGCTGATCGGCGACCCCGGCGTCGGTAAGACCGCGATCGTCGAGGGCCTCGCCCAGCGGATCGTCCGCGGCGACGTGCCCGAGGGCCTGCGCGACAAGACGATCTTCTCGCTCGACATGGGTTCCCTGGTGGCCGGCGCGAAGTACCGCGGCGAGTTCGAGGAGCGACTGCAGGCGGTGCTGTCGGAGGTGAAGGCGGCAGAGGGGCGCATCCTATTGTTCGTCGACGAGCTACATACCGTTGTGGGCGCGGGATCAGTCGGCGGCGACGGGTCTCTCGACGCAGGCAACATGCTCAAGCCGATGCTCGCCCGCGGCGAACTACACATGATCGGCGCCACCACTCTCGACGAATATCGCAAACACATCGAATCCGATGCGGCACTGGAGCGTCGCTTCCAGACCGTTCTCGTCGACGAGCCCAGTGTCGAGGATGCGATCTCGATACTGCGCGGACTTCGGGAACGCCTCGAGGTGTTTCACGGCGTGAAGATCAAGGACGGCGCCCTGGTCGCCGCCGTGACCCTCTCGCACCGGTACATCACCGACCGCTTCCTTCCGGACAAGGCGATCGACCTGGTCGATGAGGCATGCGCTCGGCAGCGCACCGAAATCGACTCCATGCCCGCCGAACTCGACGAGCTCACCCGGAAAGTGACCCGGCTGGAGATCGAAGAGGCCGCGCTGTCCAAAGAAACGGACGCGGCCAGCAAGGCGCGCCTCGAAGAGCTGCGCAAGGAGCTGGCCGACCTACGGGCCGAGGCCGACGCCAGGCACGCTCAGTGGGAGGCCGAGCGGCAGGCGATCCGGCGGGTGCAGGAGCTGCGGGGAGAGCTGGAACGGTTGCGCCACGAGGCCGAGGAGGCCGAGCGCAACTACGACCTCAACCGGGCCGCCGAGTTGCGATACGGCGAGATCACCGAGCTGGAACGCAGACTCAGGGCGGCGGAGGAGCAACTGGCCACCAGGCAGGGCCGGAATCCGTTGCTGCGTGAGGTGGTCACCGAAGACGAGATCGCAGAGATCGTGGCCGCATGGACGGGTATCCCGGTCGCCCGGCTGCAGGAAGGCGAGCGGGAGAAGCTGTTGAAGCTCGACGAGATTTTGCACGAGAGGGTCGTCGGTCAGGACGAGGCGGTGCAACTGGTCGCAGACGCGGTGATCCGGGCGAGGTCGGGTATCCGTGACCCACGCCGGCCGATCGGTTCGTTCATCTTCCTGGGCCCGACGGGCGTGGGAAAGACCGAGCTCGCAAAGACGCTGGCCAGTGCCCTCTTCGACAGCGAAGACAACATGGTGCGCCTGGACATGAGCGAGTACCAAGAGCGGCACACGGTGAGCAGGCTCATCGGTGCGCCCCCCGGGTACGTCGGCTACGACGAGGGCGGCCAGCTCACCGAGGCGGTACGCCGCAAGCCGTACTCCGTGGTGCTCTTCGACGAGATCGAGAAGGCCCACGCCGACGTCTTCAATACCCTGCTGCAGGTGCTCGACGACGGCCGGATCACCGATTCTCAGGGCAGGCAGGTCGATTTCCGGAACACGGTGATCATCATGACCTCCAACATCGGATCCCTGTATCTCCTCGAGGGAGTCACAGCCGACGGCGAGATCAAACCGGATGCCCGGGAGCGCGTGCTGGCCGAGCTGCGCGGGCACTTCCGTCCCGAATTCCTCAACCGGGTCGACGACATCGTGTTGTTCACCCCGCTCACGCTGCCCCAGATCGAGCACATCGTCGAGCTACAACTCACCGATCTTCGCAACAGATTGTCGCAGCGGCAAATACATCTGGATATCACGCCGGAAGCGCGCCGGCTCATCGCCGAACACGGTTTCGACCCGGTCTACGGCGCGCGGCCGCTGCGGCGGTACATCGCCCACGAGGTGGAGACGAGGATAGGTCGTGCGCTGTTGCGCGGCGAGATCGAACCGGGTGGCACCATCCGTGTCACGGTGGCCGGCGACGAGCTCGCCGTCGCGTATGCGGAACCCGCCGTCGCGGCGGCCTGAGAAGAGGTGCCGTCGTGGGATCCGAAATGGTGAAGTGCCCGAACTGCGGCAAGGTCAACAGGGTGGCGGCGGCCGGGGAAGGAAAACCGCGCTGCGGGAACTGCCACGAGCCGCTGCCCTGGATCGCCTCGGCAGGGGACGACGACTTCGCGGAGGTCGCCGAGAAATCCTCGGTGCCTGTGCTCGTCGACCTCTGGGCGACGTGGTGCGGCCCGTGCCGCATGGTCAGTCCGGCGCTCGAGCAGCTCGCCAGGGAACGCGCGGGTCGAATCAAGCTGGTGAAAATCGACGTGGACGCTGCGCCCAGGACGGCCGAACGATTCATTGTCCGCGCCGTACCGACTCTGCTGGTGATGGACCGAGGCGAGATCCTGGCTCGTCAGGCGGGCGCCGCTCCGGTACCACAACTGCGCACATGGCTCGACCAGGCGCTCTCGGAAAAAGCAGGCAAGGAGACGAAGCCATGACTTCTGTCCATGTCGACCCACACGTGACCGCGATCCGGCCCGTCGCACCCCGGACTCCGCAGGGCTGCGAGGAATGTCTTCGCCTCGGCACCCCGTGGGTACATCTGAGGCTGTGCCTGACGTGCGGACACGTCGGTTGCTGCGACTCCTCGCCGGGCAAGCACGCGAGCGCGCACGCTCACGCCATCGGCCATCCGATCGTCCAGTCGATGGAGTCAGGTGAAGATTGGCGCTGGTGTTATGTCGACCAGAACTTCGTCTGAGGGCGCCGCTCCCGTCCGCGATATTCCGCCGCTCGACGAGACTCCGGATGAGCTCGGAGGATACCCGCGGCTGACGGACGACCAGGTCGCGACACTCGAGGTCGGTGGCACGCGTCGAGCGGTTCGCCCCGGCGAGGTGCTGATCCGAGAGGGCGAACCCAGCAACGACTTCTTCGTCATCCTCTCTGGCAAGGTCGCGATCATCGACGAGGGCGACGGAGACGGCGAACGCCGGTTACTGCGCGTGCATGGTCCCGGCCGATTCCTGGGCGAGCTAGGACTGCTGGAAGGCCAGGTAGCGTTCTTCACCGCCGAGGCGATCGAGGACGGCGAGATACTCGTCGTCCCGGCCGACCGGGTGCGCGAGCTGGTTTCCCACGATCCCGTGCTCAGCGATCTCATCCTGCGCGCCTACCTGGTGCGCCGGCACCTGCTGATCGGGCTCGGTTCGGGATTTCGGATCATCGGCTCCTGCTATTCACCGGATACGTTGCGGCTTCGGCAGTTCGCCATTCGAAACCGATTGCCCCACAGGTGGATCGATGTGGAGCAGGACGAACGGGCGGAGCAGCTGCTGCGCAGCCTGGACGTCGCCCCTGAGGACACCCCCGTCGTGATCTGGCACGGCGAGAAGGTGCTGCGCAATCCCACGAATGCGGAACTCGCCCGCATCGTCGGGCTTCCGGTCCCGGACTCGGTCCACGACGCGGCCCAGGACGTGTTCGACCTCGTCGTGGTGGGTGCGGGACCGGCCGGTCTGGCCGCGTCCGTGTACGGCGCCTCGGACGGGTTGAACACGGTGACACTGGAGTCGTTCGCCGCAGGCGGCCAGGCCAGTACCTCCTCCCGGATCGAGAACTACCTCGGCTTCCCGGCAGGGATCTCCGGCGCCGAATTGGCGGAGCGAGCCGTGATCCAGGCCGGCAAGTTCGGCGCCCGAATCCTGGTGTCGGCGGAGGTGAGCGGTTTAGGGTCCGAGGACGGCCACCACGTGCTCCGGCTGGCGGACGGCGGCACGGTTCGCGGCCGGGCCGTCGTGCTCGCCACCGGGGCGCGATATCGCAAGTTGGCGGTTCCGGGAATCGAGGTGCTGGAGGGGACGAGCGTGTACTACGCCGCAACCCATCAGGAAGCGCGGATGTGCGGCACCGACCCAGTGGCCATCGTCGGCGGCGGAAACTCCGCCGGACAGGCCACCGTCTTTCTCGCGGACCGTGTCTCCCAGGTTCACCTGCTCATCCGCGGCGGTGACCTCGGAAAGAGCATGTCCCGGTACCTCGTCGACCAGATCGAACGCCATCCACGCGTGACCGTCCACCGGAATACCGAGATTCGAGAGGTCCACGGCGAGAAGTACCTCGACCGGATTGTGGTCGAGAACAATCACACGGGCGAACAGGACACCCTCCGGGTACACGCACTGTTCGTCTTCATCGGGGCGGTGCCGCACACCGGGTGGCTGGCCGACGCGATCGCACTCGACGACCACGGCTTCGTCCTCACGGGCATGGACGCGGTCTACGCCCGTGAGGACGGCAACCGGCGGACTGGCGACCGGCCGTCGAGGACGCTCGAAACAAGCCTGCCCGGCCTGTTCGCTGCCGGTGACGTCCGCACCGGCTCCGTGAAACGTGTCGCCTCCGCTGTCGGTGAGGGAGCGATGGCGGTTCGCCAAATCCATGAATACTTCGACAGGAGCTGACGACATGCCAGTGATGGGTACCGTGAAATTCCAGCAATTCTTCCGGGCAGCGGCCGGCCTGCAAGTCGACCGGAACGACGTCAAGCGCTACACGGATTTCATCGACGACAAGATCTACGATCTGATCCTCATCGGCAAGGCCTCGGCAAAGGCAAACCTGAGGGACGTGATCGAACCGTGGGACCTGCCGATCACCAAGGGACTGCAGGAGAGCATCCACCGGTTCGAGAAACTGGATGAGGAGATCGAACTACAGTCTGTGCTCGATCAACTGGCGGCCCGGCCGCCGTTGGACATGGCCCTTTCCGAGGCGACCGAGCAGCGACTGCCGCTGATTGCCGGAGGCTTGAGCGTGGCGCTGGCGCACACATTCGTCACGATCGAACCGGACCGTAAGAACCCCGGGACCGCCGAATGGAACATCGCCTTCGACATCTTCCATCTCCTGCTCTGACCACCGCCCGTGCCCGGCGAACCAGTAGACCGCCGCTGGCCGCGACGGCTCTTACTGCGAAATAGTCTGCACGGCAATGTATCCCTCGAGCGTGCGTTGGTAGAGCAAACAAACTCGCGCAGATTGAGTTCCGGGTATGTCAACCCGAGACGAGCGGTCAGCGACGGGCACCTAACCGCCACATAGAGTTGTAAGTGACCCGCCCCATCGGCGACTGGCAATCCCGCATGCTGCTACTGGATCTGCCCCGGGAACGCGACGCGGGCGGCTGTGGTAGCTCTCAGGGTGAGTATGGGCAATCTGCTGTTCAACGTGGTGTCCGTCCCCGGCGCGTTGGCCCGCTACGGTCGGTGTGGTTCACTGCGAAGTCACAGCGTGAGCGGAGCTGACCCAGAAGCTGGGGCCGTGACCGTCGGCACGGGTGACAGCGGGTCTCGGCGATCGCGCTCCTCCTGCCGGTATGTGTTGTGCGTCATATCAGGAACTGGTTCGACAACTTCTCCGACCTTTTGTCGGCTGCGAACCCACGCTGCCACAAGGAAATCGAGAGTTGAGACGACAGTGATGTTTCGTAAGGGCGCTGCGGTGGCCGCCATGGCTATCTCGGCTTTGTGTATCTCGGCGGGAACCGCGACGGCGGATCCCACGCAGGAGACTCCGGATGTCCATTTCCAGGCCAACGTGGTCGACCGCTCGGTTGTGCTCACCGTGGATGCCGGGGCGCTCACCGTCAGCGATGACCATCTGCAGTTCATCGATCGGAGCGGAACGTCCGTCGCGACTCTTCCGCTGACCTACGTCCACGGTGGCAGCGCGATGCCGATCGCCGCGCAGCTGGACGGCGATACGGTCACGCTGACCCCGAGCGCCGACCCCGCCGACGCGCGCCCGATCAGCGCGGCGACAGCTCAGGAGATCGATGCACTGTCTCATCCGAATTACAACGCGGCCCTCGGCAACTTCAGCATGTCGATGATGGCTGCGGCGACTGTCGGGAGCCTGCTGGGTAGTGCGATCGGCGGCGGCATCGGCTGCGTCGCCGGCGGCATCGTCGGTGGAGCGACCGGGGGTGTGGTGTCGATCGGTCTGCTCGCGGTTCCGGCGGCGATCGGCGGTTGCCTCATCACCGGCGCCGCACTGGCAGGCATGGGCGCGGTCGCGGGCACCGTAATCGTCGGCGTCCCGGCGTTGATCGCAGCCGGTATCCAGTTCTGGAACGACACCCACTGAGCAGTCGGTAGGTCCGGAAGTCGTGGTCGGGTGCCGGACCCTCCACGACGCCGAGCTCGCGGTGCGCCGTCTTCGCCACGACGGCGCTCACGGCAGATGCGCGGTTCTGCCGCAGTTGTGGCATATCGTCGTCGGCGAGCATCTGTTGCGTTCGTTTTCTCACCGTGAGGAGAGGTCTCGACGATGAACAGTTCTTGGTTGGTGCGTGCGGCGTCGGCAGGCGCTGCCGCGGCCTTCGTGACGACTGTGGGGGCCGCCCCCGCGCTTGCGCACATCACTGTCTCTGGGCCTGACGCGTCTCGCGGCGGGTCGGGGGTCCTGGTTTTCCGGGTGCCGAATGAATCGGGCACTGGTAGCCCCACGGTCGAAGTCGCGGTGCAGCTTCCGGGGGTGACGGCGGCGGATACCGAAGCCGCTCCGGGATGGAAAGCGGTAGTGCGGAAAGACTCTGCGCGGAACGTCACCGACATCACCTGGACGGCTGATGCCGGGGGTGGCATCGGGCCGAGTCAGTTCGGGCAGTTCTCCGTGCTGGCGAACGGGTTGCCGGACACCGAGACGGTGACGATCCCCGCGGTGCAGACCTACGCGGATGGTCAAGTCGTGCGCTGGGACCAGAAGGCGGACGGTGATGGGTCCGAGCCGGAGCGTCCAGCTCCTTCGCTGACGTTGGCCGCCAAGCATTCCGGTGGCGCCGACAACCATGGTGACATCCAGTCGGCGTCCTCCAGTTCTGGTTCGTCGAGCGATACGACCGCGCGCTGGCTCGGCGGGATCGGCATTGTGCTGGGCGCCCTGGGCCTGCTTGTGGCACTCGGTATGGGAGTGGCTCGTCGCAGGTCCTGATCATGCTCGGCCGCTTGATGATCGGCTCGTCGGTTTCGCAGCCTGCGGCGAGGCCGTGATCGAAACCCCGCGGGACAGTGCCGGCATATGAGTGTCATGATGGACGGCGTTATGAACACTGTGCCCGCGCCCCGGAACGCGCGGGCGGCACGTGCCATCGTGTTCGCGGGAATCGCGGTGTTGTTGTCGGCGCTGGGGCATGGGGCCTCGGCGGGGCACAGCGTGTCGGTGTCGGCTTTCATCGTGGCGTTTGCCGCGACGGGTTCGATGGCGTGGGCGCTGGCCGATCGTCAGCGTGGCTTCTTCGCCATCGGCGGTGGGCTTGCGGTGATGCAGGCGGGCTTGCACGTGTGGTTCGGCATGTCATCGATGTCGGCCGCTCACGCCGCTTCCCAAACCATTGATCCGCACAGTGATGCGGGCATGTTCGCTGCGCACGCGGCGGCCGCGCTGGTGTGCGCGGTGTGGCTGTGGCGCGGGGAACTCGCCTTCTTCGCGCTACTGGCGACGCTGTATACACGGATTCTGGCGCCTCTGCTTCTGGTTCTGGTGCATCCGTCGGTCGACAGCGAGCCCCGAACCGTGGTGGAAGCCGACCATCGCATCGAGACGCTGCGCGCGGGCGTGCTGCGTCATGTGATGGCGCGGCGTGGGCCTCCGGTGGGCGCGGTTCGGTTCTGAGAGTTCGCCATCGGAGGCAGTCACGCCTTGTGCTGCCGGTGGAGGCAGTGCTGCCCGGCCGATCGTCGATCGGCGCGATTCGGCGCTGCCGGTATTCCGGGGGCGAACGTAGCCGCTCGTGTCATCGATGCGCGTGAGCAAGCCGTCAGGGTCTGCCGCGACGCCGGTGCGCACACCCGGCCCCCGTCCAGCGGCAGTCGGTCCTCTACGCCGGTGTGCGCACTGTGCGAGTCCGGCTGCCGGTCTCTCCGCACCGCCGAATGGTGGTGTCGCGAACAGAAATTGTGCGAATGTTTTCTCCTTCTCCGCTGTCGGCTGCCTGCCGCGGCGACGGTCCTTCTCCTCGATCGGCTCTAAGCGCTGGGCGCTTTCTCGTGTGCCGGATGCGTCGATGTGGAGGCCGCGGATGTCCGACGAACTCCTGACCGCGCTGGCGTTGTCGGCCGGTGCCGGCAATCGAAAGGCGTTGGAGCAGTTCATCCAATCGACGCAGCGCGATGTGTGGCGTTTCGTCGCGCACCTGACCGATGTCCAATCCGCTGACGACCTGACACAGGAGACGTTCTTGCGGGCCATGGGCAGTCTGCCGCGGTTCGCCGGGAATTCGACCGCACGAACCTGGCTGCTGTCGATCGCTCGCCGCGTGGTGGTGGACCGGTTCCGCAGTGTCGCCGCTCGTCCGAAGACGACTCAGGTGCCGGAATGGTCGCAGATTCTCGAGCAGCGGCCTGATCGGCGTACGCCGGATTTCGCCGAGGAGGTGGCGTTGAACGACCTGCTGTGCAGTCTGCCGCAAGAGCGGCGCGAGGCGTTCGTGTTGACCCAGGTCTTGGGTATGTCCTATGCCGAGGCGGCGCAGACGGTGGGTTGTCCGGTCGGCACGATTCGTTCTCGGGTGGCCCGTGCCCGCGAAACCCTCGTCTCGGTGGTGCGGGGGATCGACGGGTCCGCCGCCGACGGTGATCATGTCGCGGAACCGATAGGCGTGGTGGTGCGACTACTTCCGGGCACACCGGTCGGCGTGCGGGTGACGGCCGGTAAGGAGGTGGGATGATGGCGGGGCTGAACCTGCGCTTGCGGGGGGTGTCGTGCCGGCACGGACGTGTCGACGTGGTCAGTGATGTCGACCTCGACATTTCTGCCGGTCAACGGGTCGCATTGACCGGTACCAATGGCTCGGGCAAGACGACGCTGCTGCGCGCGGTGATCGGCCTGCACGCGGCTGTGCGGGGCGAGATCTCCGTGGGAGGCCGTGGTGGCCGCACATCGGCGGACTATGCGTGGCGGCGGCGGGTGTGCGGGTGGATTCCCCAGCGGCCCGCGGCGGGCCGATTTCCGCTGCTGGCCGGTGAGCTCTTGGCCAGCAGCGGAGACGTCCGTCAGGCGCAGGCGATGGCGACACGGCTGGGTGTGGGCGAGCTGCTCGGCCGACCACTCGACACGCTCTCGGGTGGGCAACTGCAGCGTATGCACCTGGCCCGCGCGGCGGGGTGCGTGGCAGCTGGTGCGAGCGTCGTTCTGGCCGACGAACCCACGGCCGCGTTGGATTTCGCTGGTCAGGAGGAGGCCGCCGACGTACTGACGGAGCTGCCTGTCACCCTCGTCGTGGTCACCCATGACCGCGCCATGGCGCGGCGTTGCGACCGAGTGCTGGAGATGGCCGCAGGCCGACTGCGGGAGTTGTCGTGAACGGGCCTGCGCAGCTGTTCGATCTGCTCGGAATGGGGTCGGTGCAGCGCGCCGGGGTGGCGCTATTGGTGGGCTCGATCGGGCTGCCGGTGGTCGGTGTGGCCATCGTGGGGCTGGATATCATCCCGGTCCGGTTCGCGATGATGCACGTCGCGCTGCTGGGCGCCGCGGTCGGCATGCTGACCGGATGGGATCCGGCGTTGTGTGGTCTGCTCGCGTGTGCGGTGGCCGGGGCGGGGATCACTCCGCTGGCGCGCACGCCGGAAACGCTCTCCGGTGCAATGGGTTTGCTGATGAGTTCGGCCGTCGCGGCAGCGCTGCTGGTGCTTGCGGTGGCCGGAGTGAACGCTTCGGCGGCGTTTTCGCTGCTGTGGGGTTCGATTCTCGCGGTCCGGGTCCAGGACGTCGTCGTGTTGGCGGTGCTCGCGGTAGTGGTGCCTGCGCTGTTCTGGTGGCGAAGACGTGATTTGGCGCTGCTGTTGCACGATCGCGAGCTGGCGTTGGTTTCCGGTGTGGCGGTGGGGCGGCTCACGCTGATTCTGCTGGTGCTGATCGCGGTTGCGGTGGCCGGAGCGATCCGGCTGACCGGTGCGCTGCTCGTGGATGCGCTCACCTTGCTGCCGGCTTTGGCCGCGCGGCGGTTGGGCCGCTCGCTGATTTCGATCATCGTCTGGGCTGTCGGTATCGGCGTTGCGGTGAATTCCGTGGGATTCGTGCTGGCGCTGGCCTTCGATCTTCCTCCTGGGCCGGTGCTGGTCCTCACCGCGGGGGCAGTCGCCTTCGCGGCCCATCTGATTCCTGAACGGAGAACATTCTCATGGCACGCTTTCGACCATTGACCGCCGGTATGAGCCTGACGACTGTGGTCGCGGCAACCGTGCTGCTGAGCGGGTGTTCCAGCTCCGAAAGCGAACAGCACGACCACCATGGACACACCCACCCGGTCGTCGTGGCGACCACCACCTGGGAGGCTGCGTTCGCCGAAGCCGCAGGCGCGGCGGACGTGAAAGTCATTGTTCCGCCGTCGGTTCACCATGCTCCGGACTACGATCCCAAACCGTCGGATCTGACCGCGGTGGCGGAAGCGGATTTCGTGCTCTACGCGCCGTTCGAGCCGTTCGCGGCCAAAATCAAGGAAGCCGCGGGATCGAAGGCCGAATTGATCGAAGTCGATCTGGACAACTCCGCGGCCAAGGTGAAAGCCCAAGTGCAGGCGCTGGGCGAGCGCTTCGGCACCACCGCGGCGGCGCAGGCGTGGACCGCGACGTTCAGCACCGAGTACGACAAGCTCGGCGGGGACGTCCGCTCGGCTTGGCCGGGTGGAAGGCAGCCGACGGTCATCGCCCAGGTGTTCTCGACGTGGGCGGCCGAGCTGGCAGGTGCGCAGATTGTGGGCACCTATGGTCCTGAACCCGTGACGCCCGGTCAGTTGGCGGAGTTGAGTGCGAAGAAGCCGCAGTTCGTGCTCGACAACGCGCACATGTCCACCGGCGCCGTGCTGCCGGACTCGGGCGTCGAACAGGTATCGATCGTGAACTATCCCGAGCAGGGCCAGGATCTTCTGTCCGTCTATCGGGGTGCGGCAACCGCGTTGAAGAAGGCGCTGTCCGGGTCCTGACCAGGCGGATCGTGAGGCGGGGCAGCCGTTTCCACGGCTGGTCGCGGGTTTCGGGGCTGCGACGGGAATGCACGCATGGGCCGCGTCCTGTGTGGCGGTCGACGTCGTCGTCGCCAGAGG